>CASEPH010000033.1 GCA_949289625.1 uncultured Clostridia bacterium | reverse complement strand
CTGCAGCCAGCGGATATAGAGCTCATTGTCCTTGATCCCGTTCATATGGCCGCCGATGTCATGGCTCCACCATGTATACCCCACATTTGCCGCAGTGGCCGTGAAATAAGGCTGATACTGCAGCGATTCCCAAGTCACATGGACGTCGCCGGAGAAGCCGATGGGATACCGATGGCTTCCCAGTCCGCTGTAGCGGGACAGCATGATGCCGCGTTTTCCTGTGCTGGCCAGGTCATAGTGGTGATAGTGGTTCAGCATCCACATGGGATCCAGGCCCTCCACCGCACAGATATTTCCCTGCTGCCAGTCCATCCACCAAAAGTCCACACCGATCTCTTCATTCGGATGGTGGAGATACTTGAAATATGCCTCGATAAACTCGATATTGGTGAAATCAAACTGTACCGGATATCCTGTCTCCGGATCCACTCCCAGCGCCCGGGCCATCGGGACATACTGCTCCTCAAAGGCGCGCACCCCGTCTGCGGGATGCAGGTTTAGGGTAATCCGATAGTTGTGCTCATGGAGCCAGGCAAGGAACCGGGCCGGATCCGGGAAAAAGTCCTTGTTCCAGGTGTAGCCAGTCCAGCCTTTTCCATATTTTTCCGGGATATCCACAATATGCCAGTCCATATCCATGACCACCACGGAGAATGGAATATTCATCTCTGTAAAGCGCGTCAAAAGGGCCTCGTAGCTCTCCTCCGTATATTTCCAATAGCGGCTCCACCAGTTGCCCAGAGCATACCGGGGCAGAAGGGGTACTGGCCCGGAGAGCTGATAAAAATCGTGAATCGCCTTAAAATAATCCCGGCCATAGCCAAAGAAGTAGGTGTCAATGCAGCCCTTCTTACGCGGATGAACCCAGCCCTCCTCGTCAAGAATCAGGGATGCCCCGTCATCGAAGAAGGTCCTTCCGCTGGTATCGCACAGGCCCATGCCAAGATCCACATCCCCCTCTTCCCGGTTGATCCGGCCGTCCAGGGTCCGCATCCGCTCCAGCACATTGCCCCCCTTGTACCAGGGGCCGTCGCACCGGTCCAGGGTACGTGCCGTGCCCTTCAGGTTATGCTCTCTGGGCGGATCGCCGTAGTCCGTCCTCCCATAGTACCAGCGCCCTCCGTAATTGGTAAATGCATATTTCACATCGATGTACAGATGATTGGGTGAAAATTCCTTTTTGTCATATACCAGGTGAAAATATTCTGTATCAATCTCCAGGCAGTGCTCCTGGTCCCGCACCGTAAATTCCGGGCAGTCAAAATTCCTGTTCCAGACTACCTGGGTGGGACGGTCCTCAAATTCTCCGTTCTCGTCGTACTCCATCCGAAGCATCTGGGAGGTGAGCACGGTGAAGCGGTATTTGTCTCCCTGCACCACACACTTGGGATTTGGCCTTCCGTCCAGGTTTAATCGAAATCGTTTGTCCAGCATATTGTCCTCTCCTTTCTAATAGTTCCGGAATTGACTCCGTCCGTAATCGTTTCGGCATTCACTCCGGCTGCAATCGTTCCGGCAGCAGCTGTGCCCTCTGCTATTTGGGCCGTTTGTCACAGTCTATAAATTCTCGCCTCATAGGGGCGGATCGTTTCCCTCTCTCCGGTTTCATAGTTGCAGAGAAGAAGCTTGGGCGCATTCTCCCCTCCCGCTTCTGTCTGCGGCGCATTTTTTCCGCCCGCTTCCGTCTGCGGCGCGTTCTCCCCGCCCGCCAGGAGTGCTGCGGCCTCCTCCGGCAGCCTTCGGGTATTTCCGTAGAAGTTGCAGACCACCAGCCAGCGCTCTCCCTCCCATTCCCGCAGGTAAATAATAAGCTCCGGATCATCCTCCAAAATCTGCCGGTAGGTTCCATAGGCCATAATGGGATGCGCCTTGCGCATGGAAATCAGCTGCCGGTAAAACCGGAGAACGGATTTTTCCGCTGTCTCCTCCTCTGCCGCATTGATGCGGGTATAATTGGGATTGACCCGCAGCCAGGGCTTTCCCGTGGTAAAGCCTGCCTGGTCCCTGTCATTCCACTGCATGGGCGTGCGCACATTGTCCCGGCTCATCATTTTCAGAGAATCCAGCGCCTCCTTGGGATCCACGCCGCTCTCCACCATGGTGTGGTACTTGCCCACCGTGTATTTCTCGTTGTAGTCCTCGATGGACGGAAAATCCACATTGGTCATGCCCAGCTCCTCCCCCTGGTACACATAGACCGTGCCTGGATGGGTGTGCATCAGAAGGGCCAGCATGGCAGCTGATTCATAACGGTATTCCCCGTCATTTCCAAATCGGGACACCTGTCTGGGCGTGTCGTGGTTGGAGAGATACTGGGTGATCCAGCCGTGCTGCTCCACCACGTGATACCAGCGGCGCTGTATTTCCTTGAACTGCTGGGCATTTACCAGCACCGGGTTCTTGGCTATCTCAAAATGGAACACCATATCGATCTCCCGGCGTTCCTCCTTCACATAATCAATGGCGATGGCAGCGTCCACATTTCCTGTCTCCCCCACAACCATGATGTCATAGCGGCTGAAAACCCGTTCATTCAGCTCGTGAAGCAGCTCGTGAATTCCCGGCCGGTTGGCGCACATGGTCCGGTCCACCACATAGCCGTAGATCCCCACCGGCGGAGTGGGCGGATTGGGGGAATCCGGAAGTCCCTTGGGCTTTACCAGCCGGTTGATGGCGTCCATGCGGAAGCCGTCCACCCCCATGTCCAGCCACCAGCGCATCATCTGGCACATATCATCCTTCAGACGGGGATTGTCCCAGTTTAAGTCAGGCATCTTTCTGGAATAATTGTGCAGATAATACTCTCCTGTGGCCTCATCATACTCCCAGGCGCTTCCCCGGCCCTCATAGAAATAATTGCCCCAGTTGTTGGGCTCCTTTCCGTCCTTTCCCGGCCGCCAGATATAGTAGTCCCGGTAGGGATTGTCCTTGGACTTCTTTGATTCCTGGAACCACCAGTGCTCATCCGAGGTGTGGTTTAACACCATATCCATAATAAGGCGCATGCCGCGGCTGTGAACCGCATCCAGCAGAGCCTTGAAGTCCTCCAGCGTGCCGTAGCGCGGATCGATATCCTGATAATCCGCTATGTCATAGCCATTGTCCACATCCGGGGACCGGTAAATGGGATTCAGCCACAGCACATCCACACCCAAGGACTGGATGTAATCCAGCTTCTCCATAATTCCCCGCAGATCCCCGATTCCATCCCCGTTGGAATCGCAGAAGCTCTTGGTATAAATCTGATACACCACTGCTTCCTTCCACCATTTTTTCATATCCAGGTCCTCCTTCCCATTCTATTTTGTATGGTAGCATGAGCCGTCCCAAAAGTCGCTGTGCATTTTTATTGGATGTCTGCACTTTTTTAATTTGACATCTCTCTCTCAATTCCATATAACTGTATTAATGAATTTGCGAGAAAAAAACGTCTTCACCCCCAAGCCGCATTTTTATATTTATATAAGTATAAGGGGCTCAATTTTTTAAAAGAAAATTATGAGATAGAGCATACGCTGTCTCTTGATGATGCTATAGACGATCTGGAAATCATCTGCAAAAAAAATGGAGGAGAATTGTAGTGAAGCTGTATCATGCACAATATATGTTGGCAGCATAAGACTGCCGCCAGCTTATGCATCTGGCGGCAGAAACAATTTTTATTTTTTAATTGTCCGCTTGACGGGAGCAGTTCTGGAACAAACAATCTGTTCACCCAAATTTCCGATCATACAGCAGCGCCGCTATCAGCACTACAAAGCAGGAACCGGCATTATGTACCAGTGCGCCTGTGACAGGGTTGAGCATTTCCAGCAGGGAAAGCACAATCGCCGCAAAGTTGATACACATAGACAACGTGATACTAAATTTGATGGTCTTTACTGTGGCATTGGACAGCCGCTTCAAATAAGGAATTTTAGAAATATCATCACTCATCAGGGCAATATCGGCGGCTTCGACTGCAATGTCGCTGCCCATGCTCCCCATAGCCACCCCCACATCAGCGGTTTTCAGAGCAGGCGCATCATTGACACCGTCACCGATCATACAGACCTTCCACCCTGATTCACGCAGGGCTTCCACACTCTGCACCTTTTCCTCTGGAAGCAGTTCTGCCCGCACTTCGGAGATTCCCACCTGCTTTGCAAAATAGTCGGCGGTTTTCTTATGGTCGCCGGTGAGCAGGACAGTACTTGTGTGCATGGCTTTCAAGCGGGAAACCATGTCTTTTGCTTCGGCTCGCAACACGTCGGACAGGGCAATCACACCAATACAGGTGTTTTTTTCCGCCACAAGAACAGATGCTTTCCCTTCAGCACGGAGCTTTTCCAATGTGCTGTGAACCTGCCCATCAATAACAACCCCCTGTTCCAAAAGATACTTCTCGCTGCCGCACAGCAGATTCTTACCGAAGACCTTTGCGGAAACGCCCTTGCCAGCCGCCATCTTGAAATCTTCGGATTCTGTTAAATGTAAACTCTCTCCTTTCGCTTTTGCTGCGATTGCTTTACCCAGAGGATGTTCGCTTTTCGCTTCGGCGGACGCTGTCAGCATGAGCAGCTCCTTCTTTGTGAGCGAGGAATCAAAGGGAATAATATCGCTGACCTCCAACCGGCCATAAGTAAGGGTTCCTGTCTTATCGAAAGCAATCGTATCCACCTTTCCCATCTTTTCCAGTGATTCACCCGATTTAATAATGACGCCATGTTTTGCGGCCTGCCCAATAGCCGCCATAATGGCGGTGGGGGTTGCCAGCACCAGAGCACAGGGGCAAAAAACCACCAGTACAGTAACGCCGGTAACGATGTTTCCTGTGAACACATAAGCGAGAACGGCAATCAGCAGGGCTGCCGGCACCAGCCAGCTTGCCGCCCGGTCAGCGATACGCTGCATGGGTGCTTGCTTATTCTCTGCATCCTCTGCCATGCGGATCAGCTTTTGCAGGGAACTGTCTTCGCCGACTTTTGCTGCTGTAATGTCAATCGCTCCAAAACGGTTGATTGTACCGCAGAACACCTCATCCCCGACGGTTTTATCTACAGGCAGAGATTCGCCGGTCATAATGGACTGGTCTACGGATGTCTCTCCGGTCAGGATTTTTCCATCCACTGGGATGGTTTCACCAGCAAGGATACGCAGCACATCCCCTTTGCGGATTTCCTCTGCGGGAATCATTTCTTCTTCGCCATCACGGATGCGGCGCCCCTGTGCAGGGGCAAGGCTGATTAACTTTCTTAAACCTTTTTTTGCACGATTGGTGACAGTATCCTCCAGCAGAGCACCTAAAGCCATGATAAAAGCAACCTCGCCGGCAGCAAACATTTCTCCAATAGCAAGCGCAGCAAGCATGGCGATACAAATGAGCAGCGCCGAAGAAATCTTTGCAATACCTCGATTATAAATGATTCGCCAGATGGCCAAATACAGCAGAGGAATGCCGCTGATAATAATTGTTGCCCATGCAGGATCAAACGGCAAAACGCTCAAATGAGCTTCTGTCCCTCCAAATTCCTCCATCAAATGAGGAATCAAATCAATCAGCAGGAAAATCCCTGCCACAATCGTCATCGGCAGACCGGCCAGAAAATCGTTGATTTTTTTCAAGGTCTTTGCCATAGAGTATCCCCCTCTCACGAAAGCCGCTTGACAAGCATCAGTTTCTCTCGTACAATAAATTTGATATCGAATACTTTGTTCGTTTTTATTGTATGAGAGAAGATGCTGAATAGCAATAGATAATTTACCAAGAGTGTTCGTTACCGAACATACATAGAAGATTGTACGAGGAGAAAATATATGGACAGACGCCAGCAAAAGACACGAGCAGCTATCTTTCAGGCTTTTAGTTCTCTCTTAGCAGAACAAAGCTACAGCCACATTACCGTGCAGGAAATTATAGATCGGGCAAATGTAGGGCGTACTACATTTTACGACCACTTTGAGACAAAAGACGAATTATTGAAAGAGCTTTGTGAAAATCTGTTTGGACACATCATTTCCAGTGCAAAGGACCGTACCCATACGCATGGGCTTTACTCCAATAGCAGCGCACCGGAATCCATATTCTGCCACTTGCTCCAGCACCTACAGGAAAATGACAATAATATTCTTGGCTTACTCTCCTGTGAAAGCAGTGAAATTTTCCTCCGCTATTTCAAGGACAGCTTGAGCGAGTTAATCCAAAACCAATTTGTTAATCAAAATCGAAAAAGCAATAAAGATATTCCATCGGATTTTCTTATCAACCACATTTCCGGCAGCTTTGTAGAAATGGTACTATGGTGGATCAAAGGCCGTATGAAGCAGACGCCGACAGAATTAGACCGCTATTTTCGATCGGTCATTGAGCCGATATTATAAAAACGTTTCTGCACTCCTCTCCGTGAAGGCTGAATGCACGATTTTGTTTTTTGACATAAAGAAAGACAGCGTAAAAAGCATTTCTGCCTTCTACGCTGCCTTTTCGCCTTTGAAGCGCCCATAAGCTGTATTTCAATATTGTTTTCAGCCGCCCCTATTCTTCCTCCTTCGCCCGCTCCAAAATCCTCTGCGCCCGCTCCAGCCTCTCCTGCATAAGCTCATGCCAGATAGACGGATCATAATAGGGATTAAAGTCCTCCCGGATCTGATCCTTTAAAAGGAGAATTCCCACCTGGTTGGTGTGGGACGGCAGGCAGATGTCCACATGCATCTGATCCAGCCGCTTTAATCCCTCCACAAATTCTTCCATCAAGGAAAACGGAAGCCCGATCTCCTCAAACTGCTTCTTCGTATTCCACAGAAGTCCCAGGCCACCGTGCATGCCGCAGGTGTAGATCTTCCCGTCCTTATCCTGCACGTCAAAGAAAAACGAAGTGCAGCCCGGTGTGTGTCCCGGTGTGGAGACGGTGCGGATGGTCACATTTCCCTGGACAATGGGCGTATCGTCAGAATAAATCACATCCGGTTCAAACTCCCCGCAGGTATACCCGCCCTCATTCATGATCAGATCCCTTCTCTCATGAAGAAACGGCAGATCCCTCTCACCCAGGTAAATCTTCGCGCCGGTGAGCTCCTTCATCGTCCGGGCTGCACCGATATGATCAATGTGGGCATGGCTCAGCAGAATCTTTTTGATGTCCGTAAGCTGGTATCCCAGCTTGTGAATATTCTCAATCATCAGATAAGCGGTCTCGTGCATGGCCGTATCAATCAGGATAAGTCCATCCCCCGTGTCAATCAGATAGCAGGCCACCCAGTTATTTCCCGACACATACCAGACTCCGGGAGCCATCCGCAGAGGCTCCAGATATGTCTCCCAGGGCTTGCGGCAGCAGTGCTCCATAAGAACCGGAGCCGGGGGACTCACCAGCGATGTACTATTTAATGGCATAATCAATTCCTCCTATTGTTTCCAATTATATCGCAGACTGCGCTAAAAATCCATTCCCATGTCCCTAGCCATACAGAGGGAACAGCATATGTGCCGAGATGGTACATGTAACAATGGCAATAACCATATAAGGAATGGTAAACCGCATAACCTCCACCGGATTGTAGCCGCCCGCGCCATAGGCCACAGCAGCCTCGCCGGAGCCTGAGGGAAGAGCGATATCAAACATATTGGCAATCCCTGCAATCAGGACGATTCCGCGGGGATCCCATCCGCCTACCAGAGCCAGGGAGGCCGCTATGGGAACTAAAACAGTCTGGGTTGCGGAGTTGGAGAGGAAATTTGTCATAATGATCGTAACTGCGGAGAACAGGAACATAACGGAAATGGAGCTGGGGCTTTCCCCTACCATGCCCATCAGGAAATTTCCAATCAGCTCGCTGGCACCGGAGCTGCCCAGTGCATCCGCTACCACCAGCACGCCTGCGATCATCCAGATCATATCCACAGTCATGCTGGAGACAGCCTCCTTCGCCGTAAGCACCCCTGTGTAGATCAGGATCAGAACGCCGATGGCCGGAGCCACGTACATAAGATCGCCTGTCCAGGTATTCAGGATCATGATGAGCATAACCACCACAAAGACGATATACACAATCTTTTCCTGGATCGGAGACAGCACGCCCTTCTGTACCTTCTGCTTGGCCGCGTCCTTATTTAAAGCGCCAGCCTGGTTGGGCATCAGACGCCATCCGAACACACAGTAGAGAACCAGCGCCACCATGGGAAGAATCGAGAAAATAAACGGATCCAGCATCTTCAGCGCATACTTTTCATCTGGAATAATTCCCACATACATCGCATTGATTACTGCAAAGTTGGTCGCTCCCAGGCTGATAGGAAACCGAAACTTACATGAGGACGTAATTCCAAGGGTGGGAAGCATCAGGCGCTTGGAATTGATTTCCCCTGTGTCCCCCAGAGTAGAGAGGAATACAACCATAATCGCCAGAACTGCGGTGGACGGAATCAGCTGGGCCATTATGCCGGCAATCAGGAAGATTGAGAGAACCAGCAGAGTTCCGTGCTTTCCCTTCATTGACTCCATCAGCTCCTGCAGGTTCGCCACCAGATTCGTTTTCCCCAGGACGCCGCCCAAAGCCAGCATGGGGGCAATCAGAACCACAATTTTGTTTCCGAATCCGCTGAATGTGGTATTCAGGTCAATCACCCCTGTCACCATCAAAATCACGCAGCAGGTCATGGTAGTCACGCCAAAGGGCACCTTATGCCATACGAACATCACCATCATGAAAATTGTAACGGCAAGAACAATATACATATCCATGAAAAATCCCTCCTTTTTGCTCTGCCGCAGAAAAATATCCTGCGGCGGGCACTCATCAATAAATTCCCATCTCTTTCTCATGGCCATGAGGTGACTTTCGTCATTTTTTGCAAAATTTATTGAATCCTATTGACAAAATGATTATAATAAGACAACAGACTCATTGCAACTTATGGTTTTTCTTGTCTATACTTACTTTTTTTAAGTTCATAGAATTAAAAGGGGGATTTTTGTGGATCTTAAACAATTGGAGTACATCATTGCCATTGCGGAGGAGCAGAGCATCGCCAAGGCGGCACAGAAGCTCTTTATGACGCAGTCTGGGCTGAACCAGCAGCTTCTGAAGCTGGAGAGAGAGCTGGGCCTGCCGCTCTTCCACCGCATCAAGCACGGAATGGTTCCCACATATGCGGGGACGATCTATCTGGAAACTGCAAGAAAAATGCTTATGATGAAGCAGGAGACCTACCGGCTCCTCCAGGATATCGCGGATATGAAAAAAGGAGAAATCGCCATCGCCTATACGCCGGAGCAGGGCTCCCGGATGTTCTCCCACATCTATCCTATCTTTCACCGAATGTATCCGGACATTACCTTTAAAATTTATGAAGCCCGGGTGAAGCAGGGAGAACAGCTCCTTCTGCGCGGCAGCGTAAACATCGCCTTTGTCTCCCACGCGCTGGATGACAGAAAGCCCCAGTTTGACTATTTTCTTATGAGTGAAGAGCTGCTGGTCTTTGGCGTCCCCAAAAGCCATCCCCTGGCGCCGCTGGCCGGCGAGAGGAGCTGGGAGGCCTTTCCGCCCATTGACTTTCATCTTCTCCGGGATGAGCCTGTGATTCTCGTGAGCAAGGAAACCCGGCTGCGGGATATGGTTGACACCCTCTATGAGGCTGCCGGCGTCAAGCCCCGTATCCTCTTTGAGTCCGCAAGCAGCATCACCGCCTTCAATATGGTCAAAAGCCAGGTAGCGCCTGCCTTCTTCCCGCAGTCCTATGTGACGCCCACGGCTCCCATCGCCTATTTCTCCGTGGGAAGCCGTATGCGCTGGATGCGTTCTGCCCTCACCCGCAAGGATGCCTATATCAGCAAGGCCGAGCAGGACTTTCTCAAGCTGGCGAAGGATTATGTACAATGCCAACAGGGCTGTGAAGGCTAGGAGTAAAAACTCCCAGCCTTCACAGCCCCGCTATTTAGCAGTCTCTGTCCGTCAGGCAGGTTTACCGCCCGCCGTCCGAGCTGCTGTCTCTTTTCGTTTATTTCCCTGCCCCTGGCAGCTTAAAGGAGCTCTTTAAAGACACAATCCGGTTGAACACCGGCGCGCCGGGCCTGCTGTCCTTGCAGTCCGCGCAGAAATAGCCGTTGCGCATGAACTGGAAGCTGTCGTAGGCCTTGGCCTCTGCCAGAGCCGGCTCCACATAGCAGTGCGGAAGCACCGTAAGGGAGTTGGGGTTCAGATTCAGGCTGCCGTCCTCGTTCAGTTTGCCCTTCTCCTCATCTACGATATTCTCATACAGGCGGCACTCCACCTCTTTTGCCGCA
>CASEPH010000032.1 GCA_949289625.1 uncultured Clostridia bacterium | reverse complement strand
GACAAGCGGTATTCCTTCCGCCTGCTTGCAAGAGAGCCTTGCAAGTCGGTGCACATGTTTGGAGCCGCTATTGATCTACTGTCCTATGCCGCTGTCTGCCTTGAAGGGGCGATTATCGTGCTTGGCTGTATCATCCTCTCCCTCTTTGCGGCTTCCCCGCCTGCGGTTGACCCGGACGCTGCGGCGGTGTCGATGGTATGGAGCTATATCGGGGAGTTGGTATTTAACATGCTCGTCTTAGTCGGGGCGGTCAAAATGGCAGACCGTGTTGTCCGAGAAATGATGGGCTTGTAATTGTAAATTTTTCTGCGCATATTGACCGGGTGGCATAAAATGAGTATAATATAGTTAGAATAATACTACCAAATACAAACGGGAGGTGTGGTTATGAATATTCGTCCATCCGCAGCAATCCGTCAGAATTACAACGAGATTGCCGAAATGTGCAGAAAGACAGCAGAGCCGGTTTTCCTTACCAAGAATGGCGAGGGAGATTTAGTCGTTATGGATATTGAAACCTTTAACCGCAGGGAGAAGATGCTGAAACTCCGTGAGGAACTGCTTGCGGTTGAGGAGGACAGGATGCACGGAAACAAAGGTTATTCTGTCGATGAAGTCGCAGCCATGATGCGCAGCGCAATCAAGGAGGCGACGGGTCGTGGAAAATCAGAGTAAATACCGTGTCATCGTATCAGAGCAGGCGACGCAGATGCTTGTTTCCCACGCCGCTTTTTTGGCGCAGGTCAGTCCGGAAGCAGCGGAAAGGCTGACCGAGGAATTTGAAAAGACGGCAAATTCACTGGAAATCATGCCCCAGAGATGCCCGTGGCTTTCCGGGGAATACATTCCTAAAAATGCTTACCGATTTATCTTGTTTGAAAAACGCTATATGATTATCTTTCAAATCATAGACGATACCGTCTATGCGGATTATGTGGAGGATTGCAGGCAGGATTACGGATGGCTTATCCACTGACAACAGAATATCAGAAGAAAAATCGTCACTTGACTGCGGTGTGGCGGTAGGCTTGTATTTTCTGCTCCTCCCCCACTTTGGCACGGAAACACTGAGCTGGATGTGTCTCTTAGGGCCAGCTCCCTTTGCCCTGATCGGCTTTGTCAAATATAACGGGATGACCGCCGAGCAGTTTTTATGGGCGTGGATCAAATCGGAATATGATGCTTTCCATTGATATTGTCCCCGTTCCCACAGACGAAGCGGTCAGGGAGGTGGAAAACCGTCTGCTCGGCGTAGAGACGAACATCACAAACTGGCAGCGGAAACAGAACCAGAGACGGTGTGTATTACGGGCAGAATGTTATCAGCAAAAATATGATTATCGCTAACCGCCGCCACTTACTCAATGGCCACTCCTTTATCCTCGGCGTATGAAGTATTGGTTCTGACTTTAGCCAGGACCGGCAGCCACAGTGATTTATTTGGAAAATAATTTCTGAACGCAGAATAGCCGCAGGTTTTCGCCTGCGGCTTCTTCCATCCCAAGCCAATCTTCAAAGGATTTCCTGGAAATGCGGATCATATTGCCAATGCGGATGATCTTAAATGCCCCTGATTTTGCCAGCTTGTCTATTCTGCGGAGCCTTATTTTCATTTGAGATATTCATAATGACCTCCAAAACATACCGGCATTTTTACAACAGCAAATGTGAAATGCCGATAGTATAGGGCCTCCCGCGCCGGTTTCCTGCTAATAATTTGCTAATTTGAAGAAATGGCGGCTCGTATGAGAGAGCAGAAATTCCACATGTATCTGGATAGCAGCGAGAGGAAGATAAAATTAGGTAAGTTGGGCGATAAGGAGATCTTGAATCTTCTTTTCTCGACTCTTCGGATTCGGGATGTCTGTCATATATCATTCGTGCACTCTTTCCTTTTATCCGAAGTCAACAGAGCAAATGCAGCCCTTTTGCACCGGCTCCGGTATCATCACGCTCCGCACGCCTCCCGCAGAACAGGCAGTAACTCGTCCAGCCGCCCGTCCAGGCCGAAGGATTTCTCTTTAATATTGTCTGCGATGTAGACTTCGCCCAGATTGATGGTCACATAGACGGCATTGGGTTCGTCTGCCACCAAACGCATCAGCGGGGCTTTGATGAGCTGATTACGCCAGCCGATGCCCAGCTCCAGAACCAACAATTTCTTTCCTTGACAGGCACCCAGAAAATTTTGCAATCGTTCCCGGGCGGCGGTATCCAGGATCATCCGATCGCCCGCGCCCATGTGGATGTCCATGGGCCCGCCGCATTTTGGGCAGCGGGGCGCCAGCTCTGTGGGTATGCAGCCGTCCCGCTCTGCCGCTGCCAATTTTTCCGCCAACTCTAAACTGGGATAGCGGGTGTCATGACAGGGGCGGGCGCACTGCATGGTCAGCCAGCTGCCCTCGATCTCATAGATTTTGTCTGGATCGAAGCCGCACAGCTCAAAGTGGCACTCCCCGTTTGAGGTCACTACAAAGTAGTCCTTATCTCCCACGATGGCTTTCAGGTCCTTCATCACCGGCGTGGGCCGGTACTGCCCGCAGTAGCGGTGGATGAGCCTTAAAGATTTTTCACAAACAGCGCCCGAATGGCATTGAGAACAGCGATGATCATCACACCTACATCCGCAAAGACAGCCAGCCACATATTGGCAAGTCCCAACGCTACCAGCACCAGGCAAATGAGTTTCACCCCAATTGCTACGACAATATTCTGATAGACGATACCTAGGCACTTCCGGGAAATCTTAATGGCAGTGGAAATCTTCATCGGGTCATCATCCATCAGCACCACGTCGGCAGCCTCGATGGCGGCATCAGACCCCATCGCGCCCATAGCGATACCGATATCAGCCCTGCCCAGCACAGGGGCGTCGTTGATCCCGTCGCCCACAAAGGCAAGCTTTGCCTTCTCCGGCTTCTCTTTCAGCAGAGCCTCCACCTTTTCCACCTTGTCGGCTGGCAGGAGCTGGCTGTATACCTGGTCAACGCCCAGGTCTTCAGCTACCTGATCGGCTACTCGCCTGGCGTCGCCGGTAAGCATGACGTTTTTTTGCACCCCAGCGGCTTTCAGCTCCCGGATAGCCTGCTTGGAGGTGGGCTTTTCCACATCGGAGATGACGATATGGCCGGCGTATGTTCCGTCGATCGCCATGTGAATGATGGTTCCCACACTGTGGCAGTTGATGTAGTCCACGCCGATACGCTTCATCAGCTTGTCGTTGCCGGCGGCAACCGTATGTCCGTCCACCTTGGCAATGACGCCGTTGCCGCTGATCTCCTGAATATCGCTGACACGGCTGCGGTCTATCTCCCTGCCGTAGGCCTTCTGAAGGCTTTTGCTGATGGGATGGCTGGAGGCGGATTCCGCCAGGGCGGCGTACTCTACCAGCTTGGCGTTTTCCATATCGCTGTGGTGGATGCCGTTGACCTCAAACACACCCTGGGTCAGAGTGCCGGTCTTGTCGAACACAACGATCTTTGTCTGTGACAAGGTTTCCAGATAGTTGGAACCTTTGACCAGCACGCCTGCCTTGCTGGCTCCGCCGATGCCGGCGAAAAAGCTCAGCGGGATGCTGATGACCAGCGCGCAGGGGCAACTTGCCACCAGGAAAGTCAGCGCACGGTAGATCCAGGTTTCCCAGCCCGCGTCAAGGCCCATGGCGAACATCCGGACCAGCGGCGGCAGGACCGCCAATACCAGAGCCGCATAGCAGACAGCGGGAGTGTATATCTTGGCAAAGCGGGAGATAAAATCTTCCGACTTGGATTTTCGTGAGGAGGCATTCTCCACCAGATCCAGGATCTTGGAAACGGTAGATTCACCGAACTCTTTTGTGGTCCTGATCTTCAGCACGCCGGTCATGTTGACGCAGCCGCTGATGATCTCATCTCCTGCTTTGGCGTCCCGGGGCAGAGATTCGCCGGTCAGCGCAGCCGTATTCAGGGTGGAAACACCCTCGGTCACAATGCCGTCGATCGGAACCTTCTCACCAGGCTGTACCACGATGATGGAACCGATCTCCACCTCGTCGGGATCGATCTGCTCCAGCTTCCCATCCCGCTCGATGTTGGCGTAATCGGGGCGAATATCCATCAGGTCACTGATATTCCGGCGGCTTTTTCCTACCGCGTAGCTCTGGAACCACTCGCCCACCTGGTAGAACAGCATAACTGCAATGGACTCCAGATAGTCGCCGTTTTCGTAAACAGCCAGAGCCAGAGCGCCGAGAGTGGCTACCGCCATCAGGAAATTTTCATCAAAAACCTGGCCGTTGCGGATACCTCTGAATGCTTTTCTCAGGATATCATAGCCAATGATAAGGTAGTCTGCAAAATAAAACGCCAAACGTACCCAGCGCCCGGCAGCCCCCAACTGGTCAAAAACACCGGAGCCCAGGGTTTGAAGCACTAACAGTAATACAGTGGCAGCCAGAATTCTTCCCAACATGATCTTCTGTTTCTTTGTCATGCCGCTGCCGGCCCGCTGGCCTATCAAGAGAAGGATCACTGATAATACAGCCACCACGATCAGTAAGCCGCTTTCGATCATTTCTTGCATATCAATCTTTCCTTTCTATGATTGTTTAATCGTTTATTTATTTGCCAAAGGCAATGCCCCGCTCGCCCGCAGCGTCCGGGGCACCTTTGGGGAATGACTTCTTACAGGAAGATCTCGCAGTCAGGTTCCACTTTTTTGCAGGCCTTCTGCACATTGGCCATCACGCTGGCCGGCTCCTGGCCTTCGGCAAATTCTACGATCATCTTCTGGGTCATAAAGTTCACGATGGCATTCTGTACCCCGCCGGTCTTTCGGGCGGCATCCTCCATCAGGTTAGCGCAGTTGGCACAGTCCACTTCAATTTTGTAAGTCTTTTTCATTTTGAAAAGCTCCTCTCTTATAATTCTTTTTCATAAACAATTAAGTAATCATTTAACTGTATCTTTATCATACGAAGGAAAGAGGATCCCGTCAACACTTTGGAAGCACATCCTTCCATTTGGGCAAAAGGTTCTGCCGCTTGGGCAAAACGCGGCTTCTTTACTGTTAAAAGGATTTCGCCTCCCCCCGGCGGGCGGCAGCTCATCCGGCTGTCCCCCCGGGCCGGAGGAAGCGCAGACGGGATTTTCTTTCTGCTCCGATTATGATAAGATATGTTCAACAGGAGGAAAATCTATGAGTAAAACATCTTTACCCCATGACCATGGGCAGACTATTGAGCAGGAGCTGGAAAACATGCCCAGCGCAGAGGACTTTCAGACTGTGGCGGATATTTTCAAGCAGCTGGGAGATGGAAGCCGTATCCGTGTTTTCTGGCTGCTGTGCCACTGTGAGGAATGTGTGATCAACCTTTCGGCGATGGTGGGCATGAGCAGCCCGGCGGTGTCCCATCATCTCAAACAGCTGAAATCGGCCGGACTTGTCGTCAGCCGCCGGGAAGGGAAAGAGGTCTATTATAAAGCTGCTGATACTGAGCAGGTCCGAAATTTTCATCACCTGATCGAGTGGCTTGTAGAAATCGCCTGTCCATCGCATCCGGAGAAACACTAGCAGGAAAAAGACCCATGAAAAAAGAGGAATACAGCCTTATTGAAAAAAAACTTCAGACTGTTTCAGACGGCACCCTTTCTATAGAACATGCTCAATCATGCAAAAATGCAGGCCAGTCACTTTTCACAAAACAACTGCAGGCCATAACAACCGGGAAAGGGCGCATGGAGATATACGACGTCCACCCTGGCATTGAGGCGTCATTCAACGCCTTTCTTGCGCCGGAAATCCGTTTCCGGCACGGCGCTTTTGACTCCGTACTGGAAATTCATTACTGCCATAGTGGCCGTATCGGCTGGAATATGAGCGGCGGCATTGCGGTCTATCTGGGCGCGGGAGACTTGACCGTCCACAGCATGGCATGCTGCGCTGACTCTCTTATGATGTTTCCTCTGGGATATTCAGAGGGAGTTTCCGTCACTGTGGAGCTGGAAAATCTTCCTTTGGTCTGCCCTGAGATTTTACAGGGAGCCGGCATAGATGCTGACCTGCTGCAGAAAAAATATGGTTCCGGAAAACCAACCTCCATCCCGTCCTGTTCCGAGCTGGAGTATATTTTCGCGCCTCTCTTTTCTGCTCCCGCATCCGTGCGGCTCCCGCTTTTAAAACTTAAAGTGCTGGAAGTGCTGCTCTATTTAAGCAATATAAAATCTGAGCGCAGGGAATTGACCCAATATTTTTCCCGGCAAACGGAGCTGATCAAAGAAATTCATCAACAGTTAACAGAACACCTGGATCAGAGATTTACGATCGAGGAGCTCTCCAGACAGTATCTGATCAATACCTCCACGCTGAAAGAGGTATTCAAAGGAGTCTACGGCCTGCCTATCGCTACCTATATGAAGAAATACCGGATACGCCAGGCCATGAAACTACTGCGGGAAACCAATGCCCCGATCGCCGACATTGCCGCCCAGGTAGGATATGAGACTCAGGGCAAATTCTCCAAGGCGTTCAAGGATGTGGCACAGGTAGTGCCGACAGAATATCGGAAAATGCAGCATCAAAAGAATACCGATTTTCCGCTCCCAAACTAGAAATTGATCCTTCCCTGGAGCCACATGTTGGCCTTAAACCGGCGCCCCTGGGCAGGCTCGCCGAAAACGCTGTTTACAGGCACGCAGACGTCAAACTCCAGCTCGTTCACATCCAGCTTCATGACGTAGAGGTCCTCCCCTGACTCCTGGTTCTGGATCGTATGTACGCTCAGGATCTCCCCCAGAATGGAGTACCTGTCACACTCCACCCCGTAGGGCATGAAATAGGTGTCCACAATGCTGAACACATCCTCTGTCACGAGACGCCTGGAAACCTTTGTATAGATGTCAATGTCGTCCAGAGTCAGGCTCTCCATGGCGGCCTGGTCTCCGTTTCTGGCCGCGCTCAGGAGCATCATCCGGTTTCGGGACTCCTCCCGCCTTCTTTGTTCCATCTCCTTGCTCTTCATGACAGGAAGAAGGACGGTGCCTGAATTGCAAAGTCCCGCCAGCGTCACGGAGCCAAACTTCAGTCTGTCTCCGGAGAGCTGTCTCTCCTTGATGTACTCCACAGTGTTCTGCAGGTGGAAGATCAGGCTGACGCCCACCTTCACGTCCTCGCAGATTCCCACATAGGCCTCCCGGTCCATCCGCTTCTCGACGACGATGTCCGCGTAGGAGGAGATGCCGCTTCCGATGAAATAGGGATAATAGTACTGTCTGTAAAATGTCTCACGCATATCCATATCCCCGCACACGGCAACTCCTATACCTGCCCCACATTCTCTCTGATATTCGCAGAAGTCTGCCTCCTCGTCAAGAGAAACCAGTTCATGGCAGGTATAGTCGCTTTCTATCCTCTTCAGAAATTCATTTAATTCTGTCCTTGACCTGATACAGCCATAACCAATTGACCTTAAATATTTATGCATCTGTCACCTTTATTTTTTCTTTTCAATCTTATCATGGCCGCCCATGTAGGGACGCAGCACTTCCGGGATCCTCACAGAGCCATCTGCCTGCAGGTTGTTTTCCAGGAAGGCGATCAGCATTCTCGGCGGCGCTACTACCGTGTTGTTCAGTGTGTGGGCAAAATATTTTCCGTCCGCTCCCTTTACGCGGATGCCAAGCCTTCTCGCCTGGGCGTCTCCAAGGTTGGAGCAGCTTCCCACCTCAAAGTATTTCTTCTGTCTCGGGGACCATGCCTCCACATCGCAGGACTTCACCTTCAGGTCCGCCAGATCGCCGGAGCAGCACTCCAGCGTGCGCACGGGAATATCCAGTGAGCGGAACAGATCCACGGTGTTCTGCCACAGCTTGTCGTACCACATCATGCTGTCCTCGGGCTTGCAGACAACGATCATCTCCTGCTTCTCAAACTGATGGATCCTGTAGACACCTCTCTCCTCGATGCCGTGTGCTCCCTTCTCTTTGCGGAAGCAGGGTGAGTAGGATGTCAGGGTC
>CASEPH010000031.1 GCA_949289625.1 uncultured Clostridia bacterium | reverse complement strand
CTTACTGGTGGGGGCAACCATTCCTGCCATGGCAGCCAAAGGCGGCACGGAGGCGATGGAGAACGACTTTATATCCAGTCCTTCGGGCGGACAGAAAGCCGAGTCGGATGACGAGGAAATTGAAATTGTGACGGACAACGTGGTCACCGGCGGCTATATCCGGCAGAAGGGCACCGCAGAGAGCCGCCCGTTGGATCAGATCGACTATCCGGTCATCAAGATCACCACCTTAAACATGAGTGCCACGGCCAACGCAGAGGTGGATGCAGCCAATCCCGATGCCACCGACTCGCAGAAGTCGGGTATGATGACCCAGAGCGGCCTGAGCTATGGCAAAAACGCCAAGGTCAATGAGACGGCGGAGCGCTATTATGCGTCGGATACCACCGGCGATTTTGTGGATGAGTATCAGCTGTCCTTTTTCGATCGTCTGGTGTCGATGGCAGAGGGCAATCTGAAAGGTTATTCGGCCATTCAGATGGCGGACATCTCGGCCAACACCCAGGCAATCAGCACCAATCGAAGTGTCCGTCTGACCCTCTCGGCCCCCGGCGTCAAGGCGGGCAGCCAGGTCAAGGTGGCCCGCATCCAGGGCGGTTCGATGGAATTCGTGGCGGCACAGGCCGGCAATGGAACGATTTCCTTTGATGTGTATCCTTCCAATCTGGGAGTCTTTGTGCTGCTGACCCATGCAGAACAGTAACGGAGCCCATTCTGTATGTTTTGTATCAAAATAGCAGGTATTCCCATCGGGATTGACAACCGCGCCGGCTACGTTAAACGGCTGTGCCGCGGGTATGAAGTCGAGGACGAAACGCCGGATTTTACAGTCAGTGTGACCGAAGAGGAAGTAAACCAGACCATGGACTGCCTCGAACGCTTCAGCTATGGTTATATAGAGAGCCTGTGCCTGTATCGAAAAATATGTCTCCGGCTGGCCAAATGTCAGACGTTTATTATGCACGCAGCCATCGTTGCGGTGGATGGAAAAGCATATGCGTTTACTGCGCCGAGCGGCACAGGAAAAACCACCCATATTCGCCTTTGGCTGGAGCTTTTGGGAGATCGGGCAAAGGTTCTCAATGGGGATAAGCCGCTGTTCCGGTTTATCGATGGTGTTCTCTATGCCTGCGGTACCCCGTGGCAGGGCAAAGAACACATGGGTGAAAATATCATGTGTCCGGTGCAGGGGATCTGCTTTTTGGAGCAAAACCCGGAAAATCATATTCGTTCCCTTAGTATGCAAGAAGTGATTCAGCGGATCTTTCATCAGCTGCTGATTCCCACAGAAGAAAAGGAATTTGATCTCTACTGGGCATTGCTGGAAAAACTGCTGGATACTACTCCCTTTTATCTGCTGCAATGCAACCGCGACCTGGAGGCTGCACGCTTGTCTTATGAAACAATGAGGAGAGATTGAAAACGTATGTTGAAAGCAAAAAAAGGATTTTTACTCCGCAAGCTGGGTCCTGAGTATATGGTGGTTGCCATTGGTGAGGCCAGCAAGCATTTTAGCGGAATGGTACGGATGAATGAAACCGGTGCTTTTTACTGGAAAGAGCTGGAGAAAGGGACGACCGAGGAGGACCTGGTGGCCAAAACACTGGAGCGTTTTACAGACGTGGACGAAGAAACAGCTCGCCAGGATGTAAAGGCTTTCCTGCAAACGGTGGATCTCGCACTGGATCATGACGCATCGAACAATTGAGCAGGAACTTGCTGTCCATGGTCATGGCTTTTTCCAGACAGTGGGCAACAGCATGGAGCCGTTGCTCCA
>CASEPH010000030.1 GCA_949289625.1 uncultured Clostridia bacterium | reverse complement strand
AGCGCCGCTGTCCCGGTATGTGCCGGGATCGTGGAGATACTCCACAATTTCCGCCTGCTTTTCCTGGGCCTCGTCCTCTCCGGCTACGTCGGAGAATTTGATGCCCTCCGAAGATTTAACATAAATTTTGGCGTTGCTCTTTCCCATGCCGAACATCATGGAGTTAGGGCCGCCTGCGTTCTTCATCATCCGTTTGGTCATGTAATTGCCCAGGGCGACGAAAATGACGATGGGCAGCACCCAGCTTACAAGGATGGATACCAGCGGATCCGCCTGCTCGATGATTTCACCATTAAATATGGCGCCGGACTCATAAAGACGGGCGGTAAGGTCATTATCCGGCATCATGCCGGTCTTGTAGACGGCGGTGCCATCTTTGTTTGTAAAGACGATGCGGTTTTCTGTTTCCTGGACCTCTACCTGACCGATTTCTTTATTTTCCGCCATAGTCATAAAGGTGCCGTAATCCACCTCCTGGACCCGGCGTTCGGCGATTCGGGGCATAGCCAGAAAATTAAACAGAAGCAGAAGCAGCAGGGCAATGCTGTAATAATACAGCAGCGGCTTCTTAGGTGTTTTTACTTCATTCATATAGGAAATCCCTCCTTTTATTGGATCCTTTCATTTTGTTCCTCATCAGCCTCTTGCTGAAGCTTTAAGGCGGACAGGGCGCAGGCTAGGGCGTATCGCATGGACTGGGTTGCGAAGTCGAGGGCGTATTCCGCATAGAGAGCAGCAGCCTCCGCCTGCTCCCCGGTCTTCGTTTGACCGCTGCCCTTTAAATCCCTGCACATAGCTCCCCGGAACAGCTTCTCCGCCTTTCGGCCATATTCCAGCTGAGCTTTTGCCAGAGAGGAAACAGAGGGAAGACGGCTGTTTTGAGCGGACAGCTCCAACAGACGGTGTTGGGCGTGAATATCATCCTCAATCTCTTCCAGTTTACGGCGAATTTTATCCGGTCCCTTTTCCTGACAGATGGATATGGTGCTTTGCAGAAGGCCGTATTCTTTTTCCAATTCACAAAGTTTTACAGCAAAAATTCCTTCTTTCAGCTGCATAGATGATAGAATCCCCTCTTTCTTTTGAAACATACGGGCAGGTTCGAAAATCAGTGCCTTACCATATGGTTATAGCAGGGTTTTGGGAAAAAAGCCACTGTCAGATTATCGGTTTTGTATTGACAAAAGGGAAGGAGTGTCAAAAAGTATGACACTCCCCAATGAATTGTCCAATATTTCAGGTAAAAGGAAATCGTAATAATTCAGGAATTTTGTATCAAATGAAACATTTCACCGGTAAGAAGACGACAGAGCTGTTCGGTCAGAAGCTGCTGGTCAGCCGCGCTTTTTTGGGAAGCCTGATTCAGCAGCAGACCGGTCATTCCATAGGAGCAGAAGCAGAGAAGGGCGTCCAAATCCGCTCCTGTAATGGGAGAGCCGGAAAATCTATGACCGAAAAGTTCCCTGAGATAGGAGTGGACGGCCTGAACAAGAAGTCCTTCCATCTGAGCCCGCCGGGGACTGTCCAAAAGCTTTTTTAATAGCTTCCGGTTCTCCTCTGCTCCGGAAACAAAAATACGGATGGCTTCCTTAAGGCTTGCGGCTTTCAGGCTGTCCTGGAGGGACTGCTGGATTCTCTGGTGGATTTTCCACTGAATCACATCCGTCAGGTCCTGAAAATGGTAGTAAAAGGTCTGGCGGCTGATGCGGCAGTCCTCCACCAGACATTTTACTGTAATATCCTCCAGATTCTTTTTCATCAGGAGGGAGGTCAGATGGTCAGATATCATTTGCTTGGTGTCAATGGGCATTAGGGTCTCCTTTATCTTGCTGCGGTTCGGAAATGTCTTTTTTTCTCCTGGAAGTCCGGCGTATGAGCCAGAATACTGCTGCCGCCAGAATCAGAAGCGGGAGCCAGAAGGGGCTGAGGGTGATGACGGCTACCCGCATATTACCCCTCCTCCATAATGGTCAGCTGGTCCCCCACGGAGATGGTGCCTCC
>CASEPH010000029.1 GCA_949289625.1 uncultured Clostridia bacterium | reverse complement strand
TGCCCGGACATGGGCGGTCCCATGGATGTATGCAACCCCGGTATGGATGCCTACAACAAGCTGATGGGAATCGGCGGTGGCGGAAAAGGACCTGGACCCGGGCCTGGTGCCGGAGGCGGCGCACCCGGTGGCGCAGGAGCTCCCGGCGGTCCCGGTGGTGCACCTGGCGGTGCAGGCGGCCCTGGTGGTCCTGGCGGTGGTCCCGGAGGACCCGGCGGTGCACCTGGCGGTCCTGGCGGTGGTCCCGGAGGGTCCGGCGGTCCTGGTGGTCCTGGTGGTCCCGGTGGCGGACAGCCTGAAAACGCTGCGGTTCCCGGCATGAAAATCAAAGAAAAGGGTGCGACTCGTGGTGCAACTTCTGCCGGTGGCGCCAAGGGTGAAGTCCATGTGGCGGTTCCCGGACCGATCCACTTCAACTATACCCCCATCATGCATGTGCAAAATACGGTGCCCTGGCCGGAACCCTATGCCACCATGGATCGCAACAACACCTATCGTATCTACGAAACTCCGGAAGTGGATTAATAATGGAGCCCCTGGCAAATGCCAGGGGCTCCATACTGCAACAATTATTTTGCTGAAAAGGGGAGCGGTAAACACCGCTCCCCTCTACGGATTTTAAATCTGATTGGCTGCGCCAAAGGCTGTGGTAACTGCAAAGTGGACATTGCCCACCCGGAAGCAATCTCCCACAAAATCGGTACGATCCGCCGCACCATAGAGAGCCTGGCAGCCCTCGGTATTGGGCCGGGCACCGGTACACATCACAACGCAGTCGCAGTCGATCCGTTTTTCCTTGCCCTCATAGTTGACATAGGAAACACCCTTATCGTCAATGGACAGATACTTCTGAATGCCCTTGACCCAGTAGAAATTATCCAGCTTCAACCAGGCATCCTCCAGCATGGTCACATAATGGGCATGGGGCGCATCGGAGGCCAGGGATTTCTGACGGCACAGCACCGTGACCTTATGGCCCTTTTCCGCCAGATCCATGGCGGTCTCCACGCCGGTCTCGCTGCCGCCAATCACCACGATGTTCTCCGGAAGCTCATCCTCGTGGCCAAATACGTCCATGGTGGTGAGCACCTTTTCGCTTTCGGCGCCGGGGATATTGGCCTTGGTAAACACCGGTCCGATGGCTACAATCACATGATCGTAGTGCTCTGCGGCCAGCATCTCCCGGGTTGCCTCGGTATTGAGCTTGATGTCCACACCCTTCTTATAGCACTGCCGAGCCAGGAAATCCTTAAAGTCCTGGAGCGGCCACTTGAAGGAGGCAAAATCCGCATGGATCAGCTGTCCGCCCAGTTTTGCTTCTTTTTCATAAAGGGTGACCTGATGGCCACGATCCCGCAGGGTCATGGCCGTATACATACCGGCAGGGCCGCCGCCCACCACGGCCACCTTCTTTTCCCGCTCCACGGGCGCGATCATCCGGTCGATCTTATCCTCCAGCCCGATGAGGGGGTTGACGGAACAGAAGGAACGGAACTTATCGGTGTCATTGGGCACATGGCATTTGTTGCAGCGAACACAAGGCGTAATATCCTCACCCCGGCCCTCATAGAGCTTTTTACCGTATTCGCTGTCGCAGATCCAGCTTCTGGCCATACATACCAGGTCCGCCTGTTCATTGGCAATAACCGATTCGCACAGATCTGCATCGTGGAGTCCGGCAGTAGCGCCGATGAGCAGCTTTGCACCCCGGCGATGGCAGTCCTGGGTCACTGCAGTGGTGACCTCTTCATTGGGCCAGCGATGGGCCCGGGTGGAGGTGAAGCCTGTGGGATGCTGGGGATCCTGTACGCCATTGCGGATAGAGAGAATATCGCAGTGGCCCTCCAGCAGACGGGCCAGTTCCACCGTATCGGCAATGGTGGCGCCACCCGGCTCTGTACCGGAGATAAGAACCTCCAGTGGGAAGTCTTTGCCCAGAGTCTGCTTCATGGCATCCAGGAACTCAATCAGGAATCGGCAGCGGTTTTCTACACTGTCCACGCCGTATTCATCATGACGGTGATTGGTCAGAGGACTCCAGAACTGGGCCCCGGGACCGCCCCGATAGGCATTGTGGAAGGAGAACATCTGGAAGCCCAAAGCCTTGAGCTCCTTGGCGCTCTGCACCGCCGTGTCGATGTATTCATGCATCTGGGCCTTGGTAAAGGTGTCCGCAATGGAGGGGCCAGGATTCAGGATCTGGATGGGCGACTTCTTTACCGCAGGCACGGTTTCTTCAAAGGGGCCGCCAAACATATCGGGCATTCCCTCGGGACCGCCAGGACCACCCTTGCCGGGACCTCCGGGGCCACCAGGACCACCAGGGCCACCAGGGCCATCCTTCTTTTCCCCCTCTGCCATCATCATGGCCTGAGGCCCCATGCCCTGTTCCTCGGTACGGGTAAACGTGGCGTTGGGTCCGGTGATGGGAATGGAGCCATAATAGCGAATGGCGTCAATCATTTGACACAGATAGTTGTGGGTGGAGGTCCGGTCAATATCCATAATGGAAAAATGGGCCGGCGTAAAATCAATCGACGCCTTATCCGGAGAGCCGTGTTCCAGATGGTTGATGTACACGCCGGCAGCACCATTTTTGGCCCGATTGGCCATCATGGTGATCCACTTTTCAGTGGGGTATGGCTCGGTGCCCTGAATAAAATGAGGTGTGGCGGCCGTAGCCTCCATCCGGTTCTTGAACAGCACATTGCCGACCTGTACCGGGGACAGCAGATGAGAATAGCGAATGCTCACGTTCATTTCCTCCTTCCCGGAAATATTCCGGGTTCATAGTATAATGCTATTATACCGAAATGTTCCCCCGGATGCAATCATCCACTTGGGCACTGTGCTACAGGCTGTGTTGTTTTACTGGGTCCAGCCCCGTCCTTTAGGCCAAAGGATGACCAGGAAGAGGGCAATCTGCTCCTTGTAAAATGCTTCGAACTCGTGATATAATGCCCCTAGAATGAACTTTTTCAGGAAAGGAAGGATACCCATGCGTTTTCCCGAAGAAAAAATGGAGCGGTTTTATCCCGGCGTATACACACCGGAGGAGCAAGCTGCCATCGACCGGTTCTGCAGGGGAGAGACCGGCACCATGTTTGGCGGAAAAGGCCCCGCAGTGCCTTCCACCGACCAATGGGTCATGCAGCTCTATGCCCGTTGTTGGGACCGCTGGAATCCTCTGTTTAATGATCCGGAATATGCGAAGAAATCTGTCTGGGGCAATCTGCCTGCCATGCCCGGCTATGTCTCTCTGGAAACCAGAAGCAACGTGCCTCCGGAACTGGGGTATCTGATCCGGCCCGACGGCACCAGCTTTGTGGGAGACGGCTACGATCATACCGACGAGTTTTTCGCCCCGGTATTTCCCGGGGATACCCTGACCGCCCGGGACTGCGGCTGGGAAATCGAAGATGTAACCCCGAAAGAGGGCAGCGTCAAACGCCGTATGATCTTCATTTGCACCAGCGAGGTAACAAATCAGCATGGTGTCGTAGTCGCCCGGTGTATTCGCCGCTGGCCGGAGACGCTGATGCGTTCCCTGGATCCGGAGATCAATGAAATTCTAGCCTCGGAAGTCCCCGGCGCACCCCCGAAAGAAGCAAAAGGCCCCAAGGACGGCGATAAGAAGGCACCGCCTCCCATGCCCGGCGGTGTAGGCGGAACGGCCCGGCATCCCTCTCATATCTACACCAAAACGGACTATGATAAAATGGTGGAAATCTGGAAAGGGGAGACGATCCGGGGCTCCAAGCCTCTTTACTGGGAGGATGTCAACATCGGCGACGAACCTGCCCCGGTGTGCTCACCACCCCAGGTGGGCTTTGAAATTGTCCGGACCATCGCAGCCTGGCAGATCATGAAGGATAACAACGGCCTGAAGGAAGTTCTCACAGGCGTTGGCGGCGATCCTCATTTCTACCGGTTTGATCCCAAAACAGGTCTCTACCAGAACGAGGCCGGACATCTGGGGCTGGGACAGATCGCCTATCTCTACAACTTCCACGCCAAATGTCTTGGGGCCCGGATTATCACCAACTGGTGCGGCGATCAGGGCTTTGTCACTTCCCTGGGCTGGCGGTTTGTCAATGATGCGCCAAAGGAAGAACAGTTCAACCATTTCCCGGCGGACTTCTACCGTCCCTCGGAACTGCTGAAAGTGCCCTATATGAAGGACCGCTTCTGCAACTCCCACGGCTATGGCGACGACGCCTACATCACCCGGGGTTATGTACACAACAAATATATTGGCCCGGACGGCGGACATTATGTGGACCTGATCTGCTGGTGTGAGGACTTTGACGGCAACATCGCCCAGGAGATTCCCGCCACCGTGAAGCTGCCCTCCCGGGAAGATCCTTCCTGATTTCTGAAGAAAAATAGGCCATTGGCCCCACTGGAGTACCCATGAAACACACCTTATACCACCGTATACACGACTATGTCACCCAGCATCCCAGCCTTCGGCAGGCCGTGGTCCTGTCCACCAAACTTTTACCCGGGATTGTCTACGCCGCTTATCCTTTGATGCTGCTCTGGCTGCTGGTATTTCAGCGTCAGGAGCTGCTGCGGGCAATCCTGGTTCCGGCCATCGGATTCTTGGCAACTACCTGGCTGCGGGCGGGAATCAACGCTCCACGGCCCTATGAGCAGCTGGATATTCCCCCTATATCAAAAAAAGATACCGTTGGAAAATCCTTTCCCTCCCGGCACGCTGCCTGTGCCGCCGTCATTGCAGTCACAGCACTCCACGCATTGCCGCCTTTGGGCATTGCGCTTTCCATTGTGGCGCTGCTGATTGCCCTAAGCCGGGTTCTGGCAGGCGTACATTTTCTGAAAGATGTACTCTGCGGTCTATTACTGGGCGGTGTCATCGGCTGGCTGGGCATGTATATGATTCCTTAACCTGTTACCGCGGAGATCAGGCTTCTCTGATCTCTGCGGTACTTTTTCGGCTTTCTCTGTACAAACTCTCTGCAGCCTGATATAATGACAGGCAGAACATGAAAAGGAGTCCTTTCCGTTGGAAATTTATCTTGACAACGCCGCCACCACCAAACCCTGTCCGGAAGCTGTGGCAGCCATGACTGACGCCCTGACCGTGACCTGGGGAAATCCCTCTGCCGTCCATAGTATGGGTCTGCAGGCAGAACGGGCGGTCAAGACCGCCCGGCAGCAGGTAGCCGACGCCCTGGGCTGCGGGCCAGACCGGGTCTTTTTCAATTCCGGCGGCACGGAAGGAGACAATTTTGCGATCTTTTCGGTGGCTCAGCGCTATGGAAAGCGCGGGCGGCACATCATTACCACCGCTGTGGAACACCACGCGGTACTGCATCCCATGGCTGCCCTGGAGGAACAGGGCTTTTCCGTGACCTATCTAAAGCCCCAGGCCGACGGCAGCATTGCAAAGCAGGATCTGCTGGACGCCCTGCAAAAGGATACCATTCTGGTTTCCATTATGATGGTCAACAACGAGACCGGCGCAGTCAACGATATTTCCGCCCTTTCCAGGCTGGTTCATCAAAAGTCCCGGGCTGTCTTTCATACTGACGCCGTCCAGGGCTTTTTGAAGATCCCGTTCCGGGCCACGTCCCTGGGTGCGGATATCATCACCGTCAGCGCCCATAAAATTGGTGGCCCCAAGGGCTGCGGCGCCGTCTATCTGGATAAATCCCTTCATCTGCCTCCGCTGCTCTACGGCGGGGGCCAGGAGCGGAATATGCGCTCCGGCACGGAAAACACCGCCGGCATCATGGGTTTTGGCGCTGCCTGTCAGGCCCATTTGCCCCAGCTCCGGGAGAATCTTGGTAAAATGTCCGCCCTGCGGGATCGCTGTCTTTCCAAGCTGCGGGAGACTGTTCCCGAGGTGCAGATCATCGGTATGCCAGCCGCCCCCCACATCATCTGTTTGGCCATTGCGGGCGTCCGCAGTCAGGGTCTGATTGGCAGACTGGAAGAGCAAGGCATCTATGTGTCTGCCGGTTCTGCCTGTTCCAGAGGCCATCGCAGCCATGTTTTGGAGGCCATGGATGTACCGCCGGAGCTGATTGACGGTTCCATCCGGGTAAGCTTGGGATATGAAACAACAGGAAGCGATATTGACCAGTTTGTGGCAGGGCTTCGTTCCGCCATAGATCACCTCAAGTGACGCCGTATCCCCTGCATTTCTTTGTCACATGAAAAAGTTCCGTGGAACGGGCCCAACGCACCGTTCCACGGAATTCTTTTCATTATTGATTGCCGTCAGATATGTCTTTTCTCTTACAGAATCATCGCTCTGGAATAGGCCTCCCGGTTGCAGACCTCCAGATTGCCAGCACCGTTGCAGTCACCGATGGCATAGAACTCTGTGGTCAGTCCGGAATAGTCATAGGCCTCCTGGGTCCGGGGCGTCATACCGCCGCAGATCACCACGCTGTCGCCGGTGATGGTATGCTCTCCATCCTTGTCCACATAGGTGACGGTGTTGCCATCCACCCGAACGGTCTCCGCACCGGTGATGCCAGTCAGATTGTCATAGGCCTCCCAAGCGGGTGCTTCCCGAGCCTCTCCATTGGGTCCAGCCTTCACGAAAGCCATGGTAATATAGTGGAGACCGGAGGCGTTATGGGCCAGCCGCTTTTGTCTGGTCAGCACCGTAACGTCGTGGCCCAGGCCGCACAGATACATGGCGGTTTCGGTACCCACTTCGCTGCCGCCCACAATAATGACCTTTTTGCCCAGCTCCGGCTCTCTGCCGCAGGTATCCAGGCAGGACATGTATTCCGGCTTCAGCTTGCCGTTTTCATCCTTCAGGCCCGGAATATCGGGGATGTTTACGGCGGCGCCAGTGGCAGCCAGCACCACGTCAAATCCACCTGCCACGATCATCTGCCGGGTGGGCGCCGTGTTCATGCACACCTGCACGCCGGACTTGCCTAACTCATAAACCAACCAGTTCTTGAAATTCTTAATAGGCCATTTGAAGGGGAAGTAGTCGCTGTGGAACAGCTGGCCGCCCAAGCGATCCGTCTTTTCGTACAGCGTTACATCATGGCCCCGCTGTGCCGCATAAATAGCAGCCCGCATACCTGCCGGTCCGCCGCCGATCACGGCAACCTTTTTGGGCTCCGTGGTCTTCTCCACCAGCCGATGGATCTTGTGGCCCAAGCCCTGCAGGGGATTCACCGAACAAACGGAAGTCCACGGTGCAGGCTCCGGCAGCATGACACCGTGACATTTATTGCACTTGAGGCAGGGAGTAATATCCTCGCCCCGGCCTTCATAGAGCTTCTTGCCGTATTCCGCGTCGGCCATAAATGCCCGTGCCAGACCGAACATGTCGCACTTGCCTTCCACCAGATAGCGCTCCATCTCATCGGGCTCCTGGAAACCGCCAATGGGCTTCATCAGCATCTGGATGCCGGCCTTCTTTGCCTTGGCACAGAACTCCACCGCGGGATGATCCCCGGGCTTCATGCTGTAGCCGGTGGGATGGGAACGGCATCCGTCATGCTCCCGAACCTCCAGTATATCCACTACGTCGTCAAAGAGCCGGCAGAACTCCATGGCATCGTCCTCACAGTAGCCGCCGCCCATCTTGGCGTTGCCGCCATAACCGTTGTTTTGCTCCCAGGCCAGTACAGCCTCGATGATAAACTTCTTGCCAAAGGCCTTCCGCATGGCCACGCACAACTCATGGAACAGCCGGGTACGGTTCTCCACGGTGCCGCCGTCGTACTGATCGTCCCGCACGCCGCCGGGATTCATCATCATGTCGCAGCGGAAGCTGACACCGTCGTAACCCAGGTTTTTATAGCGGCGGATCTTGGCGATAGTGGCGTCAATGGTCTCCTGCACCTTGTCCAGAGGCAGCTTTTCCGTGGGCTTGCCATGGGGGCCCATACCCCGGCCGCCGTAGAGGCTGTAACCGTCAGGGTAGACGATATTGGTGGTGAGGATGATCTTGGAGCCATAGAAATGGACCTCCTCACACATCTGGGAGACATAGTTATGTACAGCTGGGTCCGTCATATCGAAGGCCTGCATATGGGTCATATCCATGTCCATGGGGCCCTGCCGCTGCTGGGGATACTCCGCCCATTCCGCAAAGTTTACGATGGCAGCGCCGTTTTTCGCCAGATTGGCCGCAAAGGCACGATAGCCCTCCGCAGGATAGGTTTCGGGTCCCTGCAGGAAGTGGGGCGATGCGTTGGGGTAGGTCAGGCGATTCTTGATGATCTGACCGCCGATCATGATCGGGGACAAAAGCTTCTGATAGCGCAAAGTGTTTCCTCCTCCACTAAATATTTGCGATTCTAAGCATATGGTAGCACGTTCCCAAGCTGGTTGCAAGGTACAATTCTTTTCCCTAATATGCGTATTTTGTTATAGACTATGCCCTTCGTGGTATGGTTCTCTTCTGTGCTTGCAAGCATGGGAAGATTTCGATATAATGACCCCAAAGGGGGAATTTCCATGGCTGAATTGAAAGCGGCCTGTCGAGGCTGCCACGGAGGCTGTATGTATCTGCTCACAGTAGAGCAGGGGAAAGTGGTCAAAGTCCGTCCAGACCCAGACGGACCTCTGAATCATGGCCGCGGCTGCATCAAGGGCATGAGTATTATCGAGCAGATGTATCATCCGGACCGTCTCACAACGCCCCTGCGGCGCATCGGCAGCAGAGGAAGCGGCCAATGGGAAAAAATCACCTGGGATCAGGCCTATGATGAAATCACACAGCGATTGAGCCGCATTAGGAAGGAATCCGGCCCGGAAAGCGTGGCGCTGATCTCCGGCACCGGACGACATCACTTGAGTCAGTTCTGGCGTTTCGGCAATGTCCTTGGCACACCCAATGCCACCTCCTCCGGAGCTCTGATCTGTCTGGGTCCTCGGAAAAATGCGGGGGACTTCACTGCCGGCGTGTTTGCCGGGGTGGATTACTACGGAGATACACAGCCCGGAGGAATTCTGGTCTGGGGCGCCAATCCCGCCATTTCCGGTGCCGATGGGGAACTGCAATTTCACATCAAGGATGCGGTCAAGGCCGGTATCCCCCTGATTGTGGTGGACCCCAAGCCCAATGAGCTGACCAAAAAGGCCAAGCTCTGGCTCCGGCTGCGGCCCGGTACCGACGGCGCATTGGCCCTGGGCATTTTGAATCTGCTGATTTCCCAGGATCTTTATGACCACGACTTCGTCGACCACTATACCTACGGCTTCGGGGAACTGGCAAAACGCTGCCAAAAATTCGACCTGGAAACCGTCTCCCGCATTACCCGGGTCCCGGCGGAAACCATTCAGGAGGCCGCCCATCTGATTGCCACCATTAAGCCTCTTTCCCTGGAATGGGGCTGCGCCATTGAGCAGAGCACCAATGCCTTCCAGACATGCCGGGCCATCTTCATGATTCCGGCCCTTACCGGCAACTACGACGTTCCCGGCGGATTTGTGGAGAGTATGGAGATCGCTCCCACAGCAGATCTGCTGTTTGACCGACTCAGCCCGGACATGGTCAAAAAATGCATCTCCGGAGGCTATCCCCTGAACAATGGAGCTATGACCCCCAAACTCTTTGCCCATCCCCATCTGGTACTGGACGCCATGAAGACCGGCAAGCCCTATCCCATTCGGGCACTGTTCTCCAACGCCAACAACACGCTGCTTTCCGTGGCGGACAGCCGTCACGCCTATGAATGTCTGAAATGCCTGGACTTCTTCGTCTATATGGACTTTTTCATGACACCCACGGCAGAACTGGCAGATCTGGTACTGCCGGCAGCGCTGTGGCCCGAAGTGGACAGCGTGTTCTGTATGCCGGAGTTTGGCGACGTAGCGGCCCTGTGTATGCAAAAGGTGGCTCAGGTAGGGCAGTGCAAGTCCGACGAGGACTTCTTCCTGGAACTTTCCCAGCGAATGGGACTGGACTACGGCGCCGCCAGTCAGCGGGAGATTCTGGACGGCATCTTGGAGGAACTGGGCCGGAGACGGCCGGAATATGCCGGCATTGACTTTGACCAGTTCAAACAGATGGGCTGGATTGCCCCGGAGCGGGAGTATTACGGCTATCGAAAACGGGGCTTCCGTACGGAAACCGGGAAGTTCGAGCTCTTTTCGCCCCGGCTTCAGCGTGCTGGGGCCGATCCACTGCCGGATTGGCAGGAGGTACCGGAAAGCCCGGAAAGCCGGCCGGATCTGCTGCCCGACTATCCCTTGATCCTGACCACCGGAAGCCGAACCCAGCCCTACTTCATCTCCAACAATCGGCAAATCAAGTCTCTGCGGAAACAGCACCCCTTCCCATTGGTTTCCATGCATCCAGAGACCGGAGCCAAATATGGAATCCGGGAAGGGGAGTGGGTGTATATCGAAACCCCTCGGGGCCGTATCACCCAAAAAGCCCTATTCCTGCCGGAGATGGACCGGGAAGTCATCAGCTGCGAGATGGGCTGGTGGTACCCGGAGGCAGGAGCCCCCGACTATGGCTGGCAGGAATCCAATGCCAACATTCTCACCGTGGGCCATGGGCCCCACGATCCCATTGGAGGCGCCTATCAGCTCCGGGCCCTGCTATGCAAAATCTATTCCAATCCAGATTGCCAAATTGAGGCCCGCTACGAGAACTGGATCTCTCAGCCCTCTCCTGTCCGCTGACAGACAAGGTCTTCAAAATAAGCCACCACCGCATCCAGCAGCGGATTCTTCTGCTGCCGGGGCTGGGGCGGCAGGATGGCATAGATTTTTCTGGTAAGCGTGATCCCGGCCAGGGGACAGAGCGCGGTGGTTTCCTCATTGGGCCTGGGCCAAGTAATCTCCGGCCAGAACGCCGCGCCGTCCCCAGCCTCCACCATTTTGCGCAAGGTCTCCCCATCGGAAACCTCCGCTAAAACCTCCATGACGGCAGGCATGGAAAAAACCTGTCTGTCCAGAAGGGACCGCAGCTCCGAGCCCTCTCCGGGCAGAATCAGAGGCAGTCCTTCCAAGGTCACAAGATCCAGTGGTACAGCCTTGGGCAGCAATCTGTTGGGAATGGCCAGCAACACCCGCTCCTCCAGCAACTGGATACTATCCTCCTGCCGTCCCGAAGGAGAGGCCGCAATGGAAAGATCGCAATCGTCAATCCAGTTCCCTTCCGTCAGCAGCAGCTGCACATTGGCCTGCTGCTGTAAAAAGGAATGCACAAACTCCCCCATGACCGGCTGTGCCGCTGATATGTTCAGGCGGTATTGCCGCTTGGGCTGATGCCGGGTTTTGATAAAGTCCGGCAGTTTCCCCACTGCCGTCAGAATGGGCCGCACCTGCTGCAAAAACTCCTGCCCCGCAGGGTTGAGCACCAGATGATTCCCCTCACGGTCAAACAAAGGCAATCCCAATTCCCGCTCCAGGTGCAGCAGAGATTTACTGATGGTGGACTGGGAGACCATAGCCGCTGCAGCGGCTCTGGCGGTAGATCCGTTTTCCGCCACTAGGACAAAATACCGAAGCTGTGTCAGTTCCATATGCCATTCCTCCGGGAATTGAATTCATATCTTCTCTGATTATATCAAAGGCGTACCCGTTGGTCAATGAACAAAATTCATAGTTCAATGACCAACGGGCGTTTTATGTTCCCACAGCTCCATGCTATAATGGGTATTACAAGAACGTGTGCCTCTGGCACAGGGAAAGGAAGCTATGATGGAACTCAAATACAAATCGCTGCTCAGCCCCATTAAGATCGGCAACATGGTGCTGAAAAACCGTATGCTCTCTTCGGCCTCCACCCCGCACTTCCTGCAGGGCACGGAGAAGAACCCAACAGAGAAAGTCATTGCCCATTTCTCTAACCGGGCTCGGAACGGCGCCTCTCTGGTCACCCTCAACCATCTCTATGAGAAAAGTATGCCCGTCATGGGCAGAGCCCTGGACAACACCCCCTGTCATTTCAACCTGTTCGATCTCAATGACGCCAATGCTCAGGATTATTTCTGCAAGCTTATCGACGCCATCCATTTCTATGGCGCAAAGGTCAGCGGCTACATCATGAGCCCCGCCAATATGCAGGGCGGCATGGGTATGCCCTCTGGTGCACCCGGCGGTCCGGGCGGCCCTGGTGGTTCCGGTGGTCCTGGCGGTCCCGGCGGTCCCGAGGGTGCAGGCGGACCGCCCGCCGATATGCCTCCCATGCCCATGGAAGACACTACCCCCCAGCATAAGGACTTTGGCATTGCCTCCGGCGAGGACAAGCATGCCCAGATGGACGGCGGTCCTCAGCAGTCCCCCTCTTCCTACACCAAGGAATACCTGCAGGCCATGATTGAGGATTACTGCCAGCAGGCTAAGGAT
>CASEPH010000028.1 GCA_949289625.1 uncultured Clostridia bacterium | reverse complement strand
CGCATGAACTGCTCATAGTCCTTCTGCCAAAGGGGATGCCCGTCCTGGTCCCGCCGGATAACCACGCTTTTCATGTTGTCCGTAAGGATATACTGAGGGACGCCCATGTACCGGAACCCGTGGAGCATACCAATGAACAGGTTTTCCTGCTTGGCGTTGGGGAAGAACTCCACATACCGCTCACCGCAGTGGTGGCAGACCATAGCAAAGCAGGCAACAGAGTATTCTTCTCCGGTGAAAGACTGGACCTTGGTAAAGCCCCAGTCCATCTGGAACGCGTCTCCGGGGCCGGTGGTATACCGCCGCCCACGGTTTCCCTGCGGAGCAACCGCATAGCGAGCAGGCGGAATGAGATGCTGGTGCGCCAGGATGTAGTTTTTAATCGTGGTCTGGCTGCCAGTATATCCGTTTGCACGGAGCCTGCTGAGGCACACAGCGGAGTTTGTCACGCCGTTCTTCAGCAGACCATCCAGGATACCTGTATAGCCGCTCAGGAGCGTGGTGCTCGCTTTCCGGCCCTTTGCGGCGTGCTCAGTGTCCTCAAAGCCGTGCTCCTTCATCCGGCGCAGTCTGGCGCGGGAAATCCCGGTACGGCGCTTCAGCTCTGCAAGATTGACCTTCTCCAGCGAGAACTTGTCTCCCTGCTCGGCCATCATCTGCTCAATGGCCTTTGCCACAACCGGGGACATGGCTGCGAAATTGGGTTGTTTCATCTTATCTCCTTTCACCGGGGGCTGGCTACGCCTCCAGTGTAAAGGAACTATTCAAATTGTAAATGGCTGTTTTCAGTTGACCAAAATTGGCGTTTTTCGCCTGACCCGGAATGGCGATTATCGCCTGACGCTAACAGCATGTCTTTTTGCCCCACCAGAAAGACCTTTTTCTTCGCACGGGTGATGGCAGTATAAATCAGGTTCCGGTTGAGCAATCTCATGTTCGCCCGCAGGACGGGGATGATTACACAGTCGTACTCCGAGCCCATCGCTTTATGGACTGTCGTGGCATAGGCTAAGGTCAGGTCACCCACCCGATCCAGTGGATAGCTTGCCAGTCGGCCATCGTAGTCCACATTAACCGTGTCGCTCTCCAGGCCGATGATCGTACCGATGTCCCCATTGAAAACGCCTGCGCCGATCAGATCGCCTTTTTTGTCCCGGAGCTGGATGTTGTAGTCGTTCTTGGTCTGCATGACCCTATCTCCCATACGGAAGCTCTGGTTGCCAAGGCGAAGCTCTCCTTTAGCTTCATCATAGGGGTTCAGCTCCTCTCGGATAATCCCATTGAGCTTTTCTGCTGAGGCATCACCCGATTCACGAAACGGGGAGAGGATCATCACATGATCAATGCCGAATTCCCGAACGGCCTCGTAATAGAGAGAGCAGATCTTCTTGGCCGCATTACTCTGGTCACTGCTTTTGAGGAAGACAAAATCGTCCCCATAAAGCAGCCCAGTCAGGGCCTGATGAATATATTGCGCATTGTGCGCGATGCGGCTGTCCTCCGCCTGACGAAGGATTTGATCCAAAACTGTGACCGCAATGACACCGCACTCAATGAGTTCATGAAACACATTCCCGACCCCTACACTTGGCAGCTGGTCGGCGTCACCTACCAGAACTACCTTTGTTCCTGGCCTGATTCTGGTGAAGAACTGCCTGGCCAGCCACTGATCCACCATTGAGGTCTCGTCTACCACAATCAAGTCCGCCTCAATGTCGCTGCGCTTGTCCTCCGGGAGCGCATCCTCTTCTGTACCGATGCGGAGTGCACTGTGCAGTGTGCGTGCGTCCAGGAAGCCTGTGCTCTCCGCCATCCTGCGGCTGGCTCTTCCCGTGGGAGCAGCCAGGAGGATATTTGCCCCTGGGTACACCTTCTGATATACCCCCAGAATCGCCTTCAGCACGGTGGTCTTACCCGTTCCAGGCCCGCCGGTAATGATAGACAGATTATGGACAAACACTGCTTCTACCGCTTGTTCCTGTTTCTCTGACAGGGTAATACCGAGCTGTTTCTTCACCAACCTGAGTGTTGCCTGGATGTGTGCCTTCTTTGGCTGCTCCATGAGGATTTCAGCAACTCGCCGCGCTGTTTCATCCTCCAGTTCAAATGCCTGAGGCAGGTAGATGCAATCCCGCGTAGAATATAGCTCACCCCGGAGAAGCATACTTTGCAGCAGCTCCTCCACCCTGCCTTTCCCAATCCACAGTTCTGGAATGGGGATATTTCTGTTCAGCAGGTTGAACGCTTCATCCAGCGTCTCCTCCCGTCCCAGGTAAAGATGCCCGCTCTCATTTTTCCGCCCTCCAGTGCGTAGCAGATTGCAGCTTGGATGCGCATGGGGTCATCCAGTTTACCTCCATTTTTCTGGACAATACTGTCCACCCTCAGAAACCCAAAGCCTGAAACCTGGCACAGTTGGTAAGGACTATTGCGCAGGATCTCCACGCTCTTTACTCCAAAGTGTTGATAAATCGCTTGGGCAGCTTTCGGAGTGACCTTGAACGGAGCGAGCATCGTCATCAGATCGCGCAGGGAACGACTTTCAGCGTAGGACTGCTTAATATCCTCCAGCCGCTCTTTCGTGATGCCTCTGATTTCCAGCAGGCGCTCCGGGCTGTGCTCCAAAACATCCAAGGCGCTGAGCCCAAAACGGGTCACAATGGCCTCTGCCGTCCGCTCCCCGATTCCTTTGAGTAGCCCCGAAGCCAAGTAGCCCGTAATCCCCTCTGTTGTTTGCGGTACGATCTCCTCCCATTAGAGGATCTGCAGCTGGGTTCCATATTTACTGCTCTGCCATTCTCCTTCCCAGAGGATCTCAATGGCGTCCGTCCGGGGCAGGTCATACCCTGTCACTGTAAAACGGATCAGATGATCCCGGTAGGTGTAGGAAGATCGGCACTCTGCCGGTATTGCCGGATCGTCTGTTCGGATAGACAGAACGCAGTACTTATTGACTGGATTAAAGTAGATGGCCCGGTCAAAATACCCGCGGTACTTCATCAGCTTCTTGTCCTGCTCCGTCTCATCCAAAGGATGTTGTTTATCCATGTTCCATTCCTTTCTGGTCCGATGAAGCAATCAAGCCACATCACTTTCTTTTCTGTTGACGCTGAAGCGGCGATACTCCGAGTCAGAGACGCACTGCTGGTATGCTTCAGGGTAGAGCATTTGCAGACGCAGAAGGCCCTCCTTTTTTACCTCCGTTCTGTGAATCGGGTTATAGGAGATCTTGTACTGACCCCCGCTGGTCTCACAGAAGGCTGTGCAGCTGCTTCCCATCTCCTCGGCAATCAAGGCCCGCAGCCGCTTCATCTCTTTCTCCAATGTGCCGGAGACTCTGTCTGCGGCGGATTTGCGCTCCTGCAGCGTCAGGTATTTTTCCAGTCTGCGCTTTCCAGTGTCGGACAAGATGACCGCTTCCGCCAGTTGGTTTGCAGGCGGAGAAAATCGCTTTAAGCTCTGCTGTATCAGCTCCCCGTCCTCCGTGTAGGCGGGAGGGATCTGCGCCAGAACGTGCTCTTGCCAAAAGCACTCCTCCAAAAAGATCAGCTCAGACTCATAGGTGCAGTTCCGGTCAATGTGGCGTATGAGCGTCTCGTCCTCGTTATTCCCGTAGAGGCAGCAGAAATACACCTCGTCCAGGTTCATTACAGCCATATAGTGTCGGCCCTGGGCCTCATAGTATGGCGGGACGATTTCTTTTCCATCCTGCCACCAGTTGGATCTGGCGTTGTAGTTTGTGGTTTTGATCTCCAGGATCGCCGTTCGGCCATTTGGCAGCGACACAAAATAGTCTACGTCAGCCAACATGAATGGGTGTAATGGATGCTGGAACATGCGCTTGATTTGGAACACCTTCAGCCCGGTCTTTCGGGAAAAGATTTCCGCCACCAGATCTTCCAGGAGATGCCCCATTTTTAATGCAACCCAGTTCTCCTCACTGTTGCACTGCGGGACAATGTTCAGCTTATCATAGTAGATGTCCCTCGCCGTTCGGAAGGGTGAAATCCCCATGATTGCCGCGGCGTCGCTGCCGCCGATCCCCTTCCTTCTCCATGCCAGCCACTCCTCCTCTGGCAGATTTGTGGTATCCACAAATTCCACCGGTGTATACTCATCTCTCATGTTTTCTCCCGCTGACATCTGATTTGTCCTCCTTTGCCGCGCAGCCCGGCGAACTCCATTTTGATCCTTTGCCCATTCCAGCGCGGACGCTCCTTGACCCACTGCTTCGCATATCTGGGATTCCGGTGGTGGTATCTGGATCTTTTTCTTGCGTGCCTCATGGTACATTCCGCCTTTCTTAAAATATCCTCAAAGCCTTTCGGCATTTGGGCAATAAAAAAGCGAGGATGACCTTACCCGCCTCATAGACTGGTGCCATGCGGCTCTCCGCCTGGCCAAAGTCATCCTCGCTGTTTTGGGCCATGCCCTCAAAAAACAAAAAAGCCGACCATATCACGGCCCAATGGGCACAGTAATACAATCGGCTGCTTACAAACTTAACAACATGTGCAATGCAGGATCTCTCCCGCGGGGCAGGCTCTGCGGCCTGTCGTCCTGTATGGACACGCACAATCATCAATTACGGCTTGTAATATACCACAAGATACGCAAATAGTCAAGCGTATTCTACTATATCTTGTATCTTGTGTGCTATATAGATGCAGAAATTTAAATCTTTTCGTGTCTCATGCAAAAATGAAGTCCGCATGCGGCTTTTTATAGGGTGTAAGGCTTGGAGCAGATATGCCTAATGTACCTTGAAAATTCCACAGCCTGTTCTGGAGGTCATACAGGAGCCGGCGACAGTGTGCTGCTCTGCACGCCGCCGGCGGAAGTGCCGCACAGCGGCAGCCTGAAAATACGCGGTCTGAACGCAGAGCGCAGGAAGTGAGCCGGAGTCAGGTGCAAATATACAATACTCCGCTTGGCAACTCATTTGATTCAGGCTATAATGTACTTACCTGCTAATCTATACGAAGGGAGGTACATTTCTATCTGAATGGTTGCCAGGCTGCAAGGAGGAATCTCATGATATGAATTCCAATCAATGCAGTGCTACTGCACAGCGAACCTACACCGTTGAGCAAGTAGCGGAGATCCTTGGTGTGAGCATTCGCAAGGCGTATTACCTCTGCGAAGGCACGAAAGAATTTAAAGTCATTCGTCTCGGCAGGCGTTGTCTCCGTATCCATAAGGAGTCCTTTGATAATTGGCTGGATGGGGTAGACGGCGCTTCCTGAGCACATCATGGAAAGGAACACTACTATGGCAACATACAAGGTAAGAGGCGCATCCCACAACGTAATCTATTCATACCGGACATCGGCCGGGCAGACGAAGCAGCAGTGGGAGTCCTACGACACAGAATTGGAGGCCGTACAGCGTAAAGCCTACATTGAGCTTTTGCAGTCCCAGAAACGTACGGACGAGCTCCGCCAGGCGGCGTTGGACTATAAACGCTCCCGCGCCATTGAGAAGGCAGCCAGCAAGATCGCTCGTGACCGGCAAGATGATGGTGAGCCCGCCATCGCAGACGCACCCGAGGAAAATCTGACTCGGACATATCGGGAATTTATGGAGCGATTTTTGCCAGCCTACGCCAGGAAGCGAAACTTTTCGCCCAAAACCTATGACAGCTACGAAACAAATCTGAGAGCCCATATTCTCCCGTACTTCGGCGATTGGGTAATGAGTACCATCACAGCCCAGGCCATCGACAATTTCCTGGATCACTTGCGGAAAAAGCCGTGCAGTGGCTATAAAAGCTATGGTAAGAAGGCCGGTGAAATCCCGACCCTCAGCTCACCAACCATCAAAAAATGCTATAATATCTTGATGGTTGGTTTCCCCACGGCAAAGCGGTGGGGGTATGTGAGCGAAATCCCAAATACAACTGCTCCATCCGAGAAGTACAAGAAGCGGAAGTCATGGGCTGCGTCTGCCATTATGGAGGTTTTGGATCAGATGGTTGATGACCCCCTGCTGCATTTGGCAGTCCACCTCGGTTTTGTTTGCTCCCTGCGGGCTGGTGAGGTCGTGGGCATCGACGCCAACTCGGTTGACCCCAATGATCAGAGTTTATGGATCACCCAGATCGTCGAACGTGTTTCGGACAAGTCCCTGAAGGAACTCCCCAAGGAACGTATCATTCAGATCTTTCCGAAGCAAACCTCCATGTCATCTTCCTGTATGATTTTGAAAGCGCCCAAGACCGATGAGAGTTTTCGCAAGCAATACTTAACCACACCGCTCCTGAAAGAAGTGCTTTGTCGCCTGCGTGAGATCAAAGAAAACAAGGAACTGTTGGGCCGGGATTACCACGACTATGGCCTGCTGATTTGCCAGCCTGATGGCCGCCCCATTGATCCAAATAACCTCTGCAAATCATTTCGCAAGTGGCAGACAGCCCATCACATAGAAGACCAAATTGATTTTCAAGGGCTCAGGAAGTCAGGCCAAATGCACAAAGTACGAATTACCCAAAATAACTACCAGTTGGTAGCGGAGAGCAGTGGACAGTCCCCGGAAGTTCTTATGAGCAACTACAATGAGGCCTTGGACTCCGAAAAGAGAAACCTTTCTCAGCTTGTGGAAGCGGATCTCTACTCAGGGCAGGCAACCGCAGCTGCACCAACTTCGATCAGCAGCGCCGTCTTGCTAAACCGGGTTAAGTCCGATCCCGCATTTGCGCAGCAGCTCTTGCAGTTACTGCTCCGTGATGCAGAAACGGCGGTTTGAGGCAAAAAGAAATTGCATTAGCTCGAAAATTAGCATATAGTGAGCGTGCATTTTTCTCAAGCAACAATTTAAAACAAAAAACGCCTGAAATCCGAAGATTTCAAGCGTTTTCTGGAGCTGCTATCCGGATTTGAACCGGAGACCTCATCCTTACCAAGCGCCACCGGAACTTTTTTCTAACTATTTTTTGTGCTTTATGGCCCTATCCGCTCCAATCCGCTTGCATTCCGCCACTCTTTGAACGCAAGGTTTCCGCCTGTTCCGCAACTGTCTGTGGCGGGTTGTGTGGTCAAACCGTTGGGCAGTAGGTTTGGCGATATGGCAGTTTGCACAAATGTGGTCAAATCATGTTTTTGGGGCCGTTGCCGTAATACACCGTCCAACTTTTTCTGCGATTCACCATGAAACTGCTTTTGCGATGGTGTTAACAATGATAAGCGCTATAGAAAACATCTTGATCCTCATCACTCGACTGCGCTATGCCCACTTTTGCATCAAAAATTTGGTTTCAAAATTCATTCAAGTTAGAAGCAAATCAATATACACGATACTACCTTCAAAAAGTTGAGAGTTCTCGAGAAAAATTTGAAAAATTTGTTTCACATATTATATCCATTAGCCTTTTCTCTGCACTTTTTTGAATGTTTAATTGATAAATAACTTGAGAGTATGTTTAAAGTTCTTTGTGGGTTGTTTAGTTTATTATCACCCAAGTGCTCACCTTGGTGAATTCCCAAAGTAGTCGCAATTCGGTCGCAATTAAGTCGCAATCATTTGCTACTTAATTGTTGTCAAGTCTTTGCAAACCATCTACTGGCCTTTGTCTTCCCTTCGCAATACACCTTATTCTCTTTATGAAGTTCACGCATCAGCACCTGAATCTGATTCCGGCTATGCCCCGGCAATACCTGTTGCAGTTCCTTAAATGGGGTTCCTTTGTCTCCGTTTGCACGAATATGCTTTAATAGCAGTTCCTTATTCGTTTCCCGATCTAAACCCACTACACGCGTGTGAACCCCGGGTTTTCCAGCAGCCGCATACAAACTCCGGGCCAAGACATATTTGCTGCGCCCAACATGTTCTACAATTCCAAGTTCTGTCAGATGCTTGAGGCAGGGGCGCAAATCCTCGGCAACACTCATCTCGTGATAGAGCGCATTGATCACCAAAAAGTCTCCAGTCGAAAGCGTTTCCATGCGCTCGTTGCCAATCTGATTGATTAATGAGAGCATTTTAGTATCCAATACAACTCCGTTCAAGGTGATACAAACAAAATTCTCGTCTGTCCCTGAAAAGTCCGGAAGCTGTTTTGCTTCTTTGATGCTTAGTTCATAAATGAGGTTCATTCCTTGACCGGATCGCTCGACCAAACCGCAAAGGGCAAGTATCTCCGCAATCCGACGATTGCGGGGCAACTGACGGTCGAGGATGTTATCTACCGAGATTCCGTTTGGAAATCCTCCAGGGCTCTCTATGACAAGCCGATCCCGATACTGACGAATAAAGACGCTTCCGCCCATTTGATAATTCCTGTGGCTCACAGCATTCAGAATCGCCTCCCGGACTACCCGCTCATTGAATGTCGGGATGTCATAGACAAAGAATCCTTCCTGATAATGCTGCTTATCATTTCTCAAGTTAATGAGTTCCCACAGGCGATTATAGCAGGCAAAAAATCCTACCCGGAATTCTTCCCGCTGATTTGCCGGCCCTGACGCATCCGATGAACGATATTCAAAAATGATCTCTGCTTGGGGAAGGTACTTGCCCAGCGATTCTCTCTTCCCGAACAGTGCCAAGGCCGCATAGGTAATTCCTTCTTCGGTGATTGCCTCACAATCCCGCAGCAGTTGTTCTGTGGATAGACTCATGATACGCCGATTCCCGCTCTTCTCTACCCACCGTGCCCGAAATGCCTCAATTGCCGTCTCATCCAAATCACTCAGACCCGCAAGTGGACAAACGCTGCCTGAAAAATCAAATCCAGCCTCTGCATAG
>CASEPH010000027.1 GCA_949289625.1 uncultured Clostridia bacterium | reverse complement strand
AGTCTGCCTCATTTTTATATTGTTCTATCAAAAAAGAAGGAATCATATGGGGCACATTCCAATTTCTTAAAGAAAAGCGGTGAAGTTCTGTCCTAAGCCCACGATATTTTTCCGGGTGCTACCACGCCAGGAACCGATATCTGGTGGATCATACCGACGTTTTGCTCGGCGTCTACGATTTCAAAAACCAGGATTCCAGTGGAACAGGCTACACAGTTCATTTTGCTTTGTCTCTCAATAAACCCGTGCTTCTCATCCATCCCGAGACCCTGGTGGTCTATGCCAGGGCTCCGGTTTTCTCATCAGGAGCTTAAAAGACTACGCATCCAATCTCGCAAATTTTCTGCATGGATCACCAGTCCGATCATAACAAACAGTGCCAAAAGGATGCCCAGCTCGATCACGACAAAGATTGCCAGATCCATCCAGCGGGCCTGTACTGCGCAGTAAATGCAGCACCCCAGACCCAACAGCAGTAGAGGAGAGATCACATAAGCAGCCGCTTTGTAAGCAACGGTGCCCAGAAAACACAGTATCCCCAACAGCAAAGCCACCGGCCAAACAAAAATTTTCAAAATCATCCGCATCAAACTTGCCTCCTTTCTGATTTAAGTATACCGAACCTCTTCGTATCTCACAAGGATCTCAAACGCTGTCTATTCAACAAACGCTGATGTAGAAAGGACTCTATCATGACTAATAACAACATGGATATGGACGATTACAATTGGGGACCATTCGCTGAGTTGATGGCCAATCTGATTGCCAAATACATTGATAAAATCAATCTTGATGAGTTTCCAGACCCTGTAATACCACCATTAGAATCGGATTTTTCCGGTGGGAAAGATTCCAAGACCTAAATTTAATATGTAGGCGGTATAGCTTCATTTGCTATACCGCCCTGATTATTCAATGCCAGCCAGTTCCGTTAAAAGCTCCTTCTGCTGCTGCCAGATGTCATCCAGCCGCCTCTGCAAATCCTCGATGTCTGCCTTGTAGATGGAGCCGGTTTCATTGGCGCGTTTTGCGTATTGGTTCAGATTGTTGCTGCAGATGCGCAGCAGGCGATTCAACTCCTTAACCTCCCCTAAATCCAGACGAACGCAATATCCATTCAGGGCCATCTTGCGCAGGTAGGCACTTCGATTGAGGACCCCCATATCCAGCATTTTACGCTGAATCTGTTTACGTTCTTCGGGAGAGATTCGCAGCTTAATCATCTCAGACTTTTCCATCACCGCTCCGGCTCCCGCTTCTTGGAAGGGGCTGCCTTGGCCTTACCGACAGCAGTCTCCTGCCGCAGCTGCTGGATCACCGATGGCTTTTCCTTCTCCCGCTCCCGGGCCAGTTCCCGGACCTGGTCTACAAACAGATTGACCAGTCCGGGATGGCTGTCCACCAGCCACCGGGACCGCCGGTTTGCACCATCTACTGCCAGTAGCATGGGCACCGTCTGTGCCCACGCTTTATTCTCGCGGGAGAATCGGGCATCCCAGTCCTTGTCCTGTACCGTCGCAGCAAGGACAGTCTGGACCCGCTCAGGTCCAAACCGATCCAGAACTTCCTGCGCCGCTGCTTTGGCGTCCAGGCTGTTCCCACGATAGTTGCCGTCGATGGCTCCCTCAATGGCTTCCTTGCAGGAAATGTTGAGCCGTTCCTCCTGCACGGCCTGGGCAGCTTTCACCTGTTCTGCCCTGTTTTCAAAGCAAGACCAGATTTCCTCCATGTGGCTGGTTTCCATCTTCTCATACTGATGGTAGAGATCATCCAGCGGCGAGGGAGAGGCCAGCAGGGCGGCGGCCTGGTTGCTGGTCAGGTCATGGTACTCCAATGAAAGCAGGATATCTTCCCGCATCGTATATTCATAGGCATGATTCAGGATCTCCCGAGGAGACTGAGACAACAGCCAGTCCTCGAACTTCTCCTGCTCTGCAAACATCTTCTGGTAAAGGGCTGTATTCAGCTGTTCATTGGTCATCGGGCATCTGCCTCCTTTTCATGGGTTTTGGGCCGGGGTGTCCGGTCAGTCACCGCGGCTTTCAGCTCGGCCAGCACGGACGGCTTGCGGTCTTCCTCTTTTACCTCCGCCTTTTCTTCCTCGGGCGCTTCCTGGCTGGGGCTCTCCTCCATGTTCAGAAGGGCGTCCAGCTCTGCCAGGCGGGCAGATTTCGCGGCCAGTTCATCCTCCTGCGGGAAAGGTTTGCCCAGCTCGGCCTGGGCGGCATCCCGCTGCTGAATCAGAGTGCCAAGGCGGTT
>CASEPH010000026.1 GCA_949289625.1 uncultured Clostridia bacterium | reverse complement strand
CAATTTAGCAAATACGCGACTGTTTGTCAATAGGTTCGCAGATCAAACAGACGCAGCGTGTGATAATAAAAACAGCGGCAGGAAATCCCTGCCGCTGCGGCGTTATTTCTTATTGTTTCTTTGCCATCTCTTTTAGAGCGTCTTTTCTGGAGAGGTTGACCCGACCCTTTTCGTCGATGTCCGTGACCTTGACCCAGGTCATATCGCCCACGTTCAGGACGTCCTCCACCTTTTCCACACGGTGGTTCTCCAGCTTGGAGATGTGGATCATGCCGTCCTTGCCGGGAGCCAGTTCCACAAAGGCGCCGATGGGGATAATCCGTACCACCTTGCCGTAGTACAGCTTGCCCACCTCGGGGACAAAGCAGATGTTGTCGATGGCAGTTTTGGCAGCCTTGCAGGCGGAGCTGTCCACAGCAGAGATGAAGATGGAACCATCTTCGTCGATGTCGATCTTGGCGCCAGTCTCGGCGGTGATCTTCTGAATGGTCTTGCCACCGGAACCGATGACCTCGCGGATCTTGTCCACGGGGATCTTCATGGAGATCATCTTGGGGGCGTACTCGCTGACTTCCTTCCGAGGCTCAGGGATGCAGGGGAGCATGACTTCATTCAGAATCTCCAGGCGGGCCTTACGGCAAATTTCCAGCGCATTTTCAATGATCTCCATGGTGAGACCATCGTTCTTCAGATCCATCTGAATGGCGGTGACGCCCTGGGTGGTACCGGCCACCTTAAAGTCCATCTCGCCGTGGAAGTCCTCTACGCCCTGGATGTCAATGAAGGTCCGGAAGGTATCTCCCTCGGAAATCAGGCCGCAGGAGATGCCGGCCACAGGCCGCTTAATGGGAACACCAGCGTCCATCAGGGCCAGGGTAGTGCCGCAGATGGAACCCTGAGAAGTGGAACCGTTGGAGGAAAGCACGTCGGAGACCACGCGGATGGCGTAGGGGAACTCCTCTACAGAGGGAAGTACCGGTGCCAAAGCCTTTTCTACCAGCGCACCGTGGCCGTATTCCCGACGGGAAGTGGAGCGGCTGCCCCGGGCCTCGCCGGTGGAGAAGGCGGGCATGTTGTAATGATGCATCCAACGCTTGCCCTCTTCGGGGAAGATGGTGTCCAGCTTCTGCATCATGGACAGGCTGCCAAGAGTACAAACAGACAGAACTTGGGTCTGACCACGGGTAAAGAGGCCAGAGCCGTGAACCCGGGGCAAAACGCCGACCTCGGCGGCCAGAGGACGGATTTCGTCAGTCTGACGGCCGTCCACACGTTTGCCGGCCATGAGCCATTTCTTCACGACCTTCTTCTGCATCTTGTAGAGGCAGACCTCGATATGCTGGTCGTAATCCTCATATTTCTCTGAAAACTTCTCTGCAAAGTCCAGCCGGATGGCAGCCAGACGCTCCTCACGAACATTTTTATCGGGAGTATCCAGAGCATACTCAATCTGATCCAGGCCATACTCCATCAGATCATTCAGCAGATCATAGTTGACGGCAGCCTTTTCGAAGGAGAACTTGGGCTTGCCGATCTCCGCCACGATCTCGTTGATGAAGGCCACAATCTTCTGGTTGGTCTCATGGGCCAGCTTGATACCGCCCAGGAGAATATCCTCGGGAATCTCATTGGCCTCGGTCTCGATCATAACCACCTTTTCCGCAGTGGAAGCGATGGTGATGAACATATCGGCCTTCTGATGCTGCTCATAGCTGGGGTTGATGACGTATTCCCCGTCCACATAGGCAACCTGAGTGGTGGCCATGGGGCCGTTCCAGGGCACGTCGGAATAAGCGGTGGCAATAAAGGCGCCCAGAGAAGCCACGACTTCGATGGAGTTATCGTAGTCGTTGGAAAGGGCGGTGCAGGTGATGACCACATCGTTGCGGAGGTCATCGTCGAAGAAGGGGCGCATGGGACGGTCAATAAGCCGGCTTACCAGCACACCCTTTTCAGAGGGACGGCCCTCTCTGCGGAGATAGGCACCGGGGATCCGGCCCACGGAATACATACGCTCCTCAAAGTCGATGGTGAGAGGAAAGTAGTCGATGCCGGACTTGGGGGCGGAAGAAGCCACCACCGTGGTCAGCACCACCGTGTCGCCGTAACGGCAGATGCACTCGCCGTTGCAGAGCTCTGCCACTTTACCAGTAATGACGGTAAAGGGACGGCCACCGATTTCAGTTTGGAAAACATGCTGATTGGGAAATTCTTTTTTGGTTACCATGAAGTTACCTCCTGTTTTGATTTTCCGGCACAGAATGTTTAGCACTTGAAACAGGACCCGCTTGGGCGGATGCTCTTTCAACTGCTAAAACAAGACTGTGCGCAGGTTTACAAGAAAGGGCGGCTCAAAAGAGCCGCCCCCTTCTGACTGACTTTCCGCAGATGCCGGGCGGCAATGCGGGATTTACTTACGCAGACCCAGCTTCTTGATCAGCTCACGATAGCGCTCAATATCCTTCTTGGCCAGGTAGTCCAGCAGATTGCGGCGCTTACCAACCATCTTGAGCAGACCACGACGGCTGTGGTCATCGTGGATATGGGTGCGCAGATGCTCGGTGAGCTCATTGATGCGATAGGTGAGAACGGCCACCTGGACCTCGGGAGAACCGGTGTCGCCTTCGTGGGTTGCGTACTCCTTGATGATCTGGTCTTTGACTTCTTTGCGGATCATAGTATTTCCACCTTTCCAATAATTTGACCCGAATGCTAAGTGACGGGCGGGTGAAACCCGGAATTCCGGCGTTGTCCCGCAACTGAGCGATTGGGCATACCTAATGAATTATACCACTATTTTTCCGTTTGTAAAGCAGAAATATGAAAATATATTAAATTTCTTCGTTTAAAATGGGTTCATAGCGAATATACGCCACATTTTCTCGGGAGGAAGAGACCTCCACCATGAAGTGGTGGACCCGATCTCGAAGTTCCTGCTGCGCTTGTTTGGGGGCCAGATCCTGACGGGGATACATGGGTTGGGAAAGGGTAACGGTCATGCCGGGTTTTTTCAAAAAGCGAAATAGTCCACGACGTTTTCTATAGGTGGTGACCATGGCTATAACCGGAGCGTTTTCCTTTACAGGGTACCGAAAGGCAGTATCGGGGAATGGACGGATCCCGGTATAGAAGGGCCAGATATGGGCTTCCGGGAAAATGGCCACACAGGCGTTCTCCTGATACCGCTGAGATATGGTGGAGAGAAAGGAACGCATGCCTGTAAACTTTGTGGGAAGCGGGATAACCCCCAGCATCAAAACCAGGTTCTTCAAAAAGGGGAGAGAGACCGCGTCAGGATTCGACACCACATAGGCCCGATTTGGAAAGGCAGCAAGGGCTGGAAGAAAGGCGTCAAGATATCTGGTATGATTTCCGTAGAGAAAAAATCCCGTGCCTTTTATTTGAAATGAAGCGTCCCGGTTTTCAAACTTTAACCCCAAATATACTTTGGAGATCAAATATACTACGGGAACTGCGACCAGATAGTAGAGCAGTGCTGCGAAGTAATTCCATGGTCTTGATTTGCGGACGTAGGGAAAGCCAGCTTCCACATCTCGGGTATGGATGGCTGTTTGGGCAAAGTCGTCTGACAACGGGTCGGAATAATATATAATGTGATCAGGCTTCATGCTGTTTTTCCTCCCAGACGTCCTGAAGCATCTGCTCCATTTGGTCCATGCACTGGCTGAAGCTGAACTGTTGGGCATAGCCTAGATATTCTTGGGAACAATGCTGACGCTGTTCCGGGTGTTCGAGCCACCAGTCCATTTTTTCAGCTAGGCTGTCCGGATCATTATAGTGAAAAAGGTTGTTTTCGGACAATGCAAAATAGCGGGTGGCGCTGCGGGGGGAATCGGCAATCAGTGGAACCCTTCCGCAGGCGATGGCTTCCAGACAGGAGATTGCTTCAATTTCGATCTCTGCGGGGTGAACATAGAGGTCTGCGGAGCGAATTACCTGAATGAGATCATTCCGGCTGTAGAACTGCATGATGGGCGGTGGGATCCGGCGCTTTTTGGCATAATGTCTGAGATAGGCCTCCAGAGGACCTGTGCCGGCGAAAATCAACTGAATTTGGTCCCGATGACGGGAACGTGCCACTGCGTCAATCAATACCCGGTGGGATTTTTCCCGGCTGTAGCGTCCTGTAAATAGCACTATATATTTGTCTTTCAGAGCCTCCGGACGTTTGGAGGGACCGGGGATAAAGGCGTCTCCCACACCGTTGGAAATGATTCTGTGGGGCGTAGGTCCCACCACGGATTCAAAGGTATCACAGATAAATTTGGAGGGATAGTGAATGCAGTCGCAATACTGATATAAACGGCGATAAAAGACACGATAGGTCACACGGTTGCCCCATTGGAAGTCCTTCAGAAGCAAATGTCCGGTCAAATTTTCCGCCTGACAGTGAAAACCTGCGGTCAAAGGGATTCCATGGCTGTGGGCGTAGATGGCAGCTGCTTTCCCGAGGCCAAAGGGCAGCATGACATGGATGATGTCAGCGTCGGCAATGGCAGATTCCAAAATCGGATGATCCACGCGGGCGGGGGCCACGCCGTTCTTTTCCACATAACGGTTAAAAGGACCGAAGTTGAACTTGGGTACAATATAATAGTCTGGAGAACCGGCGCGGGACTGGTCGGCACAGACCACCCGGACCGTATGCCCCTTATCTCGCAGGGAACGAATCAGGTTCATGGCAGCGATGGTGGTGCCGTTGTTTTCGTCACCCAAGACATCGCATATTACAGCAATTTTCACGTTCTCTCTCCTTATTACCTATCAAACATAAAATTGACAGACAAAAGATTAACATACATGCCATTAAAAAACAAGGCATAATCGGCTGGAGCAGCTACAAACATGCCAAAAAAAGAAGGGCGGTTTCGGGGAAAAAAGAGCAGAATGCTAAAATTATCGGGAAGTGGGAAAATGCCATTGACAAACAGAAAACACTTTAGTATGATGAAACAAATATTTGAAACAGGCTGTGAAAAGGAAAAGTATCCGCAATCACGGGACAGCAGAGAGGGCGTGTTTGGTGTGAACGCCTGTCCACGCTGCGGTGAAACTCACCTTGGAGCTTCGCACTGAAGGCTTTTTGCTCTAGGCGGCGACGGTATCCTCCGTTATCGGGAATTTTTCGGCATTCTGGTGTGTCGGAAAAATGAGGGCCCGTATTGCGGGAATTTAGGTGGTAACGCGGAGGAAGCTTCGTCCTAAGTGATGGGACGAGGCTGTTTTTTTATCCATTTTCGCCAGCCTGTTCAAGAAAAAAAGAAGGAGGTCTCAGTATGATCAGTGGCGCCGAAGCTCTTATCGAGAGCTTGAAACGAGAGCATGTCACAGATATTTTTGGCTATGCCGGAGCTACCATCTGTCCGGCGGTGGATGCGGTGAAGCATTCCGATATTCGCTACACCCTGGTTCGGACGGAGCAGAACGCCGGCCATATGGCGTCCGGCTATGCCAGAATCAGCGGAAAGACCGGTGTGTGCATGGTCACATCCGGCCCGGGGGCAACAAACCTGATCACAGGAATTGCCACGGCTTATATGGATTCCATTCCCATGGTAGCCATTACCGGCCAGGTGGAGAGCTATCTGCTGGGACGGGATATTTTTCAGGAAGTGGATATGACCGGTGCTGTGGCGCCCTTCATCAAGCACAGCTATCTGGTGAAGGATGCGAAAAAAATTCCCCAGATCGTCAAAGAGGCCTTTCACATTGCCTCCACAGGACGGCCGGGCCCGGTCCTTATCGACATTCCCATTGACGTTCAGAAAACCATGATCGAGCCGGAATATCCCGAAACGGTGGATATTCGAGGCTATAAGCCCTCCTATAAGGGCAATGTGAAGCAGGTGGAGCGGGCTGCCGAGGCCATCTGTCAGGCGAAAAAGCCGGTGCTGTGTCTGGGTGGCGGCGTCATTACCGCCCATGCGGAGAAAGAAGCCATTGCTTTTGCGGAGGCTTCCGGAATCCCGGTGGTCACCACCATGATGGGACTTGGGTCCCTGCCTACGGATCATCCGCTGTACATGGGTATGATCGGTTCCTTTGGAACGGCCTGTGCCAACAAGACCCTGGGGAATTCGGATCTGTTGATCCTTGTGGGTGCCCGTGTTGCGAACCGAGCTATTTTGTCTCCCGGAGAAATCGGCCGTCGGATGCGTACCATACATATTGATGTGGACCCGGCGGAGATCGGCAAAAACGTCAGCACCACCATCCCTGTGGTGGGAGATGTCAAGCAGGTATTGCAGCAGCTCATGGAGCTGTGCCCTGTGGCTCAAACCCAGGACTTGGAGACCATGAAGGAAAAGCGGGCGGCGGAGCTGAAAAGAGAATTGCCCTCCAAAGCTGGATTTGCCCATCCGGCACGGATCATTCGGGCCTTGGGCGACAAGCTTCAGGATGATGCCTGTGTGTCTGTGGATGTGGGACAGAATCAGATCTGGGCCTGCAAGCATCTGCGGATCAAGCACGGCCGGTTCCTGACCACCGGCGGCCTCGGTACCATGGGATATTCTCTGCCTGCTGCCCTGGGCGCCTATGTGGCGGACCAGCAGCGTCAGAATGTAGTGGTATGCGGCGATGGCAGTTTCCAGATGTTTGAGAATGAACTCAGTACGCTCCGTAATTTGGATGCGCCGGTGAAGATTATTCTGATGCAGAACAACGTGCTGGGGCTGGTAAATGAAATTCAGCACAGCTCCTACAGCGGTCCCTTCGGCGTGGCTTTGGATCATTCTCCGGACTTTGCGAAGCTTGCAGAGGCCTATGGCGTTGCCTACGGCGAAGTCTCTGAGGACGGAGACATCGACAGCGCATTGGACGCCATGCTTAGCAGCACGGGTCCCTATCTCCTGTGCTGCCAGGTGGACCCCGATGCTAAAACCAGTGATTAAGGAGGGAGCGTAATGAAACAGACCATTTCTATTTTGGTGGAAAACCAGGCTGGCGTTCTGAACCGGATCACAGGCCTGTTCTCCCGCCGTGCGTTTAATATTGAGTCCCTGGCGGTGGGCGTGACAGACGATCCCTCTATCTCCCGTATTACCATCATTGTGGACAGCGGCAACAGTGTGGTGGAGCAGGTGGAAAAGCAGCTCAACAAGCTGGTGGATGTCATTAAGGTCCGCACACTGGATGATAACCGTATGGTGGCCCGGGAACTGATGATTATTAAAGTGTCCAGCACCACCAAAACCCGGGTGGATATTATGAACGTATGCCAGATCATGGGGGCAAAAATCGCAGATATTTCGCCCACCACCATGACCCTGGAGATCAGCGATACCGCGGACCGGCTGGAACTGTTCCAGAGTCTGCTCCGACCCTTCTCCATTTTGGAGGTGGCCCGTACCGGGCTCATCGCCGTGCAGAAGGGCAGCGGAAAAATGTAAGAAGGAGTCAGAACATGAAGGTAAAATCAACCGTTGCGATTTTGGAGTGCCTGCTGGAGCAGGGGGTCGATACCATTTTTGGTTACCCTGGTGGCACGATTCTCAATATTTATGACGAGCTATATGATTATCAGGACAAGCTGCGCCACATTCTGACGGCCCATGAGCAAGGGGCTGCCCATGCTGCGGACGGTTACGCCCGCAGCACTGGAAAGGTCGGCGTGTGTTTCGCCACCTCCGGTCCGGGCGCTACAAACCTGACCACCGGCATTGCTACTGCCTATTATGATTCTTCCCCTGTGGTGTTTATCACCTGCAACGTGACGGAGAATCTTTTGGGGAAGGATGCCTTCCAGGAGGTGGACATCACCGGCATTGCCATGCCCATCACCAAGGCTACCTATTTGGTCCGGGATCCCCAGAGCATTCCCGACATTATGCGGGAGGCATTTGCTGTGGCAGCCACCGGACGTCCCGGCCCTGTGCTGATCGACTTTTTGAAGAATGTGACGGCGCCGGATGTGCTCATCGATTACGAACCCATGGAGCGCAAGGAACATATTAAGCATGGTCGGCTTCAGGCTTTGACCCGCCGGATCGGCTGGGATATCAAGACGCCGGAGCCCAATCACGAGGATATTCGCAAGTTGGCGGATATGTTGAAGCGTGCGGAAAAGCCGTTGCTGCTCTGCGGCGGCGGCGTGGTACGGGGCCGTGCCCATCAGGAGTTCCTGGCGTTGGCGGAGAAGATCGACGCTCCGGTGGCTATTTCGGTGATGGGCGGCGGCGGATTCCCGGGAGGACACGAGCTGGCCACCGGTATGATCGGCATGCATGGATCCCAGGCCTCCAATATCGCCTGTGACAACTGCGACCTGCTGGTCGCTGTGGGATGCCGCTTTTCGGACCGTGTGGCCCTGGATCCGGAGACCTTTGCAGCCCAGGCCAAGATTGTACAGATCGATATTGACCGTGCTGAGATTGACAAAAACGTGAAAACCGCGCATCATATCATCGGGGACGCGAAGCGTGTCCTGGAAATTTTGAACGAAATGGTGGAGCCCATGGAGCATGCCCGGTGGAAGGAGTTTGTGTTCTCCTATCCTAAGCGGGTGGCCTATGAGGACAAGCCCGGCCAGCTGACGCCCCAGCAAGTGCTGGAGACCATCCGGCAGATTGTTCCGGGGGATTCTATTGTAGCCACGGATGTGGGCCAGCATCAGATGTGGACCATTCAGCATTTCAACTTTGATTATCCCGGTCAGCTCCTGACCTCCGGTGGTTTTGGCACCATGGGCTTTGGCCTGGGGGCTGCCCTGGGCGCCAAGCTGGGGAATCCTGATAAGACCGTGCTCCATATCACCGGCGACGGCTGTTTCCGTATGAACGGTCAGGAGATGGCCACAGAATCCCACTATGATATTCCCGTCATCACCTTTGTATTTGACAACCGGACTCTGGGTATGGTTCGCCAGTGGCAGAACCTGATCTATCATAAGCGGTTTTCCCAGACGGACCTGGGCTTTGCTCCGGACTTCGTAAAGCTGGCGGAGGCCTATGGACTCAAGGGAAAACGGGTTACCAACGTGCCGGAGCTTCAGGATGCCATTCACGAAGCACTGGCATGGGGCCACGGCTATGTGGTGGATTGCATGATCGACACCGACGAGATGGTCCGGCCTATGGTGGGTGGCGGACAGCCCATCACCAACTTTATGCTGATTTGACGGGAGGCGCTTTATGAATACGGAAAAGAAAGCCTATACCCTTTCCGTTCTGGTGGAGGATACGCCGGGTGTACTGAGCCAGGTGGCTCGTCTCTTCTCCCGAAAGGGATATAATATCGAATCCATCTGTTCAGGTCCCGGCCTGAGTGCCGGAACCACCCGGATCTCTGTTGTCACCATTGGTGATGAAGCCATGATCCATCAGATTGCCACACAGCTCTCCAAGCTGCTTCTGGTGATTTCCGTGGATGTGCTTCAGGGAGAAGACTCCATCCAGCGGGAATTGGTGCTGGTGAAGGTGAAGGCGGAGAGCCGGGATGCCCGGGAGAGTATTCTCCAGATTGTGGACGTGTTCCGGGCCAATATTGTGGATTTTGGAACCAATACGTTGATCATTGCCGTCGTGGGCGCTGCCGAAAAGATCAAGGCCATGCTGAGACTTTTGGACGAGTATGGAATCCTGGAGACAGCACGCACCGGTATGGTTGCCCTCGAAAGAGGCCAAAAGACTATATATGACCAAAACAAACTCAAGGAGGAATATAACTATGGCAAAAATGTACTATGAGAAGGACTGTGACCTCAGTGTCCTCACCGGAAAAAAGATCGCTGTGGTGGGTTACGGCTCCCAGGGCCATGCCCATGCCCAGAATTTGCGGGATTCCGGCTGTGATGTGATCGTTGGCCTGCGTCCCGGTAAGTCCTGGAACAAGGCTACAGAGGATGGATTCACCGTGATGACTGTGGCTGACGCCACCAAGGCTGCCGACATCATCATGATCCTGGTAAACGACGAGCGCGCTGCGGATCTGTATAAGGAGAGCATTGCTCCCAATCTCACCGCTGGCAAGGCCATTGCCTTCGCTCATGGCTTCAACATCCGCTATAAGCAGATCGTGCCTCCTGCTGATGTGGACGTATTCATGGCAGCCCCCAAGGGCCCTGGCCATACGGTCCGCAGCCAGTATGTGGCTGGCAAGGGCGTGCCCTGCCTGGTGGCTGTGGAGCAGGATGCCTCTGGTAATGCCCTGCAGATTGCTCTGGCTTACATCGCTGGTATCGGCGGTGCTCGTGCCGGCATCATGGAGACCACCATGCATGACGAGACCGAGACCGACCTGTTCGGTGAGCAGACTGTGCTTTGCGGCGGCGTAGTGGATCTGATGCAGTGCGGCTTCGAGGTGCTGGTGGAGGCCGGTTATGAGCCTGAGAACGCCTACTTCGAGTGCATCCACGAGATGAAGCTCATCATCGACCTGATCAACAAGGGCGGTGTGGCTGCCATGAACTACTCCATCTCCGATACCGCAGAGTTTGGCGAGTATGTCTCCGGTCCCCGTGTTCTGCCTCACGATCAGATCAAGGCCAACATGCGTGCCGTGCTCTCCGACATCCAGGATGGCACCTTTGCCAGCCGCTGGATCGCGGAGAACAAGAATGGCCGTTCCTTCTTCAACTCTAAGCGGGATATGCTGGCCAAGCATCAGATGGAGGTTGTAGGCGCGGAGCTCCGCAACAACATGCTTTGGAAGGACAGCGCCGAAGGCGACAAGGGCCTGGACGCGGCTTCCAACTGAGAAAAAATGAATCAGCGGAGGGGGCAGCGCAAGCCGCCTCCTCCTGTGTAAAACGGAGGAATTTACATGAAGCTTTCCGCCAATGTGACCCAGGGCGTGGATCGGGCGCCGAACCGCTCCTTGTTCAATGCGCTGGGATATACAAAGGAAGAGCTGGATCGGCCTCTGGTGGGCATCGTCAGCTCCTACAATGAGATTGTACCGGGCCATATGAATCTGGATAAGATCGTGGAAGCGGTCAAAGCCGGCGTCTCCATGGCCGGCGGTACTCCAATCATGTTCCCGGCCATCGCCGTATGTGACGGTATTGCCATGGGACATATCGGCATGAAGTACTCCCTGGTGACCCGGGATCTGATCGCCGATTCCACCGAGGCCATGGCCATTGCCCATCAGTTTGACGCGCTGGTCATGATCCCCAACTGTGACAAAAACGTACCGGGACTTTTGATGGCTGCTGCCCGGATCAACGTGCCCACCATCTTTGTCTCCGGCGGACCCATGCTGGCAGGACATCTGAAGGATGGACGCCGGACCTGTCTGTCTCATATGTTTGAGGCGGTGGGGGCCTATCATGCCGGAACTATGGATGAAGCGGGCGTGGATGAGTATGTGGAAAATGCCTGCCCCACCTGCGGTTCTTGCTCCGGTATGTATACCGCCAACTCCATGAACTGTCTCACCGAGGCCATCGGCATGGCTCTGCGGGGCAACGGTACCATTCCGGCGGTGTATTCCGCCCGGATTCGGCTGGCCAAGCAGGCCGGCATGAAAGTAATGGAGCTGCTGGAGAAAAACATTCGTCCCCGGGACATTATGACTCCGGCTGCCTTCCACAACGCAGAGACGGTGGATATGGCTTTGGGCTGCTCCACCAACACCATGCTGCATCTGCCGGCCATTGCCCACGAGGCTGGTGTGGAGATCGATCTGGATCAGGCCAACGAAATCTCCGCAAAAACGCCGAATCTCTGCCACCTGGCTCCTGCAGGAGATACCTTTATGGAGGATCTGGACCGGGCAGGCGGCGTATGGGCGGTCATGAAGGAACTGACCAAGAAGGGACTGCTGGACACCACCTGCATGACAGTCACCGGTCAGACCGTTGAGGAAAATCTGAAGGACGTGGTCAATCTGGACGAGACGCTGATCCGCCCCATTGACAATCCCTACAGTCAGAACGGCGGCATTGCTGTACTCAAGGGCAATCTGGCTGTGGACGGCTGTGTAGTCAAGCAGTCGGCCGTTGCACCTGAGATGATGGTCCATGAGGGGCCAGCGCGGGTCTTTGACTCCGAGGAAGAGGCAATCGAAGCCATTTACAATCAGAAGATTACCAGCGGCGATGTGGTGGTGATCCGCTACGAGGGGCCTAAGGGCGGTCCTGGTATGCGGGAGATGCTGAATCCCACTTCCGCCATCTGCGGCATGGGACTGGGGGAGAGTGTGGCCCTGATTACGGATGGCCGGTTCTCCGGTGCGACCCGGGGGGCTGCCATTGGCCACGTTTCTCCGGAGGCTGCCGATGGTGGTAATATTGCTCTGGTGCAGGAGGGAGACATCATCTCCATTGATATCCCCAACTGCAAGATTGAATTGAAGGTATCCGATGAGGAACTGGAAAAACGCCGGGCAAACTGGGTGTGCCCGGAGCCCAAGGTGAAGACGGGCTACTTGGCTCGTTATGCCAAGCTGGTATCTTCGGCGGATAAGGGTGCAATTCTGCGTATTTAATTCAAAACGTCGTGAAAGCGCGTACCACAGCAACACTGCTGCGGTACGCGCTTTTTTATGTCGCTGGTAGATGAAATCATGAACAAAACAGGGAAAAGACGCGCTGTTGTAATTTGAATAAAAATGCAAGAAAAGTTTAAAAATATAAGGGAATTTTGTATTTTAATGATTTAAATTGAAATTTTTCTGTCATATTTCCCGTCCACCACCTTGCGGAACGGGTCAGAATATACTATAATAAGCATCATATTGAAGCTAACGGAGGAAATAACATGAAATTTTCCCAGATGCAATATCAACGCCCGGATTTGGAGTCCCTAAAGACGGAGCTGTCAAAATTGACCGATGCACTCCGGGCTGCGGACTCTTATGCGTCTGCCCGGGATGTTTTTTTGGAAAAGGAAATGCTGGAGAAGCATATCTCCACCCAGGCCACCCTGGCTGAGATTCGGCACTCCATCGATACTAGGGATGCGTTTTATGATGAAGAGGTAAAGTTTTGGAACGGCGCCAACCCTCAGCTGGAGGAATATTTGCAGCAGTGGACCCGGGCTATGCTGGAATCCCCCTATCGGGCGGATTTTGCCAAGGAATACGGGGATCTCATGTTCGTCAATGCGGAGATTGCGTTGAAAACGTTTTCCCCAGAGATCATTCCGGAACTGCAGCAGGAGAACGATTTGACCCAGGCCTATGAGAAACTACTGGCCTCGGCCCAGATTCCCTTTGAAGGAAAGACCTATACCCTTTCCCAGTTGAGTCCCTTCAAAAACGATCCCGACGATCAAAGACGGCTGGCAGCCTGGAAGGCGGAAGGCAAGTGGTATAAGGACAACCAGCAGGAGATGGACCGAATTTACGATCAACTGGTTCATCTTCGGGATACTATGGGAAAAAAGCTGGGCTATGAAGGCTACACCACTTTGGGCTACTATCGTATGGGCCGGAACTGCTACACTAAGGAGGATGTGGAAAAGTTCCGGGCTGCGGTGGTGAAATACCTGGTGCCTGTGGCAGATGCCATCTATCGGGAGCAGGCCAAGCGTTTGGGCAAGACCTATCCCATGAGCTTTGCGGACAACGCCCTGGAGTTTCGTTCGGGCAATCCAAAGCCGGTGGGAGATCCGGATGAGATCCTGATGCAGGGCCGGAAATTCTATGACGAGCTTTCCCCGGAAACCAGCGCCTTTTTCCGCATGATGCTGGATAATGAGTTGCTGGACGTCCGTTCTACGGAGGGAAAAGCTGGTGGAGGCTACTGCACCAGCATTGCCGACTACGAAGTGCCCTTTATTTTTGCCAACTTCAACGGGACCCAGCACGACGTGGAAGTGGTGACTCATGAGGCGGGACATGCCTTTGCGGCCTATTGCAATAGAAAGCGCGTGCCCATGGAGACCATATGGCCCAGCATGGAGGGCTGTGAGGTACACTCCATGTCCATGGAGTTTTTCTCCTGGCCCTGGGCGGAAGGCTTCTTTGGAAAGGATGCCCGGAAATTCTATTACAGCCATCTCTCCGGTGCTTTGACCTTCATTCCCTATGGCACCATGGTGGACCATTTCCAGCACATCGTTTATGAAAAGCCGGATATGACACCGAAGGAGCGTCATGGCGTCTGGAAGGAGCTGCTGGGAACCTACATGCCCTGGATGCGTCTGGATGGGGATATTCCGTTCTATGCTGACGGTGAAGGCTGGCAGCGGCAGCACCACATCTACTCCAGTCCTTTCTACTATATCGACTATTGCCTGGCCCAGACAGTATCCCTGCAATTCTGGGCGATGCTTCAGAAGGACAGAGCCCAGGCTTGGAAGACCTATATGGCCTATACCGAGCAGGGGGGCAGCCGGGTGTTTACGGAGCTTTTACAGCACGCCGGCCTGCAGAGTCCCTTTGAGGAAACCTGTCTGCAGCAGGTTTCCCAGACGGCAAAACGTTGGCTGGAAACCTTTGATATCAGTGGGATTGTATAGATGATGATGAGAAAGAAACGCCGCAGTTATTTGGATCACTTTCACAAAAACGCGGCTGGTGAGTATATCTATTCCGGGGAATACTATGACTACGATGGGGGAGGGAAACCTTTCCGTCGGGCCATGGCTGAATTATGGCTTTGCTGTGGCCTTGCTGTGGCGGCCGCAGTGGCTGGCGGCTGCATTCCTGTGCCTGGGATGAGCCACTGCGCTTATGTGCTACTTCCCTATGTGATTGCCATCATTGCAGCGTTTAGTGTCGTCTGGTCCCTGGGACAGCTTGCCGCTGGCGGAATGTCCCTGCGGGAGTATATTTATGCAGCTACTGTTCGGAAACTGCCCAGACGGTTTTTGATTACGGCTGTATTTTCCGGACTGACCGTATTGGGAGAGGGCGTCTATTTGATCCTTCATGGTCCCGGCGATCGGTTGGGATTTGCCGTCGTGTTTTTGGTTCTGGGCATGGTTGCGGCTGGGGCTGCGACAACAGGAAAAATTCTGCTTTCTGGTCTTTCTTGGTCGAAATCACAGAAAAACAGTGATTGACAGCGGAGACTTTGCGCCATATAATAGAACACGCTGTGCCTGCGTTGTTACAAGATGACCGGACAAGCAATGCAAAAGGGTACGTACCCTTTTGTGCATCTGCCAAAGGCAGATGCAGGGAACTTTGTGAACCACGGAAAAATCAATTCCGTTTTGTTCATATATTTTTCAAGGAGGAATTTTGAGACATGAGAAAAGCAACCAAGCTGCTTGCGCTTGTGCTTGCGGTATGCATGTGCTTCGGCATCCTGGCGGGCTGCGGCGATGAAGCTGCATCGTCCACCTCTGTGGCCGAATCTGCTGCATCCCAAGAAACCACCAGCGCCGAAACTGCTGAGGGCAGTACACTTGTGGCGTCTGCCACGGGCTTTGAGGAGAAGTTTTCTCCCTTCTTTGCCAATGCCGCAGATGACATGGATGTTGCCGACTTCACCCAGGTTTACCTGATGAATGTGGACAGAGTGGGCAACCCCGTACTCAATGGTATTGAGGGCGAGACTCGTAGCTACAATGGCACCGACTACACCTACTATGGTATTTCCGATATCGTGGTAACCGAAAACGAGGATGGTTCTGTCTACTATGACATCACTATGCGGGATGACATTGTGTTCTCCGACAACACCCCCATGGACATTGACGATGTGATCTTCTCCATGTATGTGTACCTGGATCCCACCTATGATGGTGGCGTTACCATGTATTCCTGCCCTATTGAGGGCCTGGAGGACTATCGGTCCGGCATGGAGCCCCTCTACACCCTGCTGATCGAGGCTGGAGAAGATAACACCGACTTCACCAACTGGACGGAAGAGGAGCAGAAGGCGTTCTGGAGCGAGGGACTTCCCGCTGCAGGCGAAGCCTTTGCGCAGTCCATTATTGACTCTCTGGTTTCCGGCGGAACTAACACAGCTGAGGATTCTGTAGCAGCCTGTGCTGCCAACTGGGGCTATGAGTTGGAAGAGGACGCCACCCTGGCAGACTTCTTTAATGCCATGGTGGAAGCCTACGAAGGCGACTATAACACCATGTCCGACACCGAGCTGGCCAGCGGTTCCCTGTGGTCCTACCTGGATCCCGCATACACCGTAGGTGTTGCCACCGGCAATACTGTGGATTACATTTCTGGCATTCAGAGAACCGGCGACTACAGCATGCGCGTTGTGGCTACTGAGCTGGACGCTACCATGATCTATCAGCTGGGAATGCCTGTTGCTCCCCTGCACTATTACGGCGATGAGAGCAAGTACGACTATGAGGGACACAAGTTTGGCTTTGACAAGGGCGATCTGTCCATTGTGAAAGAAAAGACCACCCAGCCCATGGGCGCCGGTCCCTATGTCTTTAAGGACTACTCCAACGGTACTGTCTATATGGAAGCCAACTCCCTGTACTATAAGGGCGCTCCCAAGACCCAGTACCTGAACCTGATCCAGACCCAGGAAGCAGACATGATCACCGGTATCACTGCCGGAACCATTGATATTTCTGCTCCTTCCTATTCCACTGAGGTGGCAGATCAGATCACCGAGTATAACGGCGGCGACGATTCCATGGACGGCTCCGTCATCACCACCCGTCTGGTGGACTACCGCGGCTACGGCTATATCGGTATTGCCGCCAACAATGTAAAGGTGGGCGACGATCCCGCTTCTGAGGAATCCAAGAACCTCCGGAAGGCCATTGCCACTGTGCTGGCAGTTTACCGTGACGAGGGCATCAGCTCCTACTACGGTAACACCGCTTCTGTTATCAACTATCCCATCTCTAACACTTCCTGGGCTGCGCCTCAGGTTACCGACGACGGCTACACTATAGCCTACTCCGTGGATGTGGAAGGCAATCCCATTTACACCGACGGCATGGATCAGACCGCGAAATATGATGCAGCGCTGCAGGCTGCTCTGGGGTATTTTGAGGCTGCCGGCTACACCGTCACCGACGGCAAGCTGACTGCTGCTCCCGAGGGCGCCAAGCTGGAGTACCAGGTCAATATTGGTGCTGGCGGCGCTGGCGATCACCCCTCTTTCCTGCTGCTGAAGAACGCTGCTGATGCTTTCGCCAAGATTGGCTTTACTCTGAATGTGAACGACATGGCCAACGCGGCGGATCTGTATGCTTCTTATCAGACTGGCGTGGCGGAGCTGTGGTGTGCTGCATGGCAGGCCAGCACGGACCCGGATATGTTCCAGCTCTATCACTCCGAAGGCTCTACCAACTACTATGGCATCAACGACGAAGAGCTGGACGGCCTCATTGAGGACGCTCGCATGTCCACCGACCAGACCTTCCGGAAGGGCCTTTACAAGGCTGCCATGGAGATCATCATGGATTGGGGCGTTGAGGTGCCCATCTATCAGCGTTCCGACGCCTATGTGATTTCCACCGAGCGGGTTGACGTCTCTTCGCTGCCCAGCGATATGACGCCTTACCTGAGCTGGAAGAGCGAAGTGGAGAACATTGTTGTGAAGTAATTCACTTTCGTGCAAACAACCGGATCCTGCCCCCAAAAACGGGGGCAGGATGACGGCTGCCTATGAGGGAACCGTTCCGCTGCGGCAGAACGGCTCTCTGATATGCAGCCGAGCAGGCATATTCAAATACATTGTGGGCAGGATAGTATGAATCCTGCTGCAAATGGAGGGATCTCCGTGTGGAAATTCATCGTAAAACGAGTCTTACTTTCTGTTTTAATCCTGCTATGCGTGACCTTTATCATCTATGGCTTGATGCGTAGTTTGCCCGGTTCCTATGTGGAAAATATGGCTATGCAGCTGTCCTCAGCACCGGGAGCCAAGAGCTTTGATGAGTGGATGGCACAGCTCAATGAATCCTATGGGCTTGATAAAGGCGTTGTGACAGGATACCTGACATGGCTTAGCGACGCGGTTCGGGGCAATTTCGGCGATAGCTGGAAATATACCGTTCCGGTTGTGGAGAAGTTTCAGGACGTGATTTGGCTGTCCTTCATCATGGGCGGGATTGCCTTTGTTCTGGAACTTGTAATTGCCATTCCCTTGGGGGTTATTGCGGCGACAAAGCAGTATTCCAAGGCGGATTACGCTATCACTGCAGGAGCGCTGGTGGGCATCTCCCTGCCTACGTTCTTCTTTGCCACGTTACTGAAGCTGCTGTTTTCCGTCAAATTGGGGTGGTTTGATCTCTATGGCCTAGTGGGACGGGACTATGCACAGCTATCTAGCTGGGGCCAGTTCTTGGATAAGGCGAACCATCTGGTGCTGCCCATCCTGACGCTAGTCATTGTGTCTGTGGGATCCTTAATGCGCTATACCCGAACCAATATGCTGGAGGTACTCAATTCCGATTACATCCGGACAGCGCGGGCAAAGGGACTCTCGGAGCATAAGGTCATTTACAAGCATGCGTTTCGGAATACACTGATTCCGCTTGTCACCATTGTGGGCGGCAGTCTGCCTGGCCTGTTTTCCGGCGCCTTGATCACCGAAACTCTGTTTTCTATTCCAGGAATTGGATATACGTCCTATGAAGCCATGGTGGCTGGCGACATTCCGTTTTCCATGTTCTACCTGACTTTCCTGGCGATCTTGACGCTGGCGGGCAATCTGATTTCCGACATACTGTACGCCGTGGTGGATCCTCGGGTACGAATCGCGTAAGAGAGGAGGGGAACGGATATGCATGACAATGAAAACAAACGGGACCAGATCCAGACAGATGCGGAGGAGAATCAGCAGTTTTCTTTAAATGATGATCGTCGTGTCAAAGTCCTGTCTCCTGGCGCTATGGTTGCAAAGCGGTTTTTCCGGAACCGTCTGGCAGTGCTGGGCCTGACTATGTTGGTGGCCATGTTCCTGTTTTCCTTTGTAGGCGGTATTATCAGCCCCTATGGCCAGGATGAGCAGTTCTACACCTATACCTATATGGACAAGGAATATGTGGGCGTGGTTCGCAATGATGATTTCCGCTACGCGGTGGCGGACGGGCAGGAGTTCGGCTCTGTGCTGCAGGCCCAGTTCCTGTTGGCCCAGACCAAACAAGAGGATTCCTTTACCTATAAAGATGTGACCTATACGGTGACCAACGAGGGAACGGATTTGTACACCATTTCCCAGGGGGATACCATTCTGGCGGTGGCCTATAAGGACATCGTCAATGCTGCGGATGAGGTGTCGGAGGACCTGCCCTTCTCACTAAAACTGGAAGCCCTCAGAACCTATGTAAACGGAGGCACAGCTTTTACTGCGGATGGGAAGGAATATACCCTGGATCAGGATGGAAATATTTTGGATGGCTCCACAGTGGTGGGTTACATTAGCCGTTTTGTGGTGCAGTCCAAGGAAAATGGTGTGGTCATCAGCCGTGATTTTAAAGAGAAGCTGGAAGAGGCCATCGACTCAGATGTGACCGAATTTGTCTATACGGACGCTAATGGGGAAGAGGCTACTTATACCATTACCTATCAGGCAGACACTAACAGCTGGTCTGTCCTCCAGAGCACGGAAACCTACGTCTATGATCGTTATGCGGCTCCCTCCAAGGCCCACTGGTTGGGTACGGATACCTCCGGTATGGATATGCTGACCCGGCTGATGTACGGCGGCAGAGTCTCTCTGATTATTGGCTTTATCGTGGTGTTCATTGCGGCGTTTTTGGGCGTTGTGTTGGGCGGTATCTCCGGATATTTTGGCGGTTGGGTGGATAACCTGATTATGCGTATTGTGGATGTATTTTACTGCATCCCGTCTCTGCCACTTATCATTATTCTGGGTGCGGCCATGGACGCCATGCAGGTGGATCCTCAGATCCGTATGCTCTATCTGATGCTGATTCTGGGTTTCCTCAGCTGGCCCTCTATTGCACGTTTGGTACGTGGACAGATTCTCTCCCTGCGGGAACAGGAATTTATGACTGCCGCCGAAGCCTGCGGCATTAGCGTGACCCGGAGAATCTTCAAGCATTTGATTCCAAATGTGATTCCACAGCTGATCGTAATTTGCACCATGAGTCTTGGTTCCACTATTATTACGGAAGCTACGCTGTCTTTCCTGGGACTGGGCGTCAAGTTCCCCTTTGCGTCCTGGGGTAATATTATCAACGATGTAAACAATGCTTTCGTCATGACAAATTACTGGTTTATCTGGATCCCCGCGGGTATCTGCCTGCTGATTACCGTTTTGGGCTTCAACTTTGTGGGCGACGGTCTTCGGGATGCCTTTGACCCCAAGATGAAGCGCTAAGGAGGAATGGACAGTGGCTAAGAAACATGCGGAGGGCTACCTCTCCGGAAAAGAATCGCGCCGTATTTCCAAAGAGAATCGCAGGATTACCAGCGCCTATGAGAAGCAGCGCAAGCGTAAAAACGTGCCTGAATCAGAGTATCTCACGCAGATGCACGATCCTAAAAACGCGGTGGAATTTGATAATCTGCATACCTACTTTTTTACGGACTCCGGTACGGTCAAGAGTGTAGACGGCGTTACCTTTGATGTGCCCATTGGCAAAACTGTGGGTGTAGTAGGAGAATCCGGCTGCGGAAAATCCGTCACCAGCCTTTCACTGATGCAGTTGATTCAGCGGCCCCAGGGCCAGATTGTGGAGGGAGAGATTCGCCTCAATTTGGGAGAAAAGGCTTACGACGTGGTGAAAACCCCCACGGAGGTCATGCAGACCCTGCGAGGCAATTTTGTGTCCATGATCTTTCAGGAGCCTATGACGTCTCTGAATCCGGTGTTCCGGATTGGCGATCAGGTGGACGAGGTCATTGCGCTCCACGATGGAGAGGGAAAAAGCAAGTCGGAGGTTAAAGCCCGCACGGTTGAGCTGCTGGAGATGGTTGGTATTGCCAACGCCGAGGGGGTATATAAAATGTATCCCCATGAACTCTCCGGCGGTATGCGGCAGCGTGTCATGATCGCTATGGCCTTGGCCTGCAATCCCAAGATTATTATTGCCGACGAGCCTACCACTGCACTGGATGTGACCATTCAGGCCCAGATTTTGGATCTCCTGCGAAATTTGAAGGACAAAATCAATTCCTCCATTATGCTCATTACCCACGATTTGGGTGTGATTGCGGAAATGGCGGACTATGTGGTGGTCATGTACGCCGGCCGTGTGGTAGAGAAGGGAACTGTCCAGGAGATTTTTGCTAATCCGTCTCACCCCTATACCATTGGTCTGATGGCCTCAAAACCGGTGGTGGGCAAGCAGGTTGACAAACTCTATTCGATCCCTGGTAAGGTGCCCAATCCCATCAATATGCCAAACTACTGTTATTTCAAGGATCGTTGTGAAATGTGTGTGGAGCAGTGCTCCGGCGCGTATCCGAAAGAGATCAGCCTGAGTCCTACCCACAAGGTCAGCTGCTATCGGTATTATGACGGAAAGGACGGTGAGTGATATGCCCTTTTGGAAAGCTGGAAAGACAGACGACCAGGTGATGGAGGAGAGCAAAATGTCCTCCGAAGCCCATGCGGAAGGCTATCCCCAAAAGACCGCGCATACGGACCGTCTTATTAAAAATGATTTTGTTCCGGTGGAATATGATCCTCAGTATATTCTGATGGTCAACCATCTGAAAAAGTATTTTCCCATCAAGGGCGGTATGGTCTCCCATGTGACCGGATACGTCAAGGCTGTGGACGGTGTCACCTTTAATTTGAAGCGGGGTACCACCATGGGCCTGGTGGGAGAATCCGGCTGTGGAAAATCTACCACTGGACGGACGATTCTGCGGCTCTATGACCAGAAAACAGGGGGCCAGGTGCTCTTTAATGGCCAGGAAGTCTACGACCTCAGCCCCAAGGAGCTTCGTGCCCTTCGTACAAAAATGCAGATCATTTTCCAGGATCCTTTCTCCAGTCTGTCGCCTCGTCTGCCTGTAGGCGAGATTATCGGGGAAGCTGTGCGGGAGCATAAGCTGGTTTCCAAGGCGGAGTTCAATGATTATATTGATGAGGTCATGGACAACTGTGGCCTTCAACCCTTCCATAAGGATCGCTATCCCCATGAGTTCTCCGGTGGCCAGCGGCAGAGAATCTGTATTGCTCGGGCATTGGCGTTGAATCCTGAGTTCGTGGTATGTGACGAACCGGTTTCCGCGCTGGATGTTTCCATTCAGGCGCAGATCATCAATTTGCTGAAGGAACTGCAGGAAAAATATAACCTGACCTATCTGTTTATTTCTCATGACCTGTCGGTGGTGGAACATATCTCCGACACTGTAGGCGTCATGTATCTGGGAAATCTGGTGGAATACGGTGCCACCGAGGACATCTTTAAAAATCCTCTGCATCCCTACACCAAAGCACTGTTTTCGGCAATTCCCATTCCGGATCCCAATGCGTCCCGGAACCGCATTGTGCTGGAAGGTGCGATTCCGTCTCCGGCCAATCCGCCGAAGGGATGTAAATTCCATACCCGCTGTGCCCAGTGCATGGAAAAATGTAAACATGAAGTGCCAGTTCAGAAAGAGGTGGAGCCGGGCCATTATGTGGTCTGTCACCTGTACGATGAACTATGAGAAAAGGGCAGAAGTGGCAGGAAGAGGATGACGGCCGGACTATTGCGGATATGAGCGGAATTTCCGGTCCCTCTATCTTGGGGGCGAGACAGCCTGAGGGCAAGATGCAGCAATGCGAAGAACAGCAGGGGTCCCATTGGGAAGTACCACCGCTGCGGGGACGTGCACGATGGATGTTTGTCCTAGGGGCGCTGAAAGCGTCATTGCTGATTGGCTTGGCCTTTCTCGGAGGACTTGGTCTGCTGATTTTTCTTTTGCTGCAAATATGGACGTGAGTAAGAGCTCGACCGCCAATACGGTCGGGCTCTTTTGCGGTCTTTACTTTCCCAAAGGCCCGGTGTATAATGACAAAAATTCGACGAATGGGGGAAGCAATATGATACGCATGGCAGAAAAAAGGGATATTCCAGGTGTAGCGGCTATCTACGACCATATCCTGACGGAGCAGGAACAGGGGAAGTGCAGCGTGGGCTGGCAGCGAGGCGTATATCCTACGGAACAGACAGCGGAGGAAGCACTGGCTCTGGGCGAATTGTTTGTGGAGGAACTGGAAGGGAAAATCGTTGCAGCTGCCAAGATCAATCAAACCCAGGTGCCGGAGTATGCATACGCTCCCTGGGAATATTCTGCTCCGGATCGGGAGGTTATGGTACTCCACACCCTGGTGGTGGATCCCGGATGCGCAGGGAAGGGCAGCGGCAGACGGTTTGTCCAGTTTTATGAGGAATATGCCGCGGCCAATGGCTGCCGATATCTGCGTATGGATACCAACGAGATTAATACCGCAGCGCGAGGACTGTACCGGAAGCTGGGATACCGGGAGGTGGGAATCGTGGACTGTGAATTTAACGGGATTCCCGGCGTCCATTTGGTTTGCCTGGAAAAATATCTGGGAGAATAGATGGATTCCGCGCACATGTAGGTAAAATGCCTTCAAAACAGACACTTTGAGACAAAAACAAGAAGACTGTCACAATTTGCAACAGGAAAGCAGAAAATGAAACCGTAAAAATAGTTGCATTTCCAAATGAAATCCTGTAGAATGAAAAGGTGAAATTCATTAATTAGGAGGTTATCTCATGACGCATCCTGAATACCCCACAATGTTCTCCCCCATGAAGGTAGGCAATGTGGTGTATAAAAACCGTATTTTCCAGGCTCCCGCAACTCCGCATCTTCTGCAGACGGACGAGCCCTATCCCACCGATGCTTATCGTGCCTATTATGTGGAAAAAGCCCGCGGCGGAACTGCTTCCGTCACCATTGCCGGCCACGATATGAACTCTTTGGCCCCCTTCAAGCCCGGTTGGCACAATCTGGACCTCCGGCAGACCACCTATCATCGCTACTGGCAGAAGTGTGTGGATCAGATCCATTTCTACGGCGCCAAGGCGGCCATTGAGCTGCTGGCCTTCTTCTATTCCGGCTGGACCGGCGGAGAAAAGGGCAAGGGCGAGCACTTCTTCTATTCTGTGGATGGCACCCCTGGTCCCGACGGCTCCGAGCGTCCCCAGCTGACCCGAGAGGCCATGGAGGCCATCGCTGAGGACTATGCCAATGTGGCCCAGGCGGCTGTGGATGTAGGCTTCGACTCTATCCTGATCCATGGCGGTCATGGTCTGGTCATCAACCGGTTTATGAGCCCTCTGTTCAACAAGCGTACCGACGAGTTCGGCGGCTCCTTCGAGAACCGCTGCCGTTTCCCCATGATGATTTTGGATGCCATTCGGAAGAAGGTTGGACATAAGATCCTCATTGAGTACCGCATCTCCGGCTGTGAGTTGGCGGATGAGGTGGGTTATCCCAACGCGGAT
>CASEPH010000025.1 GCA_949289625.1 uncultured Clostridia bacterium | reverse complement strand
CCTTTGCGAGGCCTTAACAGTGCAGATAATAAAGAATAGACAAGTGGTTCTACCCCACGCGTGTTCTCGTAAATCTCAGCTTGCACCTCATAATCAATTTCCATACGTCCCTCCAAAAACACCCGATAATTCCAGATTATCGTTCAATGAATTATTATTTCTAATCATCATGCTTTTGGCGGGCAAAATAAAAGTGCTACCAATGGCTGGTAGCACTTGAGTAGTAAGCAAACCGATATTGTATTTGTCCGGGATGCACTAAGATTAGCTTTATAACGAGGCCCTGATACTTCATCAAGCTAGATGGTTTCTACCAGTTGGCCCTCCTGGTGAAGAAATTCGCCTTTTTGGGCGTGCCGACGGCAAAACTTCTTAAATTTGATTCCACTAATGGCCTGTGTCTTGGCACGGGAATGAATGAGTCGGTATTTGACCCTATATCCATTTAATTCTGCTTGTAGGTACAGTGCAGTTGCCTCCAGCTGCTCCAGCCCATGCTCAATGTCAGAGCCTTTCAGTTCAATCAGGTAGGCATCGGCACTATCGTCGTTCATCAGCAAGAAATCGCAACGGATGGTGCCTCCTTGAATCACATAGCCATCAATTCGATAGTGGCTAACTTTACTGCGCCCCTGGGGATTATTGGCCCGGTGCACTCGGCCCTGCTCTTTGCTTACAATAATGGGCTGGTGTTGTATGCAGAGGGAGCGGTATCCATTTAGCGGCACGACGCATCCCCCTCCACTGCCTGTTCTACCTCAAACAGTCTATCATACTCTAGATTGATGTCGTGGGAAATCTGATCCAGCAGGGCATTATCGATCTGAGCCAGTTCATTATCCATACAAGACTTTGCCTCACCGTTTTGAACGAAGCGAGCGTCGCATACACTGCTGTCAATCCACTTAGATGGGGAGACAATTTCGGACACCTGGCGATTTGCCAGCTTCCCAACGGTTCCAGCATAGAGCAGATTATTGATTGCGCCCAGCACATAGGGGCTGTGAGTGGTCAGTAACACGGCGTTCCCCGCACCTACTACCAAAGCAATCAGTTCAATCACCGCTTTTTGAGATGCCGGAAACAAATTGGACTCCGGCTCTTCAATAATAAAGAACACAGGTTTTTGTAGTACTAAATAGTAAAATAAGAGATTGAGGATCCACACAATTTCCTGCTGACCCGAAGATGCAAAATTGATCTTCACATAGCTGTCTTTTGCTACCCATATGCGTTCTTCCCCATCAGAGGCCACATATCGGCCTCTCAACACCTGTCGAATCAATCTGAGTGCCTCCAAAAAGAGTTCTTGTTCTATCTCTGATACCTGCTTTCCAGCCAAGAGGCCCTCCAAGCCGTTAGAAAACTGCGGACGAAGACGCATCACCAGCTCCAGGTAGTCCCTTGTGCAGGCATCCAGCAACCGCTTCTGCGTATCATCCATGGTGGAATATAAATAGCTGAATTGGCTGCCTAGAATTGTCAGAACACTGCGGCCGGCCGGGATATAAACTGTTTCAAATGGATCGTTGAATAAGGCATCTAGTTCCGCACTGATCCGGGGTTGGGCAGCGTCGTTCTCACGCATTATCAAAAAGTTTCGGATTTGCTGGGAATACTCCACCCAGACATAATTGGGCGTCAGTTTGTCACGGCTCTCCTTTAGGCAGATGGTTATTTCCACACCATCTTGGTATCGGTAGCACAGGCGCATATCTCGATCCATACAGTAGGAAGTGCCAAACGTACTGAGAAATTTGTTGTGTATATGGCGCTCAAATTCACTTGCCAGTGTCTGATGTTCGGGGTCCTCAATCTGCGCATAACCCTGCTGGATATTCAGTGTTTCATACTGTCTGCGGAGCATTAATTGATAAATGTCACCTTTCAAAGTGCGAAAAAAGTAGACTGCCTTTGCGATTGTACTTTTTCCAGACGCTTGGTATCCAGTCAAAACCGTATACTGTCGGATAGTGAACTCACAGTGATGGATCGGCCCCAGCCGCTCAATCAGAAGTTGGTGCATAGCATACCCTCCAACTTATTTAGGATTTGATATTACTCATTATATCGGACTTTACCTGGTATTTCAATCCCTGTACCCTTTATTTTAAGCTGAATGGTGCATTACAAATGACCGTTGCCAAATAGATTATCGTTTCATTAAGAGGAGGACTACCAGGCGATGGTCTGGTAGTCCTCCCCTTAAAAGATTAAAGGGTGAAATTCATTTTTCCTCTCGGATGCAGCTCCGCTAGGAGCGCCGTCTGCCGTTCCGCCGCCACATGGGTATAGATTTGTGTTGTGGAAATGGAGCTGTGTCCAAGAAGGGCCTGGATATATCGGATATCCATACCGGCCTCCAGCAGCGAGGTGGCGAATGTATGGCGGAACATATGCGGCGTGACCGGCTGTGCGACATGGAGCCGGAGCAGATACCGGCGAATGATCCTCCGCACGGACTGTTGGGACAGCGGCATTTTCCGGTTGTTCAGCAGCAGGGCGTTTGCCTCATGGATCTGCTCCCCGCAGCGGCAACAGTATATCCTCAAAATATGGAGGATTTCTGGTGTTTCAATTTGGATGATCCGCTCCTTGCGGCCCTTCCCGCTGATCAGGAGCCGCAGCTTGTGCTCACTGAGCTGAACAGTCTCCGGTGAGAGCTTACACAGCTCAGAGACCCTGATCCCGGTGCTGAACAGCAGCTCCAGGACAACAATATCCCGCAGGACGCGAAGATCCTCTCCCCGGCGCCGGTATTCTGAATATGCCTCGCGCAGCAGGGCCTGGACAAGATCCTCCGGGATCGTGCGGGGCAGCTGCCGCGGGTATTGGATGTGGAGCCTGAGCTTATCAAATGGATTCTGCGGGATTTGCTCCAGCTCCTCCATAGTATGATAAAAGGCCCGTACCGACGCCAGCTTGCGCTTGACGGACCGGGGTGAAAATGTCTCGTTCAGGTATTTGACATAGCTGCTGATGAGATCTTTTCCACCCTCCCGGCCGGCGCAAAAGCAAGCGAATTGCCGCAGGTCAATGCGGTACGCTTTCAAGGTGTCCTGGGACAATTTCTTCTCGTACTGGCATAGCTCCAGATAGAAAACGACCAGCTCCTCAAGGTTTGACATATTTAGGAAGCCTCCTTTTTGTTCATTGAGTTCATCCCTGATTATATCCGGCTGGACTGCCTGCGGCAGAAAAGAATTACAGCGCGTGCGGATTACCGCCAAGTTCCGGGCCAGAAGCCATTTCGCCGGGCTGCTGCCCCTGGGTTCCAGCTTTCTATCAGGATATTGCGCTCTGTGAGGCCAGAAACACTAAATATTGTATTATATAGTTGACAACATCTATATCTTGTGGTAGACTACCTGTGTAATTGATTCTTTGTGCGCTCCTCGTATGAGGGTAGGTCAAGTCGGATTGGCCTATGAGCGAGTGGTCTCGCATTGCACACGTTGTCAGGTTTGTACGCATGTGCCAGTGGCATTACTGTACCCGTTCAGGGAAGCAGTCTGTCCTCTGGCATTTTTTGTGTAAATTTAGCCTTTGGGCGGAAAGGAGAGAGATGGCACAACTCTACACCATCGGCTGGGCAGCGTCTGAGCCGAGGCATGGAACGAGCGTGAATCAGAACCCCTACACCATGTTTTCCCTTGGGGAACGCATCGGGTATGGACACAGAACCAGGACCCAGTATTACCAGGTCTGGGCCCGGGGGGATGTGATGCGCAGGCTCCAGAAAGCCGGCGTCAAGAAAGGCAGCCTGCTCTGGGTATCCGGTTCCCTGGAACTGGAGGAGTACACCAGGAAAGACGGTGTGACCCGGGACAAGGGACTGCGGCTTGAGCTGAGCGACTGGGGCTTCGTCCCAAGCCAAGGGCGGACGGGGCAATCTCCCGGCCAAACAGCAGACACAGCGCAAAGACCTATCCCAATCCCCGACGGCACGATTGACGGGGAGCGGGAAACCCTGCCGGAATAACCATCCGGCAGCCAAAGAGACACGATACATCAATGTTTCAGAGACATTCTGAGCTTGTGTATCGTGCCTCTTTTTTTATTTTCCCAAAGAAATAGAGAAAGGTGGAATCACAAGTGAAACAGAAAAATCCCATGTGGACCAGCACTTCTATCCTGGTTGCCGCCGTCCTCGCCGTTATCGCGTTTGTGCGCGGTGACTGGCAGATCCCGCTCCTTGTTGGCGCTTTTGCCATCTGGGGCCTGCGGGTCTTCCTTATCCTGGGCCTCCCCGCCCTGCGGGTCAGGAGGAACAGATGGGAGCAGAAAAGGAAGGGCCTGGAGGCGGAAAAGGACAGAAAGAGGGCTGAAGCAGAGCGGAGCGCCGCTGAGAACGATCCAGAGGCGGCCCAGGCGCTGCTGCGCCATGTCAATCACCGGATTTCCGACCAACTCAAGGCCCTCTATCCAGAGGCCCGCTGGGAGTGGAAGACGAAAGACCCGGCCCTGCTCGCAATCCGCGGCGGCATCGGGCGCATCCGCGTCTATGGCGTCCCGGGCTATGAGTACGCCGACGTGGAGCTGGAACAGAGCGGGACGCTGTCCTGCTCGCTGGTCAAGGGGCTTGCGGAGCCCACCGCAGAGCAGGACCTGCCGGCCCAGCCGCCCAATCAGGACGATGTGGACCCACAGGCGTGGTATGAGCGTCAGGGCCGAAAGACGCTGGAAACCCTGATCGCCGACCTGGACTCCCGGGGGTACCACTGCCTGTTCCTGAAGGAGGACGGCAGCATCTGCGTCCGGCCTATGGAGGGCGATGAGGAGACGGTACAGGACACGCTGGAAGACTTCCCCGAAAAACACCTCTGGGACACTCTGGTGAAGGTCCTGGAGGATGCCGGCCTCGCCGCCGCGGCCCGTGGGGACTGCATCACGGTTGCGTGGTGAGAAGGGAGAGGCGAAATATGAAAACAGGACGCACCATACAGGAGATCGGCGCGGAGATCATGCGCCAGAGCCAGGCCAAGGAGGACTATCTGGTCAATACCAACAGCATCGTCATGGAGGACTGGGACGGCAAGCCCATGCTCCATCTCCGGGGCGGTGATGGCCTTGACCTGATCGAACCGCTGGAGATCCAGCAGACCGCCCACCGACAGATCGGCGACTATCTGGGCATCCCCCGGAAGTACTATGACCGGATGATGGACAGCGACGTGGGCCTGCTCTCCTACAACGTCAACCGCTGGTTCCAGCGGGAGCCGGAACAGCGCATGATCCGGACGATGGACGGCCGGGCCCGCGCCTTTTTGAGCAACCGCTACCGCCGCATCGACAATCTGGACA
>CASEPH010000024.1 GCA_949289625.1 uncultured Clostridia bacterium | reverse complement strand
CCCCCAGGGTATCTGCAAGAAAAAGAAATCCCGGAGATTTGGTGGCAAATGCCTCGTCCAGCAGCTGCTCCAACTGCTGATCCAGCAATTCCGTCCGTTCCACGCCCTCCACAATCCGGTAGTCTCCCGGGATTTCCAGCAAATAGCCGTACTGCCGGATCAGCGCACCGCAGAACGCATGGACCGTAGAGATCTGGCTGAACTGCAAAAGGGTCATCTGTCGGGCCAAATGTTTGTTTTCCGGCTGCCGGGCCATAGTTTTGGACAGCTCCGAAGAAATTTTTTTCTTCAGCTCCGCCGCCGCAGCTTCTGTGAAGGTGATAATGAGAAATTCATGGATGTTTTTTCCTTCCTCCACAATTCGGCGAAGAACCCGGTCCACCAGCACCTTGGTTTTTCCGGATCCGGCAGCAGCGGACACCAGCAACGTGCCGCCCCGATTTTCCACCACCATCTGCTGCTGGGGTGTCAGACGTATCTCACTCATCTTCTTCACCTCCGATCAAATTCCAAAAGTCTTTTGCATGCAAAGTAGGATGGTAAAATGATGCACAGAAGGAGTCATCCTTTTGGCAAATATCCACATAGTCGCAGTATATACACGGATTGTTGTCCGGGCCTCTGTAAAAGGGCTCCGGTGCAAATTCACCTGCGCACACCTTATCCACGGCTTCCCCCATCCGGCGGTGGATAAACGCCTCTAGAACGTCCATTTGCTTGGGCGTAATGCAAAAATCCCTGGGACTATCTTTTTTGGATGAAATAGGAAGCTGCTTTCTGCCTTTCTCGTCATGCGCCATGGCATCCAGCACAGTTTCGTCTCCCAGCAGCAGGCCTGTACATTTGATATCATCTTTGCGAAGAGTCTGTTCCTCCCGATCTGTTTTGATGGGATGTTTCGAAGATTTCATGAGCTTATGGGCAGGATAATACAGCGCTCCTGCCGGCACAGGATGCTCCGACACCCCGGGAATCCCAACCCTGGCCAGCGTAAACAGATACAGCATCAGCTGCATACCCAGGCCGCCATAGAGCTTTGTATAGTCAAACTTTGTGCCGGATCCGCTCTTATAGTCGATGATTCGAAAGTATTCCTGTTCCCGGTCCTTCCAGACGTCAACACGATCCACGGTTCCCTCCAGGACGCCCTCCCCCAGGCTGCCGGACACGGAAACGCCTTCCAGCTTTTTCCCATTTCCAAACTGAAGCTCGTAGGCACAGGGACGAAAATCAGACGCAGCAAATTCCTGTGCGATTCCCAGCAGCAGCTGCTCAACCTCTACACCATTCCGTTCAAAAATATATTTCTGGCGGTCCGATAAAATTTCGGTATCTCGAAGTCTGGTCTCCAAATACGGGGCCATATACTGCTGGACCAGCCTATGGCTTTCAGAAGCGCTGGGTGGCAGGGTTTGGACCATTTGATCCACAGTGTGTTCCATCACGTAATGCAGGAATGTTCCGAACTCCGTGGCATCAAAAACCGCCTCTTTTCTAGGCCTGGCCTTCAATCCATAATTGAGGAAAAAGCTTAAGGGGCAGTTTCCAAGACTGTCCAGCCTAGAAGCGGTCAGTTTTACCGGCAGACCAAACAGCTTTTTCGTAAATTGCTCCGGTACAATCAAATCTCTTGGAAGTGCGGCAGTTTCCGCCGCAATGATGTGATCCTCCAGCGCTTTGCAGTGCGGTGCCGTTTGCCGAATCGAATCATGGAGACCGGTCCTGCCGTTCTGTTCCGCGATAAAAAATAGTTCTGCCAGCATCTCCGGAGTCATATGTTCCCAGGGACGCAGGGAAAAACGCTGAACAGACACCTCTGGAAACAGGGTCAAAATCCGTTCCAGCAAAAAAGACGGCGCATGCTCCTGCTCTGCATCTTCCGTATAGGAGATGTACAGCCGACAAGATGGCGCGGTAAAGGCGCAGTAAACGAGAAACAGCTGTTTCTCCATGGAGCGGAAGCTGTCCGGCGCAAGAGCGATATGCAGCTGATCCCGCAAAACCATCCGCTCCTGTTCGGAGAGTAGACTTCCGGTTTCCGGTCTAGGGGGAATACTCCCCTCCTCGCAGCCCAAAACAAACAGGATTTTTGGTTCCATACCGCGAAGAGAATCCACGCTTCCAAAATGGACCGCATCCAGCACCGCAGGGATGGTTCCCACCTCGTACTGTTCCAGCGCCAAACGAAAAATTTTGAGAAGCTCCCCGCCTTTGATGGAAAGTTCCCCCAAAACAGATACAATCTGTTGGAGACATTGCATCAAAGTATTCCAGATCTGCGCCGTTTCCTGGGCCGCTTCCTGCTGCCCCTCGTCTGAAAATTGCCGAATTTGTTCGTTAATCTGAGAGAATAGCTCTGTCTCCTCCAAGAAACGATAGACGCCCATGATCTGTTCTTTGACGTTTCCGCCGGTTTTCAGGGCAGTCCGCAGGTGAAATAAGGGTTCCAGTGCCTGATCTTTTGCTTTGTTGAGGGCGTCAAGTTCCTCCTGCACCTCCGTAGTGACCGTTCGGTCATAGCCCTCCGGATGCTCGGTCCAAACCGACGCCCATTTTTGTCCGCGGATCTTCCAGACATAGCTGTAATTCTCCACACGGTCGCAATCGTCAGCGGTAATGCCGCTGTATCCTGTTTTCAAATATGCCAGCACTGTCTCTGTGTCCATCCCTTCCAGAGCAGCCTCCATGGCGCAAAGCACAAATGCCGCTGCCGGATGAGCCGTCAGCGGTGCCTTGATCCCCGTGTATAGCGGGATCCCATAATCCCGGCATATCTCCTCCATCAGGGAGCCATATTCTGCGATATTCCCTGCCGCCACCGCCATATCACGCCACCGCAGGCCAGACATAGCCAGGCGACGCAGTTCCGAAGCACAGTGCCGGCACTCCTCCAATAGATCATGAGCTGAAAGTAATCGAATTCCGTCGCAGGTCCCAGAATAAGGCGCCCCTTGCCGAGCAAACAGATTTTGTTCCAGATATGTAAGTTCCGGTGGAAGGTCTCGGCGGTGATCCACAACGATCATTTCGGTTTTCTGCCCCAGTCCCTTTGCCATGCGCAGTAGCCGCTCCACCGTTTCCCACCCAGTGGAAAAGATCTCCTGGTCGCAATTTTCCCAAGGAACCGTGACCACCACGTGGGGACTTTGGCGCAACAGGGCCTCCAACACATGAAGCTCCTGTGCGGTAAAATCCGAGAAACCGTCCACAAAGAAATATCTATGCTCCGCATAATCCGTATCATAAAGCTGCTGACGCAAAAAAGTCAGTTTGTCCCTTGGATCGCAGCACCCACGGGCCATAACTGCGTTGTACGCGCTCAAAATCGTGCCCAGCTCCTGCAGCTTTTGGGCAAACAAATTCTCGCTGTTTCGGGACGCTGCAAAAAGCTGTTCGGGAGAAACATCATAGGATTTGAATTCATCAATAATGGCCACAATTTTTTGCAAAAATTCTGACCGGGCCGCTGCCGGAGCAAAGACCTTCAGTCTGGATAAAACGCTGGACAAAGCCAGCCGGGCCGTCAAAATTCGGCCTCCCTGATCCAGAATTTTGGTAGCCCCGCCGCCATAAATTGAACAAACCCGGTCCTGAAGCCGTGTGAAACTCAAAACTTCGGAAACAAAGCTGATGCCGTCGCCGCATGTGGCGCTTAGAAGCCGTTCTGTCTGATGGCTCAGCTGTTCCGGTACGATCAAAATTCGCTGGGCCATTCCCTGGGCCGGGCAATCTCTGACCATCTCGAGCAAACGAGTAGTTTTTCCGGATTTTCCCCGGCCTGTGATCAATGTCAGCATCCCATCATCTCCACTTCGGTTTGGACACATTGTACCACATTTCTTCCTGACTGTCATCCGGAAACAGGAATTCCTTCATCACCGCCGCGAAACCACCCCAACAAGTCTTCCAGCAGTTCGATCATCCGGAATTTCAGCTGATATTCCGGGGTTTCCCCTTTCAGAATGGCCAATTCCTCCTGATCCATACCGCCCATAACCGCCACGGTATCTCTTTGGGCTGAGGTCGCTGCCGTACAAATCTGCGGATAGACAACACACCACCAGTTACGCCCCTCTCCGCTGCCGATACTGACCCGCAGGGCATCATAGTAGCCCCCCGGAAGGGAAAATCCGTCATAGTTTCTTGTTCCAAAAAGCTCCCGGTTTAGTGTTACCACTGCACATTGTCCACTGCATTTCTCCGTTAAAACACGGTTTGCAGCCTGTTCAAGTTCGTCAAGGTGCTGGGTTAGAATGATCTGAGCCGATTCCTTGGAATCCGCCTGTTCCAGCAGAGCCTGGGCTTGTTCCAGCACAGCGTCCCGAACCAGCAGCTTAACCGCCTGATCTTCCTCGTTGTCGGAATTTGCCACCACATGAAGCCGAATCAACGCATCAGAGATGCTTTGCTGCTGCCGTTCCAGAGACGTACACAGGGCAAAAAACAGAGCCAGCCCCACAAGCAGGACCAGTTCGATGACCCGCATTGTCGATTGTTTATTCAAAAAAATCACCGTCCATATGTAATCGGAATGATTACAGTATGGACGGAAATTTTGACAATTAAACAGGTTCTGTCAAAAAAGTATCAATATACTCCTGTTTCAGAATGGAATATGCTTTTTGCGCTGCCGCCGAATCAGTGAAAATCCCAAACATGGTGGGACCAGAACCGGTCATAGAAACCCCAAGGGCACCGTTTGCTTTCAAAACGGCTCCAATTTTGTTAAGCTCGGGATGTTTTTCAGAAATGACCGGCGTAAAGACATTGCAGAGGCGCTGCGCCACCTGGTCCAGTCGGCTCTCCTCCAGTGCCCGGATCATCCCGGCCGTATCCGGACGGACCCGGATCTCCTGTCTGTCAATCTCCCGAAACAGCTCCGGTGTGGAAACAGGAAATGATGGTTTACATAACACGATAGCGCAAGCCGGCATATTCGGCAATCGTTGGAGAATCTGGCCCTTTTCCTCCGCCAGTGCCGTTCCGCCAAAAAGCGCAAAAGGAACGTCCGCCCCGGTCTGCTCTGCCAAACGGTACAGCTCTTCTTCCGGAAAAGGGGCCCCATAGTGGTCATAGAGCAGTCGAAGCACCGCTGCCCCGTCTGCACTGCCACCGCCCATCCCAGCGCAGGAGGGTGTGCGTTTTTGAAGGGTGACAGCATATCCGCCACAATCTATGTTTGCCGCATCAAAAAATAGCCGGGCAGCCTTGACCGCCAAGTTGCTGTCGTCACAGGGAATCTCCCCTGCGTCACAAAAGACTGCCCAGGGGTTCCCAGTTTCCAGCTGGATCGTAACCGTATCCCCTAAAGAAATCTCCTGCATGACCATGGAGAGATCATGGTATCCGTCGGCCCGCTTTCCAATTACGTCCAGCGTCAGATTCAGCTTGGCATGGGCACTCATGGTCAGTTCAATCATTGCCGCATCTTTCCTTCCAGATAGTACCGTTTTTCTCTGGCGTGTCCCATGGAGAAGGTCTTCCGAGGCAATACGCCGCCCTGGAGCACACCAGGAAACAGGGCATCTTTTTCCATCCCAGGCAAAATCAAGCCCACCGTGTCCGGCTCAGAGGCCAAGCTGCGAACCACATCTTCGCCATGGATATAATCAATGCTGCCGCCGTATTCCTCCAGGAGCCGGTCCAGCAGCGGCTGTAAAATCCCTGCCGCCAGCGGGCTCAGGCTGCGATCCAGATATACCGTTTCTTCCGTACCCTCCGCAACCAATGTAATAGGATACCCATTTGGCCCGGAGATTTTCGCCAGTTCAGCTTCCACGGCCGAAAGGGAAATTCCCTTCAATACCCGATGGATCGGCGCAAAGGTGATAGCTGGATCGTGAATATTTTCCAACTCCACCAGGGCGTAACGAGCAGGATGCTCCAACTGCTCTGCGGGGGCAAGCGTGGGCTTCAGGGCGTCCCAGCAGGCCTTTGCGGAGGCCAGCGAGTGGTTCCCATCCCCCACAGCAAAGGCCATAGGGGATTGGCCATGCTGCGCTTGGGCAGTTTCCAAAATATAATCGGAGACGGCACTGTTGACGATCCCCACACCAAGGCCGGAGACAATCCATCCAGTAATATGTCCCCCATCCTCCATCAGATCAAAGTCATAGGCCAAATCTCCTTTGGCGATACGGGCGGCCTCCATGATCCGGTCCTGCTTGTCGTCGCAGAGCAACAGCACATGGGGAAACTCCAGCTTTGCTCCCTCCAGCAGCTTCATTCTGGGCGGAATGCGTTCTCGGACGGTTCCCTCAGTGGCCCGGATCTTGGCCCCCGAAGCCGGATCAAAATCGTATTCCTCCAGATCAATCTGACCCACTAGGCCATGACGAATAGATCCGTCCTCCAACGTGCGTTCCAGATAGATGAAACTCCGCCGGTAGGTTCGGAACAGCTTGGCCTGAAGGTATTGCTCCATGGTTTGATGAATCCGTTCCAGCCGCCCCTCCGTTTTTCCCTGCTTAAGATAGGCCTCCGGAATGATGAGATGCAGTGTAGATGGTGCATCCCCCACAAACTGTTCCACCTGATTCCAATACTCGGGCTGAGAGGAAAACTGATCGCAGGCCACGCAGGCCCACTTCTTCATGGAGACTTTTTCCGGCAGCAAAATGTCTGCCGCGTGAAAGCAGTTATGCATCCTGGGCCCCCTTTTCAAAGAGCAAGCCCATCAGAGCCGTCCCAGCTTCCAGCATAGGACCCTGGAGGCCGTTTTTCTCCGTATAGCTCAGACCGCTTCCCTCCGGATTGGTACTGTCGTACAACAAAAATGGCACCGGGTCTCCGTCGTGGCCTCTGGTGGACATCAGCGTTTTATGATCGGAAAGAATCAAAATTCGATAATCCGTTCCCTGCCGTTCCAGCGATGCTGTCAAGGGTCCCACGACCCTGCTGTCCAGCCATTCGATGGCCTGCAGCTTACCCGGAAGATCTCCGTTGTGGGTGCATTCATCGGGAGCCTCTACATGAATGGCTGTAAAATCATTACCCGCCTTTTGCAGATCTGCCAGTGCAGCCTCCACTTTCCCCTCGTAATTGGTCTCCAGTTCTCCAGTGGCACCCTCCACCTCCGTGAAGGAAAGGCCGGTAAGTGCCGCAATCCCCTGGCACAGGGGCACCGCAGAGATGACAGTCCCGTGATGTCCGTACTGCTCTGGAAAATTCTGCAGGGCAACGCTGCTGCCCTCTGCCCAGAACCAAACGCCGTTGGCTGGCAGAAGCCCGTCCTTCCTGCGCTGCTGGTTGATGGGATGTTGATCCAATACTCGATGAGACAGTTCCATCAGCGCCAGCAGTTTTTCCGCGTTTTCACAGCCCGAGGGCAAAAGCGGTCCAATCACCTCTCCTAGGTGGTCATGGGGCGGAATCAGTCGAATGCCTTGAATATCCGCCTGGGTTTGCACCGCGATATGCCGGAAGGAGTCCGCTGGATATATCCGCATCCCCACCTGTTTGGCCAGCGCGGAAAACTCCGGGTCCGCAAACAGATCCTCCACCAGTTTCTTGGAACTTGCCCCATCAATGGAACCGCCGGAGTGGGAAAGGATCCTTTTTTCAGCATAGGGTACCGCCGTATCCTCCAGAGTAATCATATTGCAGCGATAGCTGACGTCACCTGGATTCAGCTGAATTCCGGAGGCAGCCGCTTCCAGTGGAGACCGGCCGGTGTAACACCGTCGTGGGTCCTGACCGAATATGGACAATATGGCTGTATCGCTGCCGGGCGGCAACCCCTCCGGGCAGTTCACAGTGGACCCAAGGATTCCGTGGGCTGCCAAGCGGTCCATGTTGGGAATCGAAGCATATTCCAGTGGCGTTTTTCCACCCAGTTCCGACACAGGATTGTCCGCCATGCCGTCTCCGATGATCAAAATATATTTCATACCAGTCTCCTTGTTCATATAAGTATAAGGACATGGCGTACATGTCCTTATACTGGCGTTTTAGTTCTTTTTCAGGCTTTCCAGGAACAGACCGATTCTCCGCAGGGCTTCCTGCAGATTCTCCATGCTGGCGGCATAGCACATCCGCACATAGCCTTCTCCACTCTCTCCAAAGGCATTGCCGGCAATACAGGCCACCTTCTGCTGGATCAGCAGCTGCTCGCAGAACTCCTCTGAGGACAGGCCTGTGGACTGAATCGAGGGGAATACATAGAAGGCCCCCTTGGGTTCAAAGCAGGAAAGCCCCAGCTTCCGCAGGCCGTCAACCAGATATCTCCGGCGTCCGTCGTATTCTTCCTTCATGGCCTCTATGTCCTCGTCGCCGTTGCGCAGCGCTTCAATGGCTGCGTATTGGCTGGTGGTAGGAGCGGACATGATGGCGTATTGATGGATCTTAGTCATCTGTGCGATCAGAGGCTCAGGTCCGCAGACATAGCCCAGACGCCAGCCCGTCATGGAGTAGCACTTGGACATGCCGTTGACCACAATGGTCTGGTCGTACATTTCCGGAATGTTCGCCATAGAAACGTGCCGTGGCCCATAGGTCAGCTCCGCGTAGATCTCATCGGAAATCACGATGATGTTATGTTTTTTCAGAATGGGAACCAGTTTTTTCAGGTCTTCCATTTCCATAATACCCCCGGTGGGATTGCAAGGATAGGGCATCACCAGAGCCTTGGTTTTGGGGGTGATGGCCGCCTCCAGCTGTTCCGGACTGAGCCGAAACTCATTATCCGCCACCAGATGAATGGGCACCGGGACCCCGGAGGCCAAAGATGCAATGGGTCCGTAGCAGACAAAGCTGGGCTCCGGAACCAGAATTTCGTCTCCCGGATTGGTGATACACCGAATGGCAAGATCAATGGCCTCACTGCCGCCTACCGTCACCAGCACCTGATTGTCATAATGGTACTTCAGGCCAAATCTCCGCTCCAGATAGTTGCAGATTTCCCGCCGCAGATCCGTCATGCCGGCGTTGGATGTATACTTGGTAAAGCCCTTTTCCAAGGAGTAGATGCCGGCATCCCGAATATGCCAAGGCGTCTGAAAATCCGGTTCGCCAACGCCCAAGGAGATGGCGTCCGTCATGTTTTCCAGAATGTCAAAAAATTTGCGAATTCCCGAGGGAGCGATATTCTGTACCCGCTGGGATATGACCGAATTGTAATCAATCATACGAAAATCAGCCTTTCTTTTTGTTCCTCCTTCGGGGCGAAAATCACATTCTGCTGCTTATATTTTTTGAGAATAAAGTGGGTAGCCGTAGAGGTGACGCCTTCAATGGTGGAAAGTTTCTGAGATACGAACAACGCCACTTCCCGCAGAGTCCGGCCTGTAAGAATCACGGTCAAATCATAGCCGCCGGACATGAGATAGCAGCTTTCCACCTCTTCATATTGGTAGATGCGCTCCGCGATACGGTCAAACCCCTGGTCTCGCTGCGGCGTAACCTTGACCTCGATCAGGGCTTCCACAGACTCTACTGCGGTCTTCTCCCAGTTCACCATGGCCTTATAGCCCAGAATGACGCCTTCCTCCTCCAGACTGCGAATCCGCAGAGCCACGTCCTCCTCTGTGGTGTCGCACATAGCGGCCAGCTGCGCCTGATCATAGGTGCAATTTCTTTCCAGCAGCTTCAGTAGCTTATTTGATCGCTGATCCATGCTATTCCCTCCAAATGATAAATGATCGCTGCCTCGCAGCGTATACTGAGCAATTCAAAGCTGGAACGCTACGCATTCCCTGCCCAATCGGTGTTGCCAAAGTGGTGCAGATTGTTTCAGTAAATCCTATTATACATTAGCTTTCGCCTTTTGGAAAGTGATTTTTCATCTTCATTTTAGGGCGTTTCTGAACGATATTTTTCTGATAGGTCCATTCTGCGCTAAAATCAACAAACTTCGTATACATATTTTTAAAAAATTGTACGTACTAAAATCAGAAACATAAAAATCTGCGCAGAATGCACAATTTTCTGTGCGCAAAAGGTTGACAAATATCCTTTGTGCTACTTGTAATTTGAAACGATAGGTTTATAATGTGTTTAAACAGCAGGAAGAAAATGCAGCGCATCCTGCCAGTTTCCTGAATAAAGGAGGGATTCATTTGAATCAAGCAGATCTGATTCAAAAAATAATTGCTGCAGAGCACCAAGCCCAAGCGCTTGCTGAGCATGCAAAGGTGCAGCAGGAAAATATGGAGGCATCCATTGAATCAGAGATTGATGGGCTCCGTAAACAATATCAGGAACGAGCGGAAGCATATTTGCAGAAGCTCCAGGAAACAGAGCGTGAGAAAAGCGCGAAGCATTTGGAAGCGCTAGATCAACGCCTTCAAAAGAAACTCGATCAGGTTGAAAACATTTACCAATCCAGAAAGGATCAATGGGTCGAGGCGATTTTTGACCGGATTGTCGGAAAGGCGGTCGATTAAATGGCCGGGTCTTATTATGCTGTGTCAGCAAAGGTCCACGCCATGTATGGCCGCCGCATGACCAGTGAGGATTACCGGCAATTGATGGGAAAACGGACATTGTCCGAGGCAGCCTCCTTTCTTCAGAATCACAGCGGCTATCGGGAACCGCTCTCCGGACTGAACACCAGTAATATTCACCGCGAGAATTTGGAAACCGCACTGCGAAGCTCCTATGTTGAGGAGTATCGGCGGATTTTCAGCTTTATGCACTTAGGTGATAAAGAACTGATGCGGTTTCCCATCTATCGCGCAGAGCAGGAAGCAATACTAACGGCCATGCGGCGTCTCAACTCTACGCATATGCTGGAACCTATCCCCACTTGGGATGCAATTCTCCGAAAAGAAAGCCGTCTGAAACTGCCATCTTTGCAGCTTGCAACCAGCTTTGCAGAGATTGCGCACGCTGCGGACGAAACCATTTATAGTTCTGCCCTGCAGCGCATTCTGGTGGGAGAAAGCAAAACACCTACGCCGGCCTTCGTGGACAATATGATGCAGGTAGCATATTATGCGCGACTGTATCAAACCACCAGCAAGCGCTATTCCGGCGAAACAAAGAAGATCCTTCGTACCGCCCTGAATGACGAAACAGACCTTATAAATCTGGTACAATTTCTTCGACTGAAAAAGCACTTTCCTGCAAAGGACGTTCAGCTTTACAGTTTTCCTCTCCCCTGCTCAAGCAAGTTGAGAAAGGAATACGTCCAGCAATTGCTGGCCGCCCCCAGCTATGAAGCCGCATTTCAGTTGATTCTGGACGGTCCCTACGGAAAATTGTTTCGTTCCATCACACCTTCCGGTGTAGAGGCATACTATTATACGCTGCAGTATAATTTCTCCAGGCATCAGCTTCGTTCGGCCCATCCAACTGTATACACACCCATTGCCTATCTTACGTTAAAAGAAATCGAACTACGAAATATTATCAGTATCATTGAGTGTATCCGTTACGGCGGAGATCCTAACGCCTTCGTCACACTGATTGGTATCTAAAGAGGTGATTCAATGTCAGTCGTTCCCATGAAAATGCTCACTGTTGCCGGCCCGGCAGAATCCATTGACGAAGTGATCTGCACATGCCTTGTCAACGAGCAGTTCCATCCTGTGGAAGCGGCCCGGGTCGCAAACAACGATCATCTGATTCCCTTTGAATGGACAAATCCATGGCAAGACACGCTTTCTACGGCTGAGAATCTTCTTGAGGCTATGCACATTCCTCTGGAGTTTCGTGATTTTCGTGCTGAACCTCTGTCCATGCCTGTGGTAAAAAATACGCTTCAGGAGATTTCTCGAAAACTTGCAGCGTTTACTGAGCAGCGCACCCAGCTCAGCGACAGAATCCGGGACAACGCCCAGGACATTAAGGATCTGGAAAAATTCTTACAGCTTCCCAGCAGTCTGGAGGATATTTATCATCTGAACTATGTCAAGTTCCGATTTGGCAGAATGCCCCGTGAATCCTACGATTCATTATCCGTGAAGATTTCTCAAATTGATGATATCATTCTGTATCCCACCCAAATCGGCACCGATTTTGTCTATCTGGTGTATGTCACACCCAAGAATTTTGCCCCGAAGGGCGACAATTTTATGAATTCTCTGGGCTTTGAGCGGATGCGCTTGACTTCCCATACATTGGGTACGCCGGAGCAAACGACGCAAATGCTGGAGGAAGATAGTGCTCACTGCCAACAGCAGCTTGACGCTCTCGCAAAGGAGTATTCGACCTGGGTAACGGAAAACATTGATCCGCTTCTCACCACATACAGCTATATTCGCTTTATGTATGAGGCGGGAGAGATCAAGAAATATGCGGTCCACACGGAAGACAATACGTTTATGCTCTGTGGCTGGGTCCCCGCCCAGGAACTGGATCGGATCAAAGATCGCTTTTCTGCCTTCCCAGATTTGATGCTGGCCGAGGATTCTCCCAGATCCATTAAAGGAGAGACTCCACCTGTCCTTTTAAAGAATAATTTCTGGGCCCGTCTGTTCCAGCCCTTTACAGAGATGTATGGTCTGCCGGCCTATAATGAATTCGACCCGACTTTTTTGATGGCTGTCACGTATTCCATTCTCTTTGGCATTATGTACGGAGACGTGGGACAGGGCTTGGTCCTCATTGCACTTGGGATTTTCCTTTACAAGAAAAAAGGAATGTGGCTGGGTGGAATTTTGGGCAGTGTCGGCATCTTTTCCGTGATATTTGGCTTTGTCTTCGGCAGCTTCTTTGGCTATGAGGAGCTGATCCCCGGGTTCCATGTGCTGGAATCGGGAGAAAATGCCACACGAATATTGCTGGTGTCCGCAGCAATCGGTGTTGTCACCATTATCATGATGATGGTAATCAACATTATCAACGGAATCCGCCAAAAGGATTTGAAGAAAATCTTCTTTACCAATAATTCCGTTGCAGGTCTGATCTTTTATCTGGCCGTTGTGATTGGTGCAATCGTTATGCTTGTCACCGGCGCAAAAGTATTCAGCGCAGTTTATATCGTCTGCCTGATCGTTATTCCGATTTTGATAATGTTCTGCCAGGAGCCATTGGGCAAACTGGTTTCCCACCAAAAGGACTGGAAACCTGAATCTATCGGAGGTTTTATTGCGGAAAACTTCTTCGAAATGTTTGAAGTGATCCTCTCTTTTGTCACAAACACGGTCTCCTTCCTGCGGGTCGGAGCCTACGCTATCTGCCACGCCGGCATGATGCTGGTTGTTTATACTCTGGCAGGAGATCCTGCCTCCCCCATCGTTCTGGTGCTGGGCAATATCATTGTCATGGGAATTGAGGGCCTGATGGTTTGTATTCAGGTTCTGCGTCTGGAATTCTATGAGATGTTCGGCCGGTTCTACCAGTCCGGAGGCAAAAAATTCAAACCGTGCGTCATTGACAGCACCAAAAAAATTGACTTGTAATGGAGGAACTTATTATGACGTTCTTGATTATGTTTATCATGGCCGCTGCTATCGTGCTGCCCTTGCTTGCCATTTCCCGTCGTCACACTCACGGAAAATCGGTCCGCCGTCCCCTGATCGCCCACTGCTTCAGCTTTTTTGGCCTGGTAGCCATCGCTACGATCTGCGGGTTTGCCATGTCTGGCAATGCGCTGGCTGCTGATGCGGCAGCCGCTGCCACCGGTGTTGGTGACGGTCTGAAGTACATCGGCGCTGCTCTGGCCGTTGGTCTCTCTGGCGTTGGCGGCGGTATCGCCGTGTCCTCTGCCGCAGCTGCTGCCCTGGGTGCCATGAGCGAAAACGACACAATCTTTGGTAAGGCACTGATCTTCGTTGGTCTGGCAGAAGGCGTTGCCCTGTACGGACTGCTGGTTGCCCTGCTGATGCTGTTTATGTAATATGCGGTATTTTGTGATCTCGGATAATTCAGATACGCTGACAGGCCTTCGCCTGGCCGGTATTGAGGGCACCCGAGCAGAGACCCGCGAGGAAACTTTGGCCGCAATAGACGCCGCCGCAAAGGATCCTTCCATTGGAATTTTGCTGATCAACGAAAAACTTGCGGCCCTCTGCCCGGAGCAAGTAAACGCATTAAAGCTGACCTCTGTCAGGCCGCTGTTGGTGGAAATCCCCGACCGGCATCACACTGGCAGAGCCCCCGATTCCATCACGAGGTATATCCGTGAAGCAATCGGCATTAAGGTATGAGGATGAGATTATATGCCGGATATCAATGAGAAACTCGATAAATTCAAACAGATCGTTCTAAACGATGCCGCCAAAGAGCGGGACACGCTGCTAAAACAGATTGACAAGGAACGCAAACGCCGTCTGGCTGCTGCAGAAGAGGAGATTAAGCGGGAAATTGCCGCTAAAGTCCAGATTCAGGCAAATGAAATTTCTGGAGAAAGCGGCCGTGAAATTTCCAGACGTCTGTTAGCGGATAAGCGAATCATTGCCACTCGTCGGGAAGAGATCGCGAAAGAGGTTTTTGCCGCCGTTCGGGAGCGTATTGTTGCATTTACCCAGACAGACGAGTATCTTCCCCACCTAAAAAAACTATACGCGGAGGCCTTTGAGGCGTTGGGAAACCCCTATGATGGCGTGATCCTATTGCGTCCTGTGGATATGAAGTTCTCCAAAGAGCTGGCCTCTGTGCTTCCCGGACGGCATGTGCAGTTTCATGAGGGAACCTTTACCTTGGGCGGCCTGATCGTGGACTGCCATTCCAAACTGCTTAGAGCCGACCAAAGCTATGACACCGCCTTGGGTGATTTGGACGGTCACTTTGCCGAGCTGTTCGGTCTAAGCCTGTCGGATGACTAAGGAGGTGCGCTATGGCTGAAACAAAATATTATATTGAAGGCGTCAATGGGCCTGTCGTGACGGTGAAAGGCGGAAAAGGCCTTGCCATGATGGACATGGTCAGCGTTGGTCCTGAAGGACTGATTGGCGAGGTTGTCTCTGTAGAAGGCGACGTCACCACCGTGCAGGTCTATGAAGACACCACCGGGTTGATGCCTGGAATGCCTGTGGAACCCCAGGGTGCACCTATGTCTATTCAGCTGGGCCCCGGACTCCTCAACAACATATACGACGGCATTTGCCGTCCCCTTCGCGGAATCGAAGAAGCCACCGGTGCGTTTATCGGCCGCGGTATCCATATTCCCACGCTGGATACGGAGAAAAAATGGGATGTTACCATCTTGGTAAAGCCGGGAGACGAACTGAAGCCTGGGCAGGTTTACGCCGAGTGTGACGAGACACCTGTAATTCGTCATCGCAGCATGATGCGTCCGGACCAGTCCGGTACCGTCGTTTCCGTCGTACCGGACGGAGCCTATACGGTAACGGAACCACTGGTCATCGTCGAAACGCAACAGGGCCAGAAGCTGGAGCTGAAACTATCCCAGGAGTGGCCCATCCGAACGGCTCGTCCCGTCTTGGAGCGTTGTGCCATCACTCGTCCTCTTGTCACCGGACAGCGGATTATCGATACCCTGTTCCCCCTTGGCAAGGGTGGATGCGCTGCCATTCCCGGTCCCTTTGGTGCCGGAAAAACCGTGACCCAGCATCAGCTGGCTAAGTGGTCTGACGCCGATCTGATTGTATATTTGGGCTGCGGCGAACGCGGCAACGAAATGACGGAGGTTCTGGATGAATTTTCCGAACTGATTGACCCCCATACAAACCAGCCCCTGATGTACCGTACTGTGCTGCTGGCCAACACCTCCAATATGCCGGTTGCCGCCCG
>CASEPH010000023.1 GCA_949289625.1 uncultured Clostridia bacterium | reverse complement strand
GATCAAACCGCGCGTGCCCAATTCGCACAGGACAGCAGAAGAGATGGAGCGGGCAGGTCAAAAAATGGGGTATGAGAAACAATATCCTGAACTGTCTGCTTCTGGGTTGAAGCAAATTATAATTTGTCCTCATTCATAAAGTGGGCGTTCGTACCGTTGATTTCAAAAAATTCTTTCGCCGCCCGCTGGCCGATTCCGTCGGGGTACTGGGGAATGGCGGCCAGATACTCGTCTGCATTGACCCGGGTGAACTTGCCGTCCTGCATAATAACTTCACCATCTACTGCGACAAGGGATACCTCGCAGCCCCGCGCACTGTAGACCAGGTTGGGGATCATATTCCGCATGGGATAGGTGTAGACCGGGAGCATGGAGGGGCAGTTCAGATCAATAGCGATAAAATCTGCCTGCTTACCGGACTCCAGAGAACCCACTGTATCGCCCAAACCAACAGCGCGCGCCCCCTCAATGGTGGCCATGCGCAGCGCCCGCCATGCAGGCATGACTTCGGGATTTTGATACTTGATTTTGTTGAAGAGACAGACGTTCTTCATCTCGTTGATGATATTGTGGCAGTTGTTGCCTGGAGCCTGGTCGGAGCCAAGCGCCACGTTGCCGCCTGCTTCCTGGAACGCCACACTGGGACAGACGATGCCGTCAATGATACCGATAGAGCCGGGATTGACAATCATGGAGGCCCCGCGCCGGGCAATCAGAGCGGCCTCCTCGTCCGTGCAGTCGGTGAGGTGGACCGCAATGAGGGAGGAGTCCAGGAGACCCATCTCATCCAGAAATGCAGTGGGCCGTTTACCGTACCGCTGAACGATCTGGTAGGTCTCTCGGTCCCCTTGCTGCACGTGCATATGGATCTTGGTGCCTCGCTCCTTTACCGCTTTTTGAATACGCAGGAGCATCTCCGGACTGACGAAGTCCACCCCCTGGGGGCCAAAGAGAATTTTGATGCGGCCGTTGGCCTTGCCGTTCCAGGCGTCATACAGGGCAATGTTCCGATTTAGGCTCTCCTCCCCCATGATATCGTCGAATTCATAGAGCTCACCAGGTTTATACACCCGGCGCTTGGCAGCGCGGATAGTTTGGGCAATATTGCCTCGCGCCCCCACCTTATCAATAAAGGCGCACACGTTTTCCATCTTGGATTCATAGTCGCCCAAGGTGGTGGTGCCAGCGCGTATAGCCTCCAGAATGGCCACCCGGCTGCCGGCATCCCGCTCCTCGTCGGTAACGGCGTTGTCAAAGGGCTGCAGGCCAAACATCATCCAGTTATTGGTGTCCTGGGCCAAACCGCGCATGATGTTGCAGGCAGTGTGCATATGGGCGTCGATGAAGCCGGGGAGGACCATGTGGTGCTTCAGCTCAATAACTTCCTCTGCCAGATAGCGGGGAAAAAGCTCCTCCCGGGGGCCGACCTCCAGAATCTTGCCGCCATCCACGGCCATAGCCGCTTCGGCGCGGTAACCGACACCCTCCCCTTCCATGGTGTAAAAGTGGGGGGCACACACTAGTTTGTCAATCTTCTTCATACAAAAAAGTCCCTCCTAATTTGTTGCGGTTGGGTGATAAGAGCTGAAGGCTGTAAAATCAGTGGATCACTTCCGGATGACGAATCCGGGAAAGCTTGGTTAGAGCAAACAGGGCAATCAGCAGGATAACAGCTGTAACGCCAATACTGAGGACATACTGTCCGCTCAGACCTCCGAACAGGAAGCCGATGAAGGCAGACACACCAACTGTGATACCGTAGGGGAGCTGGGTCATAACATGGACCACATGATTGCAGGATGCGCCGGTGGAGGACATAACTGTGGTGTCCGAAATGGGAGAGCACTGGTCGCCGAACAGACCGCCGCCGATCACCGAGGCGGCCACATAGGGGATGGAGAGATCAAAGGCAATGGCCATAGGAATGGCAATGGGCATCATGATGGACCACACGCCCCAGGAGGAACCGGTGGCGAAGGAGATAAATGCGCCAAAGAGGAAGATCAGGCCGGGAACCAGACCGGGAGTCAGATAATTTTCTACAATGTGGATCAAAAAATCGCTGGTGCCCATCTGGTCCACGATATCGCCCAAGGACCAGGCGCAGACCAGAATGAAGGGGACGCTGATCAGCTCAGCCATGCCGCCGAGGAAGGTGTTGAAGGCCTTGGCGGGGCCGAAGAGCTTCGTGGCCACGCCTACCAGGCCGGCGCCAACGCCGCCGCCCATAAAGCCAATGCAGATGGAGAGCGTGATATCCGCATTCCGGAAAGCACCCACCACGCCGTTGGCGCCGATATCGCCGGTCCAGAAGATGGTGGCGAAGAGGGAGCCGAATAGACAGACCAGAGGGATGATGAAGTTCCACATGGACAGTCGGTAGCCCTCGGGGAATACCGTCTTCACTTCAGGCACCAGGGGCTCCACCCCGTCACCCAGCAGCTTGCCGGTCTCCCGGGCCCGCTTTTCTTCGGTATACATGGGACCAAAATTCAGGCTGAAGATGGCTACCAGCAGGACCGTGATCATGGCAAACATGCCGTACAGGTTAAACGGAAGCATTTGCAGCCAAATCCCCCACTCGTTCGCCTCAATGCCGCCCGCCAAAAGTTCTGCGGCGATCAAGCCGGTGATAAAGGGGCCGTAGCTGCTGATTGGGGAGAAAGAGGCCAGGTTACAGCCCATAGAGTCCAAAATGTAGGACAACTTGGCCCGAGAAACCCGCACAGTGTCAGTAACAGGGCGCATGATAGTGCCCAGCATCAGGCAGGGCTCGGTGTAGCAGAAGATAAAAGCACTCAGACAGGTGACGACCTGTCCCTTCTTCGCTGTGTTGATGACCTTGGTTACCCGCATGGCAAAGGCTTGAGCCGCTCCCGTATCCCGAAGCATGGCAATCATTCCGCCGGCCAAGGTAACCAGTACGATCATAGAGGCGTTGCCGCTGAGAGAGGGGATGATGTAATCCGAGACAATGTGTACAAATCCGACCAGGGGGTTATAGCCGTTTATCATGGTGGAACCCAGCCAGACAGCGACAAACAGGGATAGAATGGTCTCCCGTGTGACCAGTGCCAGAACAATGGCTACAATAGGGGGAATAAGACATAGCACGCCAAACGTAGTATCCATAAACAATGTACCTCCTCGCAGAAATTGTGATGGGATAGGCCCACAGAAGCTGCGGGCTCTGGACGTTTGGTCAATGGATTCCTCCTTTCGCTGAAGTTTGCCGCGTTCTGGACGTCCCAAATCTCCTTCTCCTGCATCGTATCAGTGGGACTGTCCCGGCAGCGGGAAAAGAAAAAGGCGTAGTCACCCTAAGAATGACAACGCCTTTGTTGCAACTGATTTTAAAACAGAGGCCGCGCGCTGTCAAGAGAAAAATCTTTGAAGAGCACCGTTTAATAGCGAAAAATTTATTGGTTGGTATGAGTCCAGCCTGTTTGGTTGCGCCGCTCCCGCAGCTTCAAAATGGTCATCAGCACGCCAAAGGCCATGGACAGTACGGAGGCGAATACAATCCGGTAGTGGACCGGAAGCAGAAAGCCGACCGTATTGACTGGAATCCAGAACAGAGGGATGGTGCGGAAGAGGGTGAAATTCACCAATTCGCCCCAGTCCACGGAATTTACAGCCTCACGAACCGTGACATTCTGGTGTTCCGTATAGCGCAGGTCGGCATAATTGCAGCACACCCGGATAAAAGAAGAATGCAGGGGGCCGAAAAAGATGTTGTTGGTACAGCTGGTGAAAAAAGCCAGAGCCAAGGCGCTTCCTGCAAATGGAAGGAGGCCGGCATCCATAGCGGCCTGAGAGCCGTCGCTGAATACGCGAAACGCCAAAGTTACGAACAGCCCGCTGAAGCCCCAGCTCCCCGCCTTGAACAGGGTGGCCCGGTTGAGGACCCAGGCACCACGCAGGACCCGCATAGAGAACAATTCGCCAGCCGTGGCATAAACGGCAAACTGGATAAAGCCTGCAAAATAGGGAAAGTGTTCATTAAACCGACCGAACAGATCCGTCTGCACAAGCACGACTGTGATGATTGCCAAAGAGACATAAAGCAAGATCCACGGGGAATCACTGCGTTTCATAAGTACCTCCACGCAATTTCTGCTTTAATATATAACAAAATGGAGGGTGTTGTGCAATCCGGAAGCTGCATTATTTTTTGTACACTAAAAAATAATAAAATAATAAGAAAGATACTAGTATACAAAAGAAATGGAAAGATTGGCATTCTAATTTTGCTCAAAGAGAGTCAAAGTCAATTTTGCTGGTGGAGACTGGGAAACATTGCATTATCTGCACGCGATTGTGGACTCCCATCTTGCTGTAAATGCTGTTGAAATGTTTCTTAACGGTATGAATGCTGATGTTGAGCTGTTGGGCAATCTCCTCATTGGAAAATCCACGGACCGCGAGATCCAGCATTTCCCCCTCACGGTTGGTCAGCCCATACCGCTGACAGAGCTTATCATAATATCCCTTCGCGTAGAAGAAATGGGAGTCCCCCTTCTTGGCCTCGTAGGCCAGACGGTAGGAGAGATGCTTATTCAGCTGTTCCAGGACAAACTGATCCCGGTCCTGAAAGGGACCGCTTTCCTGCCGCCTATACAGACGCAGCAGTCCCACCGGTTCTTCCCGGAAGCAGCTGCACATGCCCAGAGAATAGCACAGCCGGTTGGGCTGGTAAAAGGACTCATAGATCTCGCTGGTTCGCAGCGGGTCCTCTGGGGACAGGGCCGATTCTCGGAAAATGATGCTCTGGCTGCCCAGCAGGACCCAGCGCAGCCGGTCATACTTCCGGGTCTGCTCCTTCCACAAGGTCACCATGGGGGATGAAAGCTGATGCCCCACCGGGTTTACCAACGCAAACTGACCGGTTTCAGAGGGGCGGATCTGGGCAAAACCCCTGCGTCATATGGAATCAAAAAGGGGAGCCACCGCCGGATGATTTCCTCCTGCAAATCTTCAATGGTATATACAAAATGAATATTATATGTGATTTCGTTGAACAGTATCCACTCATTTTCATTCAAATATGCCATGTTTAGAACTCCCTTCTGAATAAATTTATCCGAGAAATGCGTTTAGGACAACTTGAATCTTTGATCCATTATATCAAAAACTGAAGATGTTGCGAAGTGAATTGATAATATCCCGGTGCGACAGGTCAAGAAGATACTTGATGCGGTGATGATGCGGGTGGGTCAGGGCTCGCTCTTGGGTGTGCCGGGAACTGGACCTGCCGAGAGAGGAAAAATATGGACCGAGAAATGATATTCTCGGTCCATATTTTATCCATATGCACATTCTTTTGAGGTTTCATGCCATAGAGGGCAGGGGGATTATTCCCGGTTGCGGCTGAGATGACTCTTTTTCATTGGCTGGGAAAACCTCCGCACCCATAAAAAATCTCATATCTATGAGCTATGGCTGCTGCCCCGATGGATATGACTGCACGTAGGGGCCGACGTGCAGGATGCAAGAAATGATATAGCCGCAGGCGGGGAAGCATTTATTCTATACAATGCATTTACGCTTCCTGATCCAGCCTGAGCAAGGTGCGGTACAAAATATCTGCTCCGCGGTCAAGATAGTCCGGATCTGTCCATTCCTCCCCGCAGTGGCTCAAGCCGCCCTTGCTTGGGACAAAAATCATACCCATGGGCAGACGGTGGGCCATAGGATTGGCGTCGTGGCCGGCGCCGCTGGGCAGCACCATATAACTGCCCCCAAGCTCCGCAGTAACGGCTTCAATTTGCTCCATCAGGTGGGGGTCGCAGCGCACCGCTCCCTTGTCGATCATCTTGACCATTTCAAAGGTGACGTCCGGGATGCCTGCGGCAATCTCCCGGATTGCCTGGGCCAGCTGATCGGTCTTCTCCTGTTCCATGTGCCGCATTTCAAAGCTGCACTCCACTCGGCCTGGGATTACATTCTCTGAGTCCGGCCAGCACTGTATCGTGCCCACGGTAAGCACCAGGGCGTCGTCGATCTCGCGGCAGCGCTGATCCGCCGCCACGATCAGTTTGGACATGGCTACCAGAGCGTCCTTCCGGTTTTTCATCATGGTTGTCCCGGCGTGGTTGCTGTGGCCGCAGGCAGTTACCTTATAACGTACAATACCTACGATGCCGCTGACAACGCCGGAGTCCAGTCCCTCGTGATCCAGGCGGTCGCCCTGCTCAATATGCAGTTCCAGAAAACACTTGGCGTCAGAAAAATCCCGCTTGCAGTCCAGAATCTCCTGCACGGTGTGTCCGTACTCCTTTAAGGACTTTTCCAGCTCCGGCTGATCGGGGGAAACCAGTCCGGTTACGGCCCGGCTGCCGAAAGTCCCGCCCAGGGGGTTGGATTCCTCTCCGTTGAAGCCATATATCTCAATGGGATGCCGGAGAACCTTACCCTCCTCCTTCAGACGGCGCACCGCTTCCAGTGCTCCGGCCACGCCATAGGCGCCGTCAAAGAGACCGCCGGATGGGACTGTGTCCAAATGGGAGCCCATGATGATGCTCTTCCGCCCAGGTTCGGAACCGGGCAGCACGCCGTGGATGTTGCCTGCGGCATCTTGGGATACCTGCATTCCCATGGCCTCCATCCGCTTGCGCACGATCTCTGCCGCCTGAAAGTATTCGGGGCTGTAGCAGCTTCTGGTATAGGAGCCGTCTGCATTCTTCCCCGCTGTTCCGATTTCCGCTAAAATCTCACGAACCTGATTCATATTCATTCGCCTTTCCTGACCATTGGCCATGACATTTAAGAAAGGGCGGCGTTCTGCGCCGCCCTTTCTGGTGGGTTTTCTTACATCACTTTGCAGAGTTGGGCTTTACATACTCACCCCAGCCGGCAGCGCTCTCGTCCACCACGCCGTTTTCCATGACGACGCGTCCGCGAACCACGGTGTACTCCACCGAGCAACCCAGCTTCCAGCCCTCGTAGATTTTCATAATATCCCGAGCCTGGGAGTAGCTGTCCTTGGCGTGGAACTCCATTTCCTTGTTCATGTCCACGATTACCAGGTCGCCGTCTGCACCGGCGGAGATGGTGCCCTTCTGGGGGAAGATGTTGAAGCACTTCGCCGGGTTGACGCACAGCAGCTCTACAACCCGCTCCAGGGAGACACGGCCCTTCTTGGCCTCGGTGAGCATCAGAGGCAGGCGGAGGTCGATGCCGGGGAAGCCGGAGGGGGCCACGAAGATGTCATTGGGATTCTTCTCCTTCTCCGAGACCAGGTAGGGGCTGTGGTCGCTGCCGATGAAGTCCACAGTGCCGTCCAGCACATAGTCCCACAGCTTCTCCACCTCCTCCTTCTCCCGGAGGGCGGGATTGCACTTGGCATAGGCGCCGTACTTCTCCACATAGCTCTCATCCAGGAGCAGGTAGTGGGGACAGGTCTCTACAAAGACCTTCTGGCCCGCCTGCTTGGCCTGTTTGGCCAGTTCCATGGCGCCGCAGGTAGACACATGAACCAGCTCAATGGGGCAGCCCACATCCTTGGCGAATTTCAGCATCTTGGAGATTGCCTCCACCTCCACGATGGGCGGACGGGACAGGCAGTGGGCAATATTCTCGCTCTGACGTCCTTCCTCGCGCAGACGTTTGATAAAACCGGTGACAAGCTCATTATCCTCTGCATGGGCCGCCAGGGGCAGACCTGTTTTTTTGACCTCCTGCAGCACACGGTAAAGCTGATCGTTGTTGGCGCTGGTCAGACCCTCGAACTCCTGGGCGCGCCCCTCGGGGGCGTCGTGCAGGAAGGTTTTGTAAGCCACGATGCCGGCATGGGAGAGCGGCTCGATTGCCTCGGGATGCTGACCGCCGGCGGCGCCGTAGAAACAGAAGTCCACACAAACGCCCTTCTCATGGCGGTCATTGGCCGGAGAGTCCTTTCCGGTGCAGATGTCCATGCGGTTTTGGAGAATCTCGGCGTTCCACTGGGGAGGCATGGAAATGGGGTGCTCAAAAAAGGTGGTGCAGCCGCCGGCCGCAGCCGCCCGGGAGCCGGCCTCGAAGGTCTCCCGCTCCCAGTGGCCGGGGTCACGATAGTGAACATGGGTGTCGATCCCGCCGGGAATCACATGT
>CASEPH010000022.1 GCA_949289625.1 uncultured Clostridia bacterium | reverse complement strand
TCAATCCGCCTTTACTGTTATGTTATTTTAAACCAGCAGATTAAAAATCTTGTATCAATTGGCGGAGCGCCGCCGTATGTTTCCGGCGGCGCTCCTCAGCCTTAATTGCGATAAAGAATATTCAATGCCTGAAATTTCAGCGGATTAATGTCGATGCGAATCGTGTCCCCCACCTGACAGGGAATGTCCGTCACATCGCAGATGGTCTGCACCATGCCCACATGGCCCAGCACCCTGGCTCGCTGGCCGTTGATGGAAACATAGATAGCCCGGTGGGTCAAAAAGGCTTTGACGTTGGACAGCACCCCTACCAGACAATCCCGGAACCGGGAAAGATCGTTTCTGGCCGGAGCGCCAAACCCGTGGTAATACCCCACGCTGAATACGGCGATTTTTGTGGGCCGCTTGGCCTTCCAGCCGCCGCCATAGCCTACCGTATGACCCTTGGGCAGTGTCCGGATTACCTCCACCTGGGCCTCGCACCAACCCACGGGACGAAGCTCCGAAACACCGGAGAAGGCCAGACGGCCCAGAATTGCGGAACCAAGGCGAACGCCATCCAGATGCATTTCCGGGTATTTTAAAAAGGCGGAGGAATTGCAGCAGTGCCGAAGTCCTGGGGTGATCCCCTGAGCTTCCAGACCGGAGAGTACCTGCTGGAAGGCGGCGAACTGGGCCCGGGTAACCTTCTCGTTGTCATATGCGCTGTAGAAGTGGGTATAGATCCCCTGAACCGTCAGATGCTCGGTCTGATAGACCGCGGCAATGGCGTCCAGTTCTTCCGGGAGAAAGCCATAGCGGCCCATACCGGTGTCGATCTTCACATGACAGGGACAGGTGATACCCAGCGCGGCAGCCACTTGGACAGCCCGGGCAGCCGTTTCCGGACAGCCTACGGTGATGACAGCACCCTGCTCCATCAGCTCTCGCAGTTCCTGCTCCAGCCCGGTCTCCCGCATCATCAGAATTTCCGCCAACTGAAACCCGGCCTCCCGCAGGGCCTTGACCTCACTGGGCTCGGTGACCGCAAACCGGGTAATGCCGTTTTCCCACAAAATCCGGGCCATGGGAATCAGACCCAAACCGTAGCCGTTGCCCTTGATGACGCCATAGACGGCGGCAGCACCGGCCTTTTCTACCAAAATGCGGGTATTTTCCGCCAGAATGGATTGTTCGACGATATATGCTTTCATGAAAGCCTCCGGATTACTTCTTGTTTTTGAGCATATAGAGCTTGTGCCGCCAGTGCATGAAGATGGGCTTCCCGGTGTTGATGAACCAGTTGATGAAGGGCTTTAGCACCAGATCCATCTCTCCCACAAACTCTACATAGTCGCCCCCAAAGCCCAGCTTGAACTTGTACAGGCCGTAGAGAGGGTGATCCTCGCCCACCTGGCCGGGAACGCCACGGAAGTCGTAGAGTCGACAGCCCTTTTCCACGGCCCATTCGATCATGTTCCACTGAAGCAGATAGTTGGGCATCAGATTCCTGTGCTCATTGGCGGAGGCGCCGTAGAGATACCAGACCTTGTCTCCGTACCAGATGGCCAGAGTGCCTGCAATGGCCTGGCCTTCATAGTAGGCCATATACAGCCGGGCGTGTTCTCCCAGGTTGTCCAGCATGTTTTCAAAGTAACTGGCGTCCCGGGTCACAAACCCATCCCGGACACCGGTTTCCAGCATAAGCCGGGCAAAATCAGGCACTGCCTCTTTGCCACAGATTTTTGTAGTGACGCCTTTTTTCGGGCCAGTACGGACCTTCCGGCGGGTGGACTGGGGCAGTGCGGCCAGCAGTTCTTCGCTGGTCTTTCCCTCTGTATTCAGACGAAAGACGTACTGAGGCTGGATGGCGTCAAAGGTGGCACCTCCCCCGGTGAGCGCAAAGCCCAGGGATTGCAGGGCTGCGGCATATTCGGTCTCGGAAGAGGGGACATCCGGGTCGATCTTGATGACGTAGGAATGGTGCTTCTTGGCTAGCTTTTTGGCGCCGTCCACCAGGTCCTTCAGCGTTTCCGTATCGTCCAGATCCGTCACCGGACCCCGGCAGGCATACATCATGGTGTAGGGCAGACCGGGGATGATCTTGCGGATCAATACCGCCATGCTGCCGCGAATGGCGCCCTTAGAATCCCGGGAGACAATGGCCTCCCAATGCCACATGGGTTTCTGCTTGGCCCAAAGCACGCTCTGGGCGAAATGTCCCTTGGGATGAGACTGCAAAAAGGCCTCATACTCCGGGATCTGTTCTTTTGTAATGATTTCAGACATAAAATAATTCTTCTCCAATGTTTGTTGATTTTTAAATCCGTTCGGTACGGTGTTACCGGCAGGCGTCAACCAGACCCTGCCAGATGTCTCGTGCGGATGCGTAGTCCATCCACATGTGTTCCGGGTGCCACTGGACGCCAACAAAGAACCGAGCCTTCGGCAGCTCTATGGCCTCCACAATGCCGTCTTCTGCCAGCGCGGTGATCTGGAAGCCTGGGGCCAGGTCCCAAACGGCCTGATGATGCATACTGTTGACAGACAGATGCTCCTTGCCTACCAGGGAAAACAGCTGGGAATCCCGGGCAATGGTGATTTGATGATGGGGCAGCTCATAGGGCTTCTGCTGCCGATGGATCACCGGTGATGGGGCCTGGGTGTCCAAATCCTGATACAGGGTACCGCCAAAGGCCACATTCATGACTTGAATGCCCCGGCAAATTCCTAGAACAGGCCGATCCAGCTCCCGCAGCCGACGCATCATAAACAGCTCCTGATGATCCCGCAGGGGAGCCTGATAGCCACACTGGGGAATCCGCTCCTGGCCGAATAATTCCGGCCCTACATCCTGACCGCCGGTAAATACAAACCCGTCGAAGCTCTGGCAGTATTCCTCCCACAGGTCGGGATCCTCCGTCAAAGGCAGCAGGACTGGCAAACCGCCGGCCTGCTCTACGCCGCCGAAGTAGAGGGGGTTGATCCATAGAGTCTGTTTCTCGCTGTTGTAAAGGGGCAGCACCCCGATTCTTGGACGCATAGCGATCATCCTTTGCGATAGATTAGGCGTGGGGAACGGTGTCCCGGGTGCGGATCACATGCTCCGTCACCTGGACGGTCATATCCCGCAGCTGGGTGATGGTGCCGTCAGGGTCCCGGAAACAGCCCCGGCCCACAGCGCAGGCACCGTAATCCGGACCGTGGGCGATCTTCAGATACCCGTCCTCCACCAGGCACCCTGTGCTGGGATCCAACGCCCGCCAGACGCCGCCGCAGTAGATTTCTGCCCAGCAATGGGCTCTGGGGATCCCCACGGCAAGGCCGCTGACGAACCGAGCAGCCACGCCGGAGAGCCGGCACAGCACCAGAAGAATATGGGCAAAGTCCTTGGCGTCACCAGAACCGGCTGCAAAGGCTTCGGCGGCAGTCTGATGCTTGGACTCCATCACAGGCGTCAGCAGCTTATGGGTCAGCTGGCACAGGACCTGAGCTCTGGCCCAGGGGTCCTCCGGCAGAGCAGAATCAGAAACCAACTTACTAAGCGCGGGGGTGGGCTGGGTCAGTCTGGTGGGATAGAGGTACAGCCGATCCAGGGGATCGTGGGTGAGATATTTTGAGCACAGCACAAACCCGGTGGCGGTAAAGGAAAAGCTGTTGTGCTTTTTGTCGATGGTGCCGGTATACATTCCGTTGCCATAGACGTCCGCAATATGGGTCAGAGCCGTATAGGGCGTGATGGTCAGCTTATGGGCGTAGGACCGCTGGAAGGGATAGGTGCCGGGCATACACCGCAGAAGAAAATTGTGCTTAGTGATGGTGCCGGTAAAGGTTTGATGCCCGTAGAAGGTGAATGCGTATTTTTTCATGAAAACCCCTCCTTACTCCGCCATAACCCAAGTGTCCTTGAAGCCGCTGACGGGGGTTCCGTCAGCGCGATGGACCGTAAAGCGGCTCAAGCCGCCCATCCAGACCCGGATGGAGTCGGAATGGACCGTATAGGCCCGGAAATCGCAGCGGGCCTGATAGGTATTCCCGTCTGGCGCCGTCACCGGCAGACGCTCCACGTCCATGATCTCCTGGGCGATAAACCGGCGGGGATTGGCCTGGATCTGGGAAGCCAAATCCTTTTGCTGGGATTCGGTGAGATCTCGTCCCCAGGTGGCTCCCATCCGACGGTCACTGCCCACATCCTTGAAAATCAGCTTGTCCATGTGGCGCAGCACATAGTCCCGCTGATCAGGGTACCAGGGCAGATAGGTGGGGACGTTGGGCAGCAGGGGTTCCTCGTCCAGATAGTAGCGGATCATGGCGGGGATAAAGCAGAACAGGCCCCGATCCTCCGCTACGGAGCAGCCGGGGGCGTTGAGGATGGCAATATTTCCGGCACAGTAGACCTCCATGAGATGGGGGATCCCGCAGGGCGTCTTTTCATCAAAGCACAGAGGATCCAGCATCCGGTCCAGGGCCAGACGGTGGATGATGGAGACCCGCTGGAAACCGCCCTCCGGAGCCCGGTAATAGACCTTGTTGTCCATGACGATCAAATCGTCCGCCATGGCCACCACAGCACCGGTGAGGGCTGCCATGTAATGGAGTTCAAAGGCAGAAAGGCTGTCCTGTCCTTCGCTGAGGACCACCACAATGCCCTCCTCCAGGGCAGGATTATCATCCATAATGTCACGGTAGAGCTGCTGCAGGAGAATATCCAATCCGCAGTTGTCACAAAGGGTGGGGACCTGGAAGGCTTCGGGGACCACTTCTTTGCTGAGTTTCCGGGCAAAATGGGGATAGGTGATGCCGTCGGGGACGGAAAGACTGTCCTCCATGGCGTACCAAGTGCCGTCAGTGGTGTGAATCAGATCCGTGGCGGTGATATGGGTATAAATGCTTTTGGCAGGATTGAGATTCATGCACTCGGGCCGGAAGTCCGGCGAGGAAAATACAAATTCCTCCGGAATCACGCCGTCCTGTAGGATCATGCGGTGATGGTAAATGTCATTTAAAAATAGGTTCAGCGCATTGATGCGCTGGATCAGCCCTTGTTCCAGAAAGGTAAATTCCCCTCCGGGAAGAATACGGGGCTGAGGGTCAAAGGGATTCTCCGTGACCTGACGGCTGCCCTGCCGAACCACGGCGAACTGGGCGCCGTTTTCCCGCATCCAGCTGTTGACGCGGGCCTGGGCAGAAGAGAGATCAAGCATATCGAAACCTCCTTGAAAAAGATGGAAAGCCAAGAGAATAACACTTTATTCTGATATGTTAGCACAATTGCCGGAAATATGCAACGGCGGAACGGGGCGGAAAAAAGAACATTTCACAAACAGTTCATAAAATGTTAATGCAAAGGGCGAAAATTCTACTTATACTGTATACAAGACCAATTGGAAGCTGCTATGGGCTTCCGCCTTAACGGAGGTACAGCATATGGACTACGAACCGCAGGAAAGCCAAAAGCCGGACGGCGTTTCTCCATATAGTGATTATTATAGTACGGGCGGCAGGTATCGTCCCCCGAGACGGCCACGGAACTACGGTTGGATGGTGGCTGTGCTGGGGGCATTTTTACTCTGCATTGCCGGAGGTGTGGTACTGAGCCGAGGCCAGGCTGTGGTGCAGGAGCGTGTTGCCCAGGAGACTGCGCAGCAGGAAACTGCCACAGCGGAGATAGCGGCCCAGACAACGCCGGATGCTCAGGATACCCAGGAAGCCCAGGCCGGAGACAGCACCCAGGTGCTGGGCAGCGGCGTACAGCTGGAGATCTCTGAGGACAGCGAGACAGTGATGGAGCTGCCGGACATCTACAAAAAGGTGATCCCCAGCGTGGTCTCCATTACGGCCACTTCCAGCAATGCGGTTTCCACCGGTACGGGGATCATTATGTCCTCGGACGGGTACATCATCACCAATTATCATGTGGTCTCCGGTGCGGAACTGGTAACGGTGCTGCTGGATAACGACCAGGAATTTGAGGCTACCCGAGTGGGCGGCGATGAAACCTCGGATCTGGCTGTGCTGAAAATTGAGGCGGCAGGATTGACGCCTGCGGAATTTGGTTCCTCGGATTCCGTTGAGGTGGGAGATGCGGTGGTGGCCATCGGAGATCCACTGGGAACGGAACTGCGGGGCACCATGACCGACGGCATTATCTGCGGGCTGAAGCGGGACGTTCAGGTAGGCGATCGCACCATGACCCTGATGCAGACCGATGCAGCCCTGAATTCCGGCAATTCTGGAGGACCCTTGGTCAATATGGCAGGGCAGGTCATCGGCATCAATACCATGAAGATCAGTTCTTATTATACATCCGTGGAGGGAATCGGCTTTGCCATTCCTATCTCCACCGCCAAGCCCATTGTGGATGAACTGCTGGAGAAGGGCTATGTCAGTGGACGGCCTGCCTTTGGATTCACAGTGGAAACGCTGTCCACCCAGATGATGCTGTTTTATGATCTGCCGGGTACCCTGTGCATCCGGCAGGTGGTGGAGGGGTCCGATGCCTATGAACAGGGCGTAGAGCCGGGAGACATCATCACAGCCATTGACGGCACAGCAGTGAGTACCATGGATGAGTTTAATACCATCAAGAATCAGTTCTCAGCCGGAGATACGGTAGCCTTAACCATCTATCACAAGGGCGTTGTGCTGGAGATCAGCGTCAAGCTGATGGATCGGGCAGATCTGGAATGAGTTTTTCAAAAGCCGGAGGAATAGTCCTCCGGCTTTTGTGTTGCAAAGCCTGCGAAGATATGGTAAAATAACAAAAAAAGAATGGAGATGAAAGAATGCGTAAGATTTCTCGCTGAGGTTTGGATACAGGATCAGGCGGCCGAAGGGTGCCGCTTCCTTTGCTGTGCCCAAACTCCAGGAGAGCGCATTCTTTCTTGATCCTGCGGCGGTTTGGGCGCCTGTGTATATGCGGATCCGGGAGAGATGGGCTTTCCTGCGGTCCGTATTTTTTTGCACAGGAGGAACATTGATTTGTCAAAAATTCAGATCGACCGGCTGACCTTTGCCTATGAGGGCAGCTACGATAATGTGTTTGAAGACGTCTCCTTTCAGCTGGACTCCAACTGGAAGCTGGGACTCATAGGCAGGAACGGCTGTGGCAAAACCACACTGCTGCGGCTGCTCCGGGGAGAGCTGACTTATCAGGGGACGATAGACGCATCGGTGGACTTTACCTACTTTCCCTACCGGGTGCAGGATCCGTCCCAGACCGCCGGAGAGATCGCCGAAATGCTGGCGGAGGAAGGAGAAAGCTGGCGGATCTATCGGGAGCTGGGACTTTTGGAGGTGCCGGAGTCGGTACTGGATCGCCCCTTCACCACACTATCCGGGGGAGAGCAGACCAAGCTGCTGCTGGCGGCCCTGTTCGCAGGGGAAAACCGCTTTCTCCTGATCGACGAGCCCACCAATCATCTGGACCTGGCAGGCCGGGAATCGGTGGCCCGGTATTTGCAAAAGAAGCGAAGCTTCATTCTGGTGTCCCATGACCGGGAATTTTTAGACGGATGCATCGACCATGTAATGCACATCGGCAACACCAAGATTACCGTTCAAAAGGGCAATTTCAGTACCTGGCAGCGGGAAAAGCAGGCCCAGGATCAGTTGGAATTGGAGCGGTCGGAGCAGCTCAAAAAGGACATCCGGCGGCTGGAAGCAGCGGCCAGACGTACCGCCAACTGGTCCGACCAGGTGGAGAAATCGAAACGCTCCACCGGGAAAGTGGGGTCCGGCCGGGATGCGCCGGTTTTGGATAAGGGATATGTGGGCCATCAATCCGCCAAGATGATGCAGCGGGCCAAATCCATTGCCCAGCGGCAGGATAGGGCCATTCAGGAAAAGCAGGAGCTGCTAAAGGAAGTGGAGACGGCGGAGGGATTGAAGATCCATCCGCTGAAACCGGAAAGCCGCAGTTTGCTCCGATTGGAGGGGGTAACGGTAGCCTATGACCCGGCCTGTCCTGTCTGCCGGGATGTGGGTTTTTCCCTCAGTGCAGGGGAGCGAGTGGCGATCCAGGGGAAAAACGGTTCGGGAAAATCCAGCCTGCTGAAGCTGATTTGCGGGGAGGAGATTCCCCACACCGGTACGGTTTGGCGTTGGGGCGGATTGAAGATTTCCTATGTGGGTCAGGATACCGCCGGGCTTGGCGGAGACCTTCACAGTTATGCCCAGGCCCATGAGATTGAAAAGAGCCTGTTTTTTGCTATCCTGCGCAAGATGGGATTCCCGCGGGTCCAGTTTGAAAAACAGATCTCCGATTTCAGCGCGGGACAGAAGAAAAAGGTGTTGCTGGCAGGGAGCCTCAGCCAGCAGGCCCACCTGTATATCTGGGACGAGCCGCTAAACTATATTGATCTGATGAGCCGCCTGCAAATTGAGGATTTGCTGGTGGACTCCGGTGCGTCCATGCTGTTTGTGGAACATGATCGGGCTTTTTGTCACCGGGTGGCTACAAGGATTGTGGCGCTGTAATGGATCGTTGGGTTCTGCCCTCAAAAGAGTAAAATGATCGGGGAAAGCTGCTGGAGCTTTCCCCGATGGTTTTAAAAGAACTTACGTCACGCTACGAGATCCTTTTTTTGATCATTTTCATGGCAATCAGCAAAGCAACGGCCAATACAGCAGTGAAGGCGCCATACACCAGAATCCCGGTATACCACGGTGCAGACTGCATAGCATAGAGGGCTGGATGGGCAACATAATCATAGCACAGATAGATGCTATGCCCGAGAAAGACACCCACGAAGGCCCATAGCGTCGTGCGCAGAATTTGATACAGCCGTCTCATAAGCGAACCTCTCCCGTGGTGCTACAGATCCACGCCTCGGGTATCGAATACCTTGGCGGGCAGGGCGTCGGCCAGCTCCAGCAAGACGTGGTCAATACCGCCGGAGTAATCCGGCAGCTTTACCGGGGAACGCAGAATACAGGCGTCGCTGTCCGCCTGGGCGTCCAAAGCGATATGCACGGTGGTACCCACACCCTCTTCGGATTCCAGCATCATCCGCCCTCCATGGGCCTGCACGATGCCCTTGGAAATGGGAAGACCCATTCCGATGCCCCAACGGGGATCAGGGAAGCGGCCTCGATGCTCGCTGCGATTGAATACCACGCTCATTTGATCTGCCGGAATGCCGCAGCCATTATCCCGTACTGTGATGAACAGCCGCCGTTCGGAACGACGCAGAGAAACGGAAATGGTTCCGCCGGGATCCGTAAATTTCATGGCGTTGGAGATCAAATTCAGCAGAACACGCTCCATACGGTCCGTATCCAGGGAACAAAAATATCTGCCGGGGGCGCTTTGATAGACCAGATTTCTGTTTGCAGCACTGCAGAGCGGGACGATTCGGTCCATTAGATTTTGCATCCAGGCATCCAGGTCCGTCCGGACCATCCGCATGGTGATACTGCCGTTGGCAATGCCGTACATCTGCAGGTTGCCGGTGATCCGCAGAATGGAATACAGGCTTCGATTAAGCTCTGCGGCACGATCCATGGCCTTGGGATCTGAGGTTTCCTCCAGCAACGGAAGGAGCTTCGGCGTGATGGAAAGAATGGTGGTCATGGGTTGGCGGACGCCTTCGGAAATAGAAAGCATGGTGTTCATCCCCATGGTTTCCCAGGGCTGCACTGCGGTGGCCAGCAGGTAGCCGTCACAAGCGGCCACGGTGACGTCACAGAAAAAATCAGCCAGGTTTACCGTGAACAACAGACTGCCGTTCCCGGAAAACTGGCGGTACTGCTCAACAGCAGGTCCAAATATATCCTCTGCCGTGGCGCCTTCCCGAGCCTCGGGAAAGAGGCGTGTCGCGGAGGAGGAGGCAGCCACCATACGCTCTCCGTCGAATAAAAGCTGTGCCTGAGATGAAATTTGAAGCATTCTGCGCATAGTCTCCAACCCTTGTTTCGCCATAGCATTCCCTCCCGAATCCTTGATATGGGATAGCATTTCCACCCTGCCGGAAATAAAGCAATGAAATATTTGGAACATATCAAACAACTTTCCAGCTTATATCTAAAAAAATCATACCCGATGCACGGGGAAAAAGCAATTGTCGAATTAGGCAATTTTTTGGGAAACTTTTGTGAATTCTGTCGGCGTTTTCGTGAAAAATGGAATAGGACTTTACCTTTCCTAAATGTTGTTATATAATGGCCCCGTACAACTGAATAAAAAGGAGATATCTGGCAATGAGTGTAAAAGTGGGTATCAACGGCTTTGGAAGAATCGGACGACTGGCAGTCCGTGAAGCCGCCTACCGTGACGACATTGAAATTGTCGCCATCAACAACACCGTATCCCCGGACTACATGGTGTACAAACTCAAGTACGACTCCATGCACGGGATGTTTCCAGGTGAGCTTGATTATGATGACAATGCAATCTATGTCAACGGCAAGCGCATCGTTACCTTTCAGGCAAAGACCCCGGAGGAGATTGACTGGGCTTCGGCTGGCGCGGAGTACATCATCGAATCCACCGGCAAATTTACCACCGCAGAAAAATGTGCCGGACACTTTCGCAGTCCCACGGTGAAGAAAGTCGTGATTTCCGCACCGGCTCGGGATGATTCCCCCATGTTTGTTATGGGTGTGAACAACGACACCTATGACCCGAAGATGAAGGTCATCTCCAACGCTTCCTGTACCACCAATTGTCTTGCGCCGCTGGCAAAGGTGCTCAACGACAATTTCGGTATTGAGAGCGGATTGATGACCACCATCCACTCTACCACCGCATCCCAAAAGACCGTGGACGGCACCTCCAGGAAGGATTGGCGTGGAGGCCGTGCTGCGGCTGGAAACATTATTCCCACCTCCACCGGTGCAGCCAAAGCCGTCGGCAAGGTGATCCCGGAGCTCAACGGGAAGCTCACTGGCATGAGCTTCCGTGTTCCCACCCTGGACGTTTCCGTCATTGATCTGACGGTGGAACTGATCAAGGATACCACCTACGAAGAGATTTGTCAGGTGATCCGGGAGGCTTCTGAGGGCCCTATGAAGGGCATTTTGGGATATACCAATGACGATGTGGTGTCCTCGGATTTCCTCGGGGACAAGCGTACGTCAATTTTTGACGCCAAGGCCGGCATTGGGCTGACCCATAGATTCATCAAGCTGGTGGCCTGGTACGACAATGAGTCGGGATACACCAGTAAAACCCTGGATTTGGTGTCCTACATCTATCAGCGGGATCAAGCGGCAGGCGTTTGAGGAAAGCTGCTGCATTGAAACACGCATCCGGGCCGGAGATCGTTTTTCTTGCGATCTCCGGCCCGGTTTTTTCTAAATGGTATAGAAAGTGCGCGCTGCGGAGCATTTATCCGCAGCGCGCCCTTGTTTAGTATCCTACAGCGGAGGAGCCGCCGTCAATGACCATGATCTGGCCTGTGGTATTCTCGCTCCATTCGCTCAGCAGGTAGGCTGCCATTCCTGCAATCTCTTCCGGATCCGACAGCCGACCGGAGGGAACGCCGGTAATGGTGCCGGGTCCGCCGGGTCCGCCAGGGCCTCCAGGACCGACAGGCTGGTTGGGATCAGGCAGATGCACCCCAGCGTTGCCGGAGAGCACGCCGCCGGGGGCAATGGCATTGACCCGGATATTGGCGGAAGCCCATTCCACGGCGGCCTGCATGGTCAGAGCCACCACAGCGCCCTTGCTGGCGGAATAGTGGGCCGAGCACATGGGCGGCGTCATGCCACGAATTCCGGCCATAGAGGCGATATTGACAATGACGCCGAATTTATTGGGCATCATGGACTGTTTGACACACTGCTGCATCATAAAGAACAGACCCTTGGCGTTGGTGTTCATGACCCGGTCCCATTCTTCTACCGTCAGGTCCACCCCAGGACCGCCCGCCATAATGCCGGCAGCCTGGATCAGAAACCGGATCTCTCCCAGCTCTTGGCGAATGGTCTCCACCACCGCGGGGATGGCGTCCACATCGGATACATCCAGCGCATAGGGATGAACGTCACCGCTGCTCCGAAGCATTTCGGCAGCTTTTTGAATCTTTTCCGGATTCCGGCCCAGCATGGCTACCGTGGCGCCGCTTTCCGCCATCAACTTGGCGCATGTGAATCCGATGCCGGAACCGGCGCCGGTGACCACGCAGACCTGATTGTCAAAACGAATGTTCATAATAAAGCCTCCAAAAGATATTTAGCAGTAAAGGATTCCGCATTTTCCAACGGTATAGACCTTGGGGGAAACACCGTCTCCTGGGAACGACATATCAGACTCGGTAGGAGCAATGGTGCCGTCCAGCGCGCCGTCCACCGCAGCCATCAGGGATGGAATCACCGTCAGGGAGACCGGGCAGGTGTTGTGGCAGGGGTACACCGTGTCAAAGCCACCCAAATCCATCAGCGCTGTCAGAGTTTTACGGTATGTATGGATGTCCCGATGGTCGCCAAACAGGAACACTGGACCATAGGACACCGTGTCTCCGGAGAACAAAATACGGTTCTGCCGGTCCAGCAGGCAAATGCTGCCGGGGGTGTGGCCGGGCGCCTCTATGACCTGGAGGATCCGTCCGCCCAGATCAAAGGAGGAGGCACCGGTGATGGGATGCAGATGAGCCTGCAGTTCTGGCCGAAACCGGCGGATGATGGGGAACTCGTCGGGATGGGCATAGATGTCGGAGAACAGACTGTCGTTGGCAGTGTGATCGCCGTCACCGTGGGTATGGATCACCAGCAGAGGCAGCTTCGTAACGGAGCGGATCAGCCCCAGCAGATCACAGGGCTCCGCGCCGGTGTCCAACAGAATGGCCCGGGACTGGCCCAGGATCAGGAAGCAGCGCACCATATCCTGCTCGATGCTGTAGACTCCGGAACTGACTTTTTGTATGGTTGTGTGGTTCTGTTCCATAAGAGTACCTCCCGGGAATTATTTGAAGTAGTCCACGCCGGCCTGGAAGATGGGCTGATATTTGTTGCCGGTGATATTTTTGCCCACAAATTCGCCTGCGCGCTCCGTATGGCCCATTTTGCCAAAGACCCGGCCGTCAGGGGAGGTGATGCCTTCAATGGCCAGCATGGAGCCATTGGGGTTATAGCGAATATCCATGGAGGGATTGCCTAAGAGATCTGTGTACTGGGTGGCAATCTGACCGCCTTCCACCAGCTGGTGAAGCATTTCCTCTGTGGCAACGAAGCGGCCTTCTCCGTGGGACACAGGAATGTTGTGGAGATCCCCCACGTTGCAGTGCATCATCCAGGGGGACTTGACGGAGGCCACTCGGGTCGTCACATAGCGGGACTGGTGACGGCCGATGAGATTATAGGTCAGGGTGGGGCAGGTCTCGTCCATGGGAACGATCTCGCCGAAGGGCACAAGCCCCAGCTTGATGAGAGCCTGGAAGCCGTTGCAGATGCCCAGCATCAGACCGTCCCGCTGCTTCAGAAGATCGTGGACCGCATCGGAGAGCACCGGATTCCGGAAGAAGGAAGCAATAAATTTACCAGAACCGTCGGGCTCGTCGCCGCCGGAGAAGCCACCGGGCAGAATAATCATCTGAGCGGAACGGATGGCCTTTTCCATGGCAGACGCTGTTTCGCTCAGGGCGGCAGGGGTCAGATTCCGCACCACGATGATCTCCGGTTCGCCCCCGGATTTGGCAATGGCCCGGGCGGTATCGTATTCGCAGTTGGTGCCCGGGAATACGGGAATCACTGCTTTGGGCTTCAGGTGCTTATAGGCCGGAGCCTTGTCGTTGCGCTGCTCGTAGAGAATCGTGGACACCGTTTCAGGCGTGCCGGCTTTGGTGGGGAATACGGATTCCAGAGTGTTCTCCCAAAGGGCTTGATATTCAGAGATGGCCACGGGACCGTCACCCAGATCGATGTCTGCTGAATCCGTGGTATAGCCCACCAGCAGTCCGTCCTCCAGCTTTTCGGTGCATTCGCAGAGGATGGAGCCGTAGCTCTGCCGGAACAAAATCTCTGCATCCAGTCCGTCGGCAGCCAGGAATCCCACTTCGTTGCCCATGGACATTTTCAAAATGCCCTCAGCGGCACCGCCGGCGGTTAGGGACCAGGCGGAGAGGATCTTTCCCTGCTGGGCCAGCTCATGCACCTGCTGGAACACCGCCTTGGTGGCACTGTAATCGGTATGCCCCGGCACGGTAAAGAGATAGACCGGGTGATCGGGCCCCTTAAATTCCGGGGTCAGGACCTTACGGGCATCCTGGGCCGAAATGGCAAAGGATACCAGTGTGGGAGGCACGTCCAAATCATTAAAGGAACCGGACATGGAATCCTTGCCGCCGATGGCTGCAGCACCAAGGCCCAACTGTGCGGTAAATGCGCCTAGCAGCGCAGAGAAGGGTTTGCCCCAACGGCTGGGCTCCGTCCGAAGGCGTTCAAAATACTCCTGGAAGGTGAGGTAGACCTTGTCAGGATCGCATCCGGCACAGACCAGCTTGGAGATGGATTCCACCACGGCAGTGGCAGCGCCCACAAAGGGATTCTGGGCCGAAAGGGCGGGATGGAAGCCAAAACTCATCACCGAGCAGGTGGAAGTCTCCTTGGTGCCGGAGGGGAGCAGCGCTGCCATAACCTGAGCAGGCGAGGTCTGCTCTTTGCCGCCAAAGGGCATCAGCACCGAGGCGGCGCCGATGGAACCGTCAAACCGCTCCACCAGACCACGCTGAGAGCAGCAGTCCAGGCTCTGCGCCAGAGCCCGAAGCCGCTGGGCCGGGGTACCATCTTGCGGGGCAACTTCCGGGGCAGGAAGGGAATCCACATGAACCCGGGTGTGCTTATCCGCACCGTTGGAGCTGAGGAATTCCCGGCTGAGATCCACAATGGTCTTGCCGTTCCAGTGAAGCACCATGCGGGGATCCTCCGTTACAGTGGCCACCAGGGTAGCCTCCAGGTTTTCCGCTGCGGCAGCAGCCAGGAAGGCGTCCGCATCTTCCGGGGCCACCACCACGGCCATACGTTCCTGGGATTCGGAGATGGCCAGTTCTGTTCCATCCAGGCCGTCGTATTTTTTGGGGACCGCGTTCAAATCAATGTCCAGGCCGTCGGCCAGCTCGCCAATGGCTACGGATACGCCGCCGGCACCAAAGTCATTGCAGCGCTTGATCATCCGGGTGACCTCCGGATTCCGGAACAGCCGCTGCAGCTTCCGTTCCTCGGGGGCGTTGCCCTTTTGAACTTCAGCGGAGCAGGTCTCCAGAGAGGCGGAGGTGTGGCTCTTGGAAGAACCGGTGGCACCGCCGCAGCCGTCCCGGCCAGTCCGACCGCCCAGCAAAATCACCCGATCTCCGGGGGCAGGGGTCAGCCGGACCACATTGGAGGCTGGTGCGGCACCCACCACGGCACCGATTTCCAGACGCTTTGCAATGTAGCCGGGGTGATAGAACTCATGGACCAGACCTGTGGCCAGGCCAATCTGGTTGCCGTAGGAGGAATAGCCGGCAGCTGCGGTGGTGGTCAGCTTCCGCTGGGGCAGCTTCCCGGGCAGGGTATCCGAAAGGGGAACCGTGGGATCACCGGCTCCGGTGACACGCATGGCCTGATAGACATAGCTGCGGCCGGAAAGGGGATCCCGGATGGCACCGCCCACACAGGTGGCCGCACCGCCGAAGGGCTCAATCTCCGTAGGATGGTTATGGGTTTCGTTTTTGAACATGAGCAGCCAGTCTTCTGTTTGCCCGTCCATATCCGCGTCCACATGGACCGAGCAGGCATTGATCTCCTCGGACTCGTCCAGGTTTTTCAGAATGCCCCGTTTTTTGAGGACCTTTGCGGCCAAAGTGCCGATGTCCATCAGCGTCACGGGCCGGGTGGCTGCCTTTTCGCCATAAACCTCCTCCCGGCACGCCAGATACTGGGTATAGGCGGCTTTGACATCCTCATCTTGCAGCTCTACCTGGTCGATATGGGTGGAGAAGGTGGTATGCCGGCAGTGGTCGGACCAGTAGGTGTCCACCACCTTGAGCTCGGTGATGGTGGGATCCCGCCGGGCTTCGTTTTTAAAGTAGTTTTGGAAGAATTTCAGGTCGTCCAGATCCATAGCCAGTCCATACCGCTCCAGATACTCGGGCAGCTGATCACTGCCGGCGTCGATAAAGCCGGTGAGGGTGTCCACCTCGGTGGGAATGGCATAGGTCTGCTGGAGGCTTTCCGGCTTGGCAAGGCCCGCCTCCCGGGATTCCACCGGGTTGATGACGTAGCTGCGGATCTTATCCACGTCCTCTGGGGTCAGATCCCCGTAGAGGGCATAGACCGTGGCGGCAGCCACCAGCGGCCGTTCCCCACAGGTGAGGATACCGATGCACTGGGCGCAGGAATCCGCCCGCTGATCGAATTGACCGGGCAGCGCTTCCACTGCCAGCAGGGTGCAGAGACCCAGCTCCGGCAGCGTTTCATCCCAGCACTGATCCACCATGGGCTCAGAAAACACTGTTTCTCGAGCTCTGTTGTAGATCTCCTGGCTCAACCCCTGGGCGTCATAGCGGTGAAACAGCCGCAGGCCGGTCAGACGCTGGATACCAAGCTGCTCCCGCAGATCCCGCAGGAGATTCTCCGCCTCCACCTGAAATCCGGGCCGTTTTTCTACAAAACAGCGAAACACTTGCTCCATAGGATTTACCTCCATTTATCGTCCGTTTAGTTGTTGACGTGAATATTTGATATTTGATAGAACAGGAAATCCGGCGAGGGATTGAGTCCTGTAAATACGCCGCGGGTGGTAAACACCGCGTTGTTGATAAAGAGCACCGGGCAGATATAGCCCTGCTCCATGATATACTCGTAGAGATCATAGCGGTTGCCGCTGTTTTCCTGGGCCTTCGCCATCAGGGAAGATAGCTCACTGGAACCGCTAAATCCGCCGTAGTTGAGACTTCCGCCAGAGGACAGTAGGGGACGCAGATCGAAGTCCGGCTGGAGCACCACTTCGCCGTAATAGATGTCCCATTCGCCGGTGTTGAGCCGATAGACAAACTCTTCCTCCTCATAGGAATTCAGCGTCACGGTGAAGCCTACGTCGGTGAGATTTTGGGCCACCTGCCTGGCAGCTGCCTCACGGTTCAGATTTCCCTCCATAACCAGCATGGTAATGGCATTGTAGGCGGTGGTGTCATCGGAGTCGGTTTTATCTCCGTTGGTCTCTTCCTCTCCGTCTACAGCTTCTTCTCCGTCTTCTGCGGTTTCAGTATCTGCATTCTCATCCTCATCGGCCAACGGATCCTCAGATGCCTCTGCCTCCTCCTCTGGAGCTTGGGAGGGTTCCGCAGAAACCAGGGAATCTGACAGGGGGCCGCTGGAAGGAACATAGTCCTCCGGCAGATAGAAAGAAGACGTCTCCATCAGTTCCGCTATGACCTCCTTGACGGAGGTGTAGGAAAACTCCAGCGCCAGATCCTCGTCGTACATACTGCTGGAGGGTGCCACCGGCAAAGCGGCTGCATCGGCAAAGTTGTGGTAGACGGATTCGGCAATGCCGGATCTGTCAATGGCGTGGGTAATGGCAGCTCGGACCTCCTGATCCTGAAAGATACCGTTGCTGAAATTGAACCCGATATACTGCATCACTGTGCCCCGGCTGTTCCAGAGCTCATAGTCGCAGTGGAAGGTGGCAGCAGTGGAGGAACTGGGGTCGTTGTATACAAAATGGACGTTGTCGATCTCGAAGCCGTCCCGGGTGTCCTCGGCGGAGGCGCTGGAATACAGCGTTACCGTTTGAAAATTCAACGTATCCGCACCCTGCCACCACTGGGTATTGACGGTCAAAACACTGTTGCCGTTACGGACAAAGGGACCGGTTCCCACCGGGGAGACTGTGCTCACAGCAGCGGGAATGATGGGAAAATCCAACAGGCAGGGCAGCCGATCATTGGGTTCCGACAGTTCGATGGTCACGGTGGTCAGTCCGGAGGCATAGTAGGAGGAAATATCATAGAACCGATCTCCGTACAGCTCAGACAGGGATGCCTGCTCCATGGAATAGACCACGTCGTCCGCGTTAAGTGCTTTTCCATTGGAAAAGGCGGCGTCCTGGAGCTCCAGGGTATAGACCAAGCCGTCCTCGGAAACGGTGTAGCTCTTGCAGAGCCAGGGTTCCGGATCAAATTCATTATTGAGTACGAACAGCCCCTCATAGATCAACTGCATCACTGCCCGGTTCTCCATACTGAGGCAGGCATAGGGATCCCAGCCGTAGGATTCGTTGATGGGCATGGCAAAGGATCCGGTGGTAGGGGCGGAATCCACGGTGGAATCCGGCAGAATTTCCGGGGAAGGGGAAAGGGTGGCTGTTTCCACACCAAAATTGGCACTGGTCTGTCCGGAGGTGGTCTTGTCGCCGCAGCCGGTGAGTGCTCCCATCAGAAGCCCCAGCACCAGCAGCAGGCTGAGCCAGCGGCGGCTCATGACTGGCCTCCAGCCACAATCACAGCCCCCAGGGAGCCCCGCTGATCGCCGTGACGGCGATGGGACCAGAAGGTGTCCGTATCGCAGGCGGTGCACAGGTCGCTCACGTCGATATGGTCGGGGGAAAGCCCTGCCTGTTCCAGAAATACCCGGTTGAGATATTTCAAGTCTACATGATATTTGTTCCCGGTTCGGGCAATGGCGGGGGATGCTAAATCTCCCAGAGCCTGCATCATGGCCTCCGGCACATCTCCGTCGGTCTCGAAGCAGCACTTTCCGATACAGGGGCCCAGGGCCGCATAGAGGTTTTCCGGTTTGCAGCCAAACTTGTCCATCATGGCCCGGGCGGTTTTTTCCGCAATGCCCAAAGCCGTACCACGCCAGCCGGCATGGCAGGCGCCGACTGCCCCGGAGACCCGATCCTCCAGCAGCACGGTGCCGCAGTCGGCGGAGAATACAAAGAGGGCGGTTCCTGGTGTATTGGTAATCAGAGCGTCGGCCTCATAGTCCGTGTGGGCGTAGAGACCCTTGCCCCAGTCCTGGGGCGTCACCAGGCGTACATCGTCCCGGTGGACCTGTACGGAGAACACCACCTTATGGGGATCGAAGCCGATGGAGCTTCCCAGAATGGAGATGTTTTGTTCCACATTCTCCGGGGTATCGCCCCGGCGGACCCCCAGGTTCATGGAGGCAAGATAGCCGGTGGAAACGCCCCCCAGCCGGGTGGTAAAGCCGTGATTTTGGTGGATTAGATCGCTTTGAAAGTACAGGAGATCCTCCTGCTTGCATGCGTGAAAGCTCATGATGCCTCCTCAGGATTGCACATTTTTCCCCGCTGCCATATCCTTATCTAAGCAGCAGTTTTTATACTTCTTGCCGGAGCCGCAGGGGCATGGATCGTTGCGGCCCACCTTGACCTTTTTCTTCAGGGGCTCCCGCCGGACAGATTTGTCGTCGCCGGCCCCGGTGGCGGTGACCTTGGCCACCTTCTCCCGCTTCAACGGTTCGTTCTTCTGGATCCGGAACAGGAACATCCGCCGGGTGGTCTCCTCCTGGATGGCCCGGATCATGTCTTCAAACATGGCGTAGCCTTCCCGCTTGTATTCCACCACCGGGTCGTTCTGACCGTAGGCCCGAAGCACAATGCCCTGCCGCAGGTCCTGCATGGCGTCGATCTGATCCATCCAGTATTCGTCCACCACCCGCAGCATGATGACCCGTTCGGCCTCCCGCATCAGCGGTGCGCCGTAGGCAGCTTCCTTGGCGGCGTAGACCTTGTCGCTGAGCTCCATCACCGTATCCAGCAGACTGTCGGGAGTGATGTTGGACAGTTCCTTGTCGTCGGGGTTGTAGGCGCCCTTGGGGAAATAGAGTCCTTCCATGGATTTGAGGATCTCTTGGAGTTCTTCCCGGCTCTCCAGGTATCCCTTTTCGCCCATGACTGCGTGGATCTCCGAGGAGAGCACGGTCCGGCGCATATTGTGGAGATAGCTTTGCAGGTCCTCCCCGTCCAGCACCTGCTGACGCTGCTCGTAGATGACCTTCCGCTGGGTGTTCATGACGTCGTCGTATTCCAGGACGTTCTTTCTGGTTTGGAAGTTCAGGCCTTCCTTTTTCTTTTGCGCGTTTTCAATGGCGCCGGAGAGGATCTTCTGGTCGATGGGCGTATCCTCATCCAGACCCATCCGGTCCATCATGGCGGAAATCCGCTCAGAACCGAACAGCCGCATCAGATCGTCCTCCAGGCTGATATAGAACCGGGTCTCACCAGGATCGCCTTGCCGGCCGGAACGGCCCCGGAGCTGATTGTCGATCCGCCGGGACTCGTGACGTTCCGTGCCGATGACGAAGAGGCCGCCGGCTTCCCGGACCTTTTCTGCCTCCTGGGAGGTGATGGCATGATATTTTTCGTAGAGCTCCTGGTACGCGGCCCGGGCGGAGAGGATCTCCTCATTGTCCGTATCGGCGTAGGAGGTGGATTCGGCGATGAGCTCTTCCTCCATGCCCTGCTTCCGAAGGTCGTTCTTGGCTAAAAACTCCGGGTTACCGCCCAGCATGATGTCGGTACCACGGCCGGCCATGTTGGTGGCGATGGTGACGGCCCCCAGCTTGCCGGCCTGGGCCACGATCTCTGCTTCCTTCTCATGGTGCTTGGCGTTGAGCACATTGTGGGGAATGCCCTCTTTCCGCAGCAGCTTGGAGAGAACCTCGGATTTTTCGATGGAGATGGTACCCACCAGCACCGGCTGGCCTTTTTCATGGGCGGCCTTGATCTGGGCAATGACGGCCCGGAACTTGCCTGCCTCAGTCTTATAGACCACGTCGGGATGATCCACACGGATCACGGGCTTATTGGTGGGGATCTCGATGACGTCCAGCTTGTAGATCTGCATGAACTCGTCCTCTTCCGTCAGCGCGGTACCGGTCATGCCGGAGAGCTTGTTGTAAAGCCGGAAGAAGTTCTGGAAGGTGATGGTGGCCAGGGTCTTGGATTCGTTGGCCACGTCCACGCCTTCCTTGGCCTCAATGGCCTGATGGAGACCCTCGGAATAACGGCGTCCGTACATGAGACGACCGGTGAACTCGTCCACGATGATGACCTGGCCGTCCTTCACCACATAGTCGATGTCCCGCTTCATGACACCCCGGGCCTTCAGGGCCTGATTCACATGGTGGGAGATGGTGGTGTTCTCTGGGTCGGACAGGTTTTCAATGCCGAAGAATTCCTCCGCTTTCTTGATGCCGGAGGCAGTCAGGGTGGCGACCCGGTCCTTTTCGTTGACAATGTAATCGCAGTCCAGATCATCCTGGGATTCCTTGTCGTCGGTATCGGCAAAAACCATCTTCTTCATTCGGGAGACCAGCGCATCTGCCTGGGCATAGAGGGCAGAGGAGGCTTCTCCCTTGCCGGAGATAATGAGGGGGGTCCGGGCCTCGTCGATGAGGATGGAGTCCACCTCGTCCACGATGGCGAAGCTGTGGCCCCGCTGAACCATTTCGGTTTTGTAGGTGGCCATGTTGTCTCGGAGGTAATCAAAGCCCATTTCATTATTGGTGCCGTAGGTAATGTCGGCGGCATAGGCATCCCGGCGCTGCTGGTTGGTGAGACCGTGGATGATGAGGCCCACGGTGAGGCCCATATAGCGGTAGACCTTGCCCATCCACTCCGAGTCACGCTTGGCCAGATAGTCGTTGACGGTGACGATATGGACGCCCTTTCCGGCCAGAGCGTTGAGGTAAGCCGGCAGAATTTCCACCAGGGTTTTACCTTCACCGGTTTTCATTTCGGCGATACGGCCCTGGTGCAGAATAATGCCGCCGATGAGCTGCACCCGATAGGGGCGCATCCCCAAAACCCGGTCTGCAGCCTCCCGGATGGCGGCAAAAGCCTCCGGAAGAATATCGTCCAGGCTTTCGCCCTTCTGCAGGCGATCCTTGAACAGGGCGGTTTGCCCCTTGAGTTCCTCTTCCGACATCTGCCGGTAGGTGTCGCCCAAAGCCTCAATTTTGTCCACCAACGGCGTGATGGCCTTTACCTCCCGCTGAGAGTGGGAGCCAAAGAGCTTGGACATGGTATTGGAAAAAAAGCTCATATTTTGAATGGTCCTTTCCGTACAAATTCATAGTGGTATTCAGACGGGAAACGATACTATCCCATCTTAATTCACTTATTATATCACACTGTGTTTCATAAAAAAAGTGGAAAAAGAAAAAAAGACGCAGGACGTCTGCAACATTCCATAGATGTCGGCTCTGGCTTGCGGCAAAAAACATTATGTGATATGATCACGGAAAAAACGTGGATGGCGGCGTATACTAAGAACAAAGAATCCACAACCCTACAGAGGGCTACAAAGCAGGATGTGATGTTTGCTGGAGGTGCGCAATATGAAAAAACACATAAGAAAATGGTTGCAGCCCGTTTTGTTTACCGCGGGAGGCGCTCTGGTGGGGCTTGCATACTACCGCCTGGCGGGATGTTCTACCGGAAGCTGCGTCATCACGTCCAACCCGCTCATCACCATGGGCTACATGGGCCTGGTTGGATGGCTGCTTTCCGGAATTTTTGGAACGGGGGACAAGGATATATGCAATATGTAATCTCCTTTCTGGAAGGGATCATCACCTTTATTTCTCCCTGCCTGCTGCCCATGATCCCTATTTATATCACCTATTTCGCAGGCGGTGGCGAACGGACCGTGAAGAAATCTCTCCAAGGCGCCCTGGGCTTTGTGGCGGGATTTACGGTGGTATTTGTGGCCTTGGGAGCCCTGGCAGGGACGCTGGGCAGCTTCTTTAAGTCGTATCAGACGGCGGTGAATCTGGTTTCTGGTTTGATCGTGGTATTTTTCGGGCTCAATTTTCTCGGTGTGTTCCGGCTGAACCTGTTTCGCGGAGGGAACCGCTCCGTGAAGTCCCACAGTACCGGATTTTTCTCTTCGCTATTGCTGGGCATCGTTTTTTCAGTTGGATGGACCCCTTGCGTGGGGGCGTTTCTGGGCTCTGCCCTGATGCTGGCCTCTCAGCAGGGGCATGTGTTAGAGGGAGTATTCATGCTGCTGACCTATTCCCTCGGGTTGGGGATTCCTTTTGTTCTCAGTGCAGTGCTTATCGACTACCTCAAGACAGCTTTTGATTGGATTAAACGGCATTACCGGGGAATCAATCTGGTCTGCGGCAGCCTGCTGGTGTTGATCGGTATTCTGATGGCCACCGGAACCCTAGGGCGGCTTCTCGCGCTGCTCAGTTAAGGAGGCGACTATGAAAAAGAAGAAAATCGTTTTGATTTTGGTTCTGGTATTTGTATTGCTGCTGGGAGGCTCCTATCTTCTGTATGACGGGCTGCGTGCATCCCAGACGCCGGATCAGCTGGCTGTCCAGACCTCGCCTACGGGGGAGGATGCCAGCAATGCAGCACAGGAAGATCAGAGCCAGCAGGAGGAACCCGAAAAAACCAAGGCCCCGGATTTTACGGTGTACGATGCGGAAGGCAATGAAGTCCATCTGTGGGACTTTGCCGGGAAACCTGTGGTAGTCAACTTTTGGGCCAGCTGGTGCGGTCCTTGTCAGATGGAGATGCCGGACTTTCAGGAAAAGTATTTGGAGTTGGGGGAGGAGATTCACTTTCTTATGGTGAACATGACCGACGGCGCCAGAGAGACGGTGGAAATTGCATCGGAATTTATCGCGGAACAGGGCTATACCTTCCCGGTGTTTTTTGATACCAAACTTGATGCAGCTATGACCTATGGGGCCTACTCCCTGCCTACCACCTATTTCATCGACGCCGAAGGCTATGCGGTGGCCCAAGCTACGGGAGCCATCGACGCAGAAACCCTGCAGCGCGGCATTGACATGATTGTTTCGTAGTTTATGAAAACGCTGCGAAAGGATAATATATTGTAAACTTAAAACGGATCAGCTGGGTGCAGCTGATCCGTTTTCAAATTTGGGATTGACTGTTGGCTGACCCATGGTAAAATGGTCCCAGAACATATACAAACCCATGCACAAAGGAGAAAGAATATGACTGTAGCAAAGGATATTCTGTACATTGGCGTTAACGACCATACCCTGGATCTGTTTGAGGGGCAGTATCCGGTTCCAAAGGGAATGGCATACAATTCTTATGTTATTTTAGACGAGCGTGTAGCCGTGCTGGATACCGTGGATCAGCACTTTCAGGACCAATGGCTGACGAATTTGGAGACGGCGCTGGCGGGGAGAAAACCGGATTATTTGATTGTTCAGCATATGGAACCGGACCACTCCGCTGCCGTCGCAGCCTTTGTGTCCCGTTATCCCGAGGCCACCATCGCGGCCTCGGCCAAGGCGTTTCCCATGCTGGAGCATTATTACGGTGACATCTGCGGCGAAAATCGGCTGGTGCTGGGCGACCGGGATACTCTGGACTTGGGCACCCATCAGCTGTGCTTTCTGACAGCGCCTATGGTCCATTGGCCGGAGGTCCTGGTCACCTATGACGCCTATGCCAAGACGCTGTTTTCCGCAGACGCCTTCGGAAAGTTTGGCGCGCTGGATCAGGAGGAGCCGTGGACAGAGGAGGCCCGACGCTACTATTTTGGCATTGTGGGAAAATACGGGGCGCAGGTCTTGACACTGTTCAAAAAACTCTCCGGTATGGAGATTGAGACCATTTGCCCCTTGCATGGTCCCGTGCTCCGGGAAGAGATTCCATCCGTGCTGGAGTTGTACCAAACCTGGGCATCCTATCGGGCGGAAACGCCGGGGGTCCTGATTGCCTGTGCGTCGGTATACGGCCACACCATGGAGGCGGCAGAGCAGCTGGCACAGGCACTGCGTGAGCAAGGCGGCCTCCGGGTCACCCTGTTGGATCTGACCCGCTGCGACATGAGCCAGGCCGTGGCGGAGGCGTTCCGCTATGACCGGCTGGTGCTGGCATCCGTCACCTATAACGCAGATGTGTTTCCATGCATGAAAGCGTTTCTTCACCACCTGGCGGAACGGAACTATCAGGGACGCAGGGTAGGCCTGATGGAAAACGGTTCTTGGGCGCCCATGGCGGCAAAGTGTATGGTGCAGCTGCTGTCCGGCTGCAAAAACCTGACCTTTACGGAAACCACTGTGCGGATACAGTCTGCACTGGGCGATGACAGCATGGAGCAGCTTATGACGTTGGCGCGGGAGCTTGGCCAGGCCGAAACCAACCCGGCATGATCACCCGGTCCGTGCTGCCGGAGTATACCCTGGCTATGCTCCATGGCGGTGGAACTTGAAGTTGGCTGGAAGATTTGGGCTGCCTTTGAACTTGCGGCCAGCAGCGACAGTATCAGAAGAATGCCTCGAAGGGCTCCTTCAAAGCACGTGGCTTTGAGGGAGCCCTTTTTGTTTGGACGTGGTGAAGGTCACATCCTCGTCAGTTAGATTAGGCCCATCTTTTTGGCCTCAGCAGTCAATTCCTCCCGCTGCTCCGGGTGGGCAATGGCAATCAGGGCCTTGGCCCGTTCTGTGACAGAAAGCCCCTTGAGCTTGGCAACGCCGTAGTCCGTGACGAAGTAGTCCACATAGTTTCTGGGGATGGTCACCACCGCGCCGGGGGTCAGCATGGCTTTGATCTTGTACTGTCCTCCTTTGTTCTTGGCCTGGAAAGCCAGAATGTTTTTGCCGTGGGCTGCCCGGAAGGTTCCATAGGCAAAGCAGAATGCACCGCCGGATCCGGCGATCTGCTTATATCCTACCGATTCCGAGCAGACCTGCCCGGTGAGGTCCACTTCTACGCAGGTGTTGATCGAAGCGATATGATCCTGCTGCGCCACAATAAACGGATCTACAATATCCGGTGCAGCCCGTAGCACAATATTTTTATTTTCGGACACAAAGCGATAGAGCTCCTTTTCTCCTTCCACAAAGGCACAGGGGTGAATGCCCTTGTCCACAGGCTTCCGTTCGCCGTTGATGGCTCCGCACTGGATGAGATCCATAAAGGCTGTGGTGAACATTTCTGTGTGAATGCCCAGATCCCGCTTGTCCTTCAGAAACCCGCCTACGGCGTTGGGGATGCCGCCGATGCCCAGCTGGATGGTATCACCGTTGTCGATCAGGTCCGCCACGGCCTCACCAATGGCCCGTTCCACGTCTGTGGAAGGGATTGTCGGCGTGATCGTTTCCGGTGCGTCGTGGATGATGATGGTGTCTACCTTGTCCACAGGGATCCGCAGGGAGCCGTTCATCCGGTGGAAGTTGTGGTTTACCTCCACAATAATTCTTCCGCCGGTATCCAGCGCGTGCTGCATGGTGATGCCGTCGCCCACATGATTCATGGGCAGATAGAAGAATCCGTTTTCGTCCATGTCTGTCACACCGGTGACATAGACGTTGGCCGGATGTCCAGCCACAGCAACGGAATAGTAGTTCGCCAGGTCTGTAGGGACATACTCCACCAGCCCCAGGGGCTGGGATTTTTTATAAAACAGGGGCCCCATGAAGTAGGTATACATCTCAATGCGGCCCTTCATGTTGGGATCCGTCATAAATGGGTATTCACCGGAACGGCCCTTCCAAACCTTTACGTTCTCCACATGGTCCGCGATGGTGTGCAGCTCCGAGAGAAAGCCCGCAGGTTCAGAGTAGTTGTTGGTGGTGAAAATACAATCGCCGCTTTGGATGGTTGCCAGTGCTTCGGGGATCGTGCGAAGCTTGTCCTGGTACATCTTCTGATCATCGTTCATTGCAATCAGTCTCCTATATGAAATCTTTTATATTTTTTACCGAAAAGAGCATAGCAAATCATACGAGATATAACCAGTTTTCTGTTCAACGAAAACCTGCAAAATGTTCACCTCAAGCATTCCTTATTTTTCCTTTAAAACATGTTTGATATATTGCTTCCACGCTGGCCTAGCCATAAAGATAGGAGCAACGAAAAAACTGTATTATGGGAAATCCCTCAAGCCAAAGCTTGAGGGATTTCCCATGGTTCGTCGCATTATGATTGGAACCGTACAAATTTGATTGCAGAGTGGGGCGTAGTCTTTGATTTTTGACGGATTTTTGCTGTGGCGAACCATTGCGCGCGGTCTTCCGATGGAATTGTGTTTTTGTACCGCTTTCATGCAAGTGCATGAAAGCAAAATTATTCTGAGGAAGATGGTGGTTTCTTCAACAAAAACCTGTAAATTGTTCATGTGGCAGGAAAATGTTTTGTTGACGAAACGACAAAAAACATTATATAATGGCACGAAGGGGGCGGTTTTGTGGACACTTCTATTCCAATTCAAGTTTCTGCCACATGCTGTAAATCCAAACAGATCCTTTCCTCTCCGGAGTATCTTCTGGTGCTGGCGTTAACGGACGGTATTGCCCTCCATGGAAGGGACTCCGAAGAAATTCACGCAGGGACGCTGCTGTTTCTCTCCCCGTTTTCGGAACGGAAGCTGTGGCTGGAACCGGGTAGCCGTGTCATCTATGGAATTCTACCGGCCTCATTTCTGGAGCCTCTGGTGGGGATCCCACAGCGGGCCTCCATCGTGCTGCTCCAGGACAGCGCAGATACCGCCCGGGAAAAGCTGATCGAGCTCTTTGACCAGAGCTACAACAATCCCACCAGTGCGCTACAAAGACTATGCACCGCCTATGAACTGCTGCAGGCGTTGGAGCCCATCATCACCAACCATGTGACCGTCCAGTCTGCGCCGGCCTCCGCAAATCAGCGGGCTGCGGAGATGATCGAATACCTGGAGGCGCACTTTCGGGAACCTATTTCCCTGGGAGATCTTGCAGAAGCCTTTTCCGTATCCCGACAATATATTTCCACGGTATTTCATCGAGAACTGGGCGTTACCTTTTCCGAATATTTGCTGAAACTGCGGCTGGAGGAAGCCCTGCGCCTACTTTTGACCACCAATCAAAACGTTACTACGATTTCTGAGAGCAGCGGTTTTCCCAATCTGCGGTCTTTCAATTTGGCTTTTCAGACGGCCCATGGCATCACGCCAAAGGAGTTCCGCAAAAAACGGGAAAATGCCGAGGAGGAAACAAACAGAAAGCCAACAGGCGTGGTTCTCCGGGATGTCAACCAGCTGCTGCGGCCTTATCGGCTGGTCTATCAGAAAAATGAGGCGGCGATCCGGTTTTCGGATGTGATCGAAGCAGGGCGGGGGACGTCCTTTGGACAGAACTGGAATATTCTGAATGTGGACAACAGTCTGGATTGTCTGCAGCGTACCGTCCAGGATCCGCTGACGCACATTCAAGAGGAAATGCATTTTCAATATATCCGACTGGGAAATGTGACGACCGCCACAATGATCCCCTTTCATCCGTCTACAAAAAAGCATCTGTTTTCCAATTTCGGACTTCTTATCGACTTTGTTAGGGGCCTGGGGCTGTCGCCCATGCTGGTAATGGGAAACAATTATGAAGTGATGATGGACACACTGGTGGTGGACAAACATTCTTATTTCACCAGCATCGCCCATTGGCAGGATTTCCTGAAGGAACTTTTGGATTTTTCCATACAGCGCTGGGGTGCGGACTGGGTATCCACCTGGCGATTTGAATTTTTCGTCCCGGAAACCATGTATGAGGAGCAGCCTCAGGAAGAATTTCTGGCATTGTTTGAACAGTCTCTGACCCTGATCCATCAGCTCGCTCCCGATGCGCAGGTGGGCGGTCCGGCCCTTCCGGTAGATTCCGTCCACAGGCCCCGGTGGAAAACCTGGTTTGAAGGCCTTTCCTCCCGAGGCATAAAGCCCGATTTTATCAGCATGGAGATATGGGCCGATCATGCCTGGAAGATCGAAAAGTTCCGAGGACTGTATGGGGAAATGCGGGAATTTTACTCCATCGGCGATATGTATAGCGCGGATGCAGCCCTGGCGGTCCAAAAGGCTGAGGAAATCCTGGCCAGCATGGCCCAGTACGGATATGCCGGTACGCCGCTGTATGTCTCTGCCCTGGGGGTCACCAAGTATCAGGCTGCCGCTGCCCAGATCGGCGGACACTGCGCAGCCCATCTCATTAAATGTAATTTGGAGCTCAATGATCTGGTCCAGGGAATCGGCTGCTGGAAAGCCCTGAACAATGAATCGGAATATTTGGAAGAGAATCAGATCGTCGGCAATGGATGCGGTCTCATCGGTCGTTTTGACTTGAAAAACATCAATTGGTATGCCCAGATCTTTTTGACGGGACTGATGCCTTACCGGCTGTTTCAGGGACTAAATTATATCGTCACCACAGACCGCTGCGGAGGATTCTCCATTTTGCTCCACAACAGCAAAAACTACTCCCCCTATTTTTGCAAGCACTACCACGATGGGCGGACCCTTGATTTTACCGATCAACGGCTGTATGAAAGTGACGAGGCTTTGGAACAGACCATTCTGCTTTCTGGTGTGGCCCATAAGGACTATTGGGTGGATCAGCATTTAATCGGAAATTATCATGGATGCATTGGCGTAGTGCTCAAACAAATGGGCACCATTCGGCAATTTGGCGAACATGAGATTGGATATCTGGCCGGGCAGTCCCTGCCCTATCAGCACACCTACCGCATGACGGCCGATCATGGCCTGCGGTTCTCCATTACGCTGCAGCCCAACGAAGTGATGCTTTTAAAAATCATTCCATGCGCCTGATGGTATTCCGGTGATGTATTCTGCAAAGACCGTGGTTGTCCTATGGAACCTTTGCAATTCGGAACCATCGCGTACCGTTTCCCAACATAAGATAACAATTGGGCGGATTACCAATGAAACGGTAATCCGCCCAAACTCGTTTTGATTTAGCAGACGGTTTGATAAATCATAATAAAGTGGCAAATACTGCCCAAGACAATAAATACATGGAAAATTTCATGGCAGCCAAAGTAGCGGTTGTGCCGTCCGGGCCATTTCAGTGCATACAGAATGCCGCCGATGGAGTACATAACGCCGCCGGCCAGCAGCATAATAAAGGATATGGTGGACATGTGTACATGGAGCGGGTAAATGGCGAAGATGGCGGTCCAGCCCATCACCAGGTAGATGCCGGAGGTCAGGACCCGGGGCATTTTGATCCAAAACAGGGTGAATACACTGCCGAGAATGGCCATGGTCCAGATTACGATCAGCATCACTCTGCCGGACATTGTGCCCTCCAGAGAAAGCAGGCAAATGGGTGTATAGGTGCCGGCAATGAGAAAATAGATCATTAGATGGTCCAGCTTCCGCAGGAACAGACGACCCTGAACGCCGATATTCAAAGAATGGTAGACCGTGCTGGCGGTGTACAGGCAGAGCATACTCACCGCATAGATGGAAACGGCCGTTACCGCCAGAGCGCCCTGCGTGACGGTGATCTGCAGCAGAACGGCCAGCGCTAGAATTGCCAGGATAATGCCTACGCCGTGGGTGAGGGCGGAATATGGCCGCAGGCCATCATAAGGATTTCTTCCCTGTTCACTGTATTTTTCCTTCATGGAAGACGCCTCCTTTTCATGCGGGTTCACAATTTCTTTCACATACTTAGTATACCCAGAAAATCACGGTTAGTCAATATAATAATTACCAAATATAATAATTGAAATTATATTATAGAGAGAAATTTTGACGATTCGGATATTCTGCCGGATGGCTGGGTAAAATCAGCATAGCGGCATTTTTACAAATATTTTACTGGAGTAGGATTTCAAAGTTTACATTGCCCTAGTATGATGATAACCGTTACAGGACATCAAATATGAAATCAAAAAAGGAGTAACGATTACAATGAAAAAATTGATTGCTTTGCTGGCGGTTTCCGCCATGCTTGTAGGCGCCATGGCTGGCTGTGGAGATTCCACCCAGAGTGCCAGTGAGACAGCTGCTGCCGAAAGCCCCGCTGCGGTAACAGAAGAAGCTGCCACCGAGACCCCTGCTGCTGAAACCGAAACGGCTGCTGCTGAGACGGAAACGGCTTCCACCGAGGAGACCGCAACTTCCGAGAGCACCGGATCCAACCTGGATACTGACATTACGGTAGTTTCCCGGGAAGAGGGCTCCGGCACCCGCAGCGCCTTTATTGAGCTGATGGGCATTGAAGACGACGACGGAGATCACACCACGGATATGGCTGAGATCAGCAACTCCACCTCCGTTGTGACCCAGACCATTGCGGGCAACACTTCCGCCATCGGATACATTTCCCTGGGCTCCCTCAACGATTCCGTCAAAGCCATCAAGGTGGACGGCGTAGAGCCCACGGTGGAGAACATCAAGGCTGGCAGCTATGCGGTATCCCGTCCCTTCGAGCTCTGCTACAAGGAAGAGAATCTCACCGAGCTGGGTAAGGACTTCATCTCCTTCATCCTCAGCGCGGACGGTCAGAAAATCGTAAGCGAGGAAGGCTACATCACCATGGATGAGAGTGCCGAAGCTTACACCGGTTCCGGCATGAGCGGAACCCTGAGCCTCAACGGTTCCACCTCTGTGTCTCCTCTGATGGAGGTGCTGGCGGAGGCCTACCGGGCCATCAACCCCGACGTCACCATTGACATTCAGCAGACCGGTTCCGGCGCTGGCATCACTGCCACCATTGATGGCTCCTGTGAGATCGGCATGAGCAGCCGTGCCCTGAAAGAGGAGGAGCTGGCTGAGGGCCTGACCGAGACCCAGATCGCACTGGACGGAATCGCTGTGATTGTCAACCAGGAAAACAGTGTGACCGATTTGACCTCCGAGCAGATCCGTCAGATCTTCGTGGGTGAGGTCACCAACTGGGCCGACCTGGGCTGAGTCCGATTCGTACAAAAGAGTCCTGCTACACCCCGCCGCGAAACCCTTTCGCGGCGGGATCTGTAACAAAAGGGCCTTTGCGGCAGATCGAATGGGAAGGAATAGCGTATGAAAAAATATAAAGAAAAAATCATGCAGGTAGTGTTTTTGCTGACGGCTTGCGTCTCCATCGCCGCGGTGGCACTGATCTGTGTGTATTTGCTGGGAAACGGAATCCCAACCATCTTTGAGATCGGCCTGGGGAACTTCTTCGGAACGGTGTGGAAGCCCAGCAAAGAGATGTTTGGAATTTTGCCCATGATTGTGGGCTCCATCTATGTGACAGCCGGGGCCATTGTGATCGGTGTGCCCGTGGGTTTGCTGTGTGCAATCTATCTGTCCCGGTTTTGCCCCAAGGGTATTTACCGGGTGCTCAAGCCTGCGGTGGAACTGATGGCCGGTATTCCCTCCATCGTATACGGTTTCTTTGGATTGATGGTGATTGTGCCGGTGATCCAGGAGCTCACTGGCACCAGCGGAAAAAGTCTGCTGACGGCCTCCATCCTGCTGGGAATCATGATTTTGCCCACCATTATCTCAGTGGCGGAATCTTCCTTAAACGCCGTGCCCGACAGCTACTATGAGGGAGCATTGGCATTGGGGGCCACCCACGAGCGGAGCGTCTTTGCGACCATACTGCCGGCGGCAAAATCCGGCGTCATGTCCGGCGTCATCCTGGGCGTAGGCAGAGCCATCGGAGAGACCATGGCGGTGATTATGATTGCCGGCAACCAGCCCATTATGCCTTCTGGGCTGCTCAAGGGCCTTCGCACCATGACTGCCAACATCGTGCTGGAGATGGGGTATGCCTCTGGATTGCATCGGGAAGCGCTGATCGCTACAGGCGTTGTGCTGTTTGTGTTTATCCTGATTATCAATACCTGCTTCTCCCTGCTCAAAAGGAGGGATGCCTGATGGATAAGAAAAAGAAGCTCCAAAAGATCAACACGGTAACATTGGAGGAAAAGTGGCGCAGCTATCTCCGGCATCCCATGGCGCTGGTACAGTTCCTGCTGGTACATCTGGCGGCAATTTTGACCGCAGCGGTGGTGCTGTTTCTGATTATCTATATTTTGGCCACAGGTCTGCCCCATATCCATAAGGAACTGTTTGCCTGGACCTGGACCACCAAGAACCAGTCCATGATGCCTGCCATAATCAACACCCTGGTGATGACAGCCCTGAGTCTGCTGGTGGCAGTGCCCATCGGTGTGGGTGGTGCCATCTATATGGTGGAATATGCCAAACGGGGCAATAAGCTGGTGAAGCTGGTGCGGCTCACCGCGGAGACCTTACAGGGTATCCCCTCCATCGTCTATGGCATTTTCGGTTTTGTGTTCTTCAATGTGGCCCTGGGCTGGGGATTTTCCCTTCTGGCAGGTTCCATGACCCTGGCCATCATGATCCTGCCGCTGATGCTGCGTACCACGGAGGAGGCGCTGATGGCGGTGCCGGACGCCTACCGGGAAGGCAGCTTTGGACTGGGAGCCGGAAAGCTGCGGACTGTGTTCCGAATCATTCTTCCTTCCGCTATGCCCGGCGTACTGGCCGGTGTGATCCTCAGTATCGGCCGAATTGTGGGCGAGAGCGCTGCGCTGATCTATACCTCCGGTTCCGGTACGGGAAATCTGGCATTTATCAAGGATGGCTCGTTTCATCTGTTTGCGCCGCTGTTCCAGTCCACACGGACTCTGTCGGTTCACATGTACGCGCTGATGAACGAAGGCCTCTATACGGATCAGGCCCATGCCACCGCCGTCGTTCTGATGGTGCTGGTGATCGGCCTCAACGCGCTGTCCGCCTTTGCAGCCAAAAAGCTGACCAAGCAATAAGAGAGGGTGAAAACCGTGGATAAAATAACAATTGAAAATCTGAATCTCTACTATGGAGATTTTCACGCACTGAAAAACATTAACCTGAAAATACCGGAGCATAAGATCACGGCCTTTATTGGCCCCTCGGGCTGCGGAAAATCCACACTGCTGAAATCCATCAACCGGATGAACGATTTGGTGGAGGGATGCCGGATCACCGGTTCCATCCGTCTGGGCAATGAGGAGATCTACGGTGGTATGGACGTCAACCAGCTGCGGAAGCGGGTGGGTATGGTCTTTCAGAAGGCCAATCCCTTCCCCATGAGCGTCTTTGACAATGTGGCCTTCGGTCCCCGGACCCATGGTATCCGCAACAAGGCCAAGCTGGAGGAGATCGTGGAGCGGTCGCTCCGCAATGCCGCCATCTGGAACGAGGTCAAGGACCGGCTGAAAAAAAGCGCGCTGGGCCTCTCCGGCGGCCAGCAGCAGCGGCTCTGCATTGCCCGTGCCCTGGCGGTGGAGCCGGAGGTGCTGTTGATGGATGAATCCACCTCGGCTCTGGACCCCATTTCCACCGGAAAGATTGAGGAACTGTGCGTGGAACTGAAAAAGAACTACACCATCATCATGGTGACCCATAATATGCAGCAGGCAGTGCGCGTGTCAGACGAGACGGCGTTTTTCCTGCTGGGCGAAGTGATCGAATACGGTAATACGGAAAAGATATTCTCTGTGCCCTCCGACAAGCGGACAGAGGACTACATCACCGGCAGATTCGGCTGATTGGGAGGTATACGGATATGAGAAAAACATTTGACCAGCAGTTGGAGCAGCTGGGAGCAGAACTGACCCATATGGGAGCCCTTTGTGAAACGGCGATTGCCTCGGCGGCCCAGGCCTTGAAGAACCGGGATACAGAATTGGCAAAGCGTGCAATTCATGCAGATCAGGAGATTGACCAGGCGGAACGGGATATCGAACGGCTTTGCCTGAAGCTTCTTTTGCAGCAGCAGCCGGTAGCAAGAGATCTGCGGCAGATTTCCTCTGCGTTAAAAATGATTACGGATATGGAGCGAATTGGAGATCAAGCGGCGGATATTTCGGAAATCGTACTCTATATTGCCGATGGCTATGTAATTCCGGAGCTGACCGATATTGGAGTTATGGCCCGGGCTGCCTCCACTATGGTGACGCGCAGTGTAGCTGCCTATGTACAGCGGGATCTGGAGTTGGCAAAGGAAGTCATTGCCTCCGATGATGAGGTGGATGAGCTGTTTAACCGGGTCAAAGAGGAACTGATCGATCTCATTGCCAAGAATCCGGGCTGCGGCCAGCAGGCGCTGGATTTCCTGATGATTGCCAAGTATCTTGAGCGTATCGGGGATCACGCCACCAACATTGCTGAATGGGTGGAGTTTTCGATTTTGGGACGGCATCCGGAAAACGACCCGGAAGATAACGGTTCTCTGGAAAACCGGGAAGGTCCCAGTGAGCGGTGAGGTTTGGCCTTGTGGAGACGCATTGCGTCTCCGCTTTTTTATGTCAATGCCTGGCCGCAAAAAGAGACAATACACCAAAAACTTTAACGCTTTTTTGTGATAAAGCTTGACGAATCCTGTGGAACTTGGTATCATAAAAAACGCCGCAGCTGCGGCTAACCACAGGAGGGGAAAACATGTTCGGTGTTTTGGTAAATACGGCCACGGTGCTGCTGGGCAGTATAATAGGCCTTTTGTGCAAAAAAGGGATTCCGGAGCGGCTCAGCAGTGCTGTGATGGTAGCCATAGGCCTTTGTACTGTGGCCATCGGTGTCACGGGGTTGGCGGAGGGAGAAAATACCCTGGTGCTGATTATCTCCATTGTGCTGGGGGTGCTGGTGGGAGAGCTGCTGGATATCGACGGCCGTGTGAACCGTCTGGTGGAGAAGGTGGCGGGAAAGACCGCAGGCGCAGGAAAGGCGGCGCAGATCTCCCAGGGATTTATCACGGCCTGCCTGCTGTTTTGTATCGGCGCCATGACCATTGTGGGATCCCTCAACGCCGGACTGCGAGGCGACAATGAAATGCTGCTGACCAAATCTTTGCTGGATTTCATTTCCTCCGTTATGCTCTCTGCTACCCTGGGGATCGGCGTGCTGTTTTCCGCAGTCTTTGTGCTGGTGTTTCAGGGGGGGATCGTGCTGCTGGCCCAGGTGCTGTCGCCGGTGCTGTCAGAGGCCTGCGTTGCCGAGCTCACCTGCGCGGGAAGCTTGATGATCCTGGCGCTGGGCCTCAATATTGTGGGCATCACGAAGATCAAAGTCATCAATTTTCTGCCGGCTTTGCTGCTGGTGCCTGCAGTGCTCTATGGACTGGAGGCAGTGGGAATATAAAAAAGGGCTTCGGACGAAGGTCCGAAGCCACATTTTTTATAGGATTTACACGTAGAACAGCATCTCGGAGTAGTTGGGCAGGGGCCAGTATTCCTTGCCTACAATAATTTCGCAGTGGTCGGCTGCGGCACGAACCTCCGCCATAGCGGGGAGAATCGTATTGCAGTAATAGTCGGCCAGCTCATAGGTGCCCTTCACGGTGTCCACCTTGTTCATGAGATCCTCCAGCTTATCGCAGGCAGCGCACATGTTGTCGGTATCCCGGGAAACATATTTGAGAATCTGCTCCTCGGTTTTGGTACTGATGCTTTCGCTGACGGAACGCTTGGAGGAGGCGGTGCCTGCCACGGCGGACATGAATTCCAGTGCAGCAGGGATCAGCTGACGGCGGGCCATGCCCAGTGTGGTCAGTGCCTCAATGTTGATGACCTTGGAATAATGCTCTAGACCCACCTCATAGCGGCTCTGCATCTCCACAGGAGACAGTACGTTCATCTCGGACATCAGGCGGATGTTTTTCTCCGCCAGCATGCTGGGCAGGGCATCTACGGTGGTCTTCATATTGGAAAGGCCCCGGCGTGCAGCCTCGGCTTCCCACTCGGCGGAATAGCCGTTGCCGTTAAACAGGATCCGCTGATGCTCCTTGATGGTCTTTTTGACCCATGCGGCGGCGGCAGCGGTGAAGTCCTCCTGACCCTCCATCTCCGCGGCGAATTCCCGAAGTACATGGGCCACGGCAGTGTTGAGTACCATGTTGGCATCGGCCAGGTTCATGGCGGAGCCGGGCATACGGAACTCAAACTTGTTGCCTGTAAAGGCGAAGGGAGACGTGCGGTTCCGGTCGGTGTTATCTTTGGGGAATACCGGCAAAACGTCTACGCCAAGGTCGATCTTGCTCTGACCTTTGGCAGTGTAGGGGCTGTCGTTGGCGATGGCATCGAGAATGGCGCCCAGTTCATCGCCCACAAAGATGGAGATGATGGCGGGTGGTGCTTCGTTGGCGCCCAGACGGTGATCGTTTCCGGGAGATGCCACGGAGACCCGGAGGAGATCCTGATATTCGTCTACCGCCTTGATGACTGCGGTCAGGAAGGTGAGGAACTGCAGATTGTCCATGGGGGTATCACCGGGATCCAGCAGGTTTTCGCTACCGGCGGAGATGGACCAGTTGTTGTGCTTGCCGGAACCGTTGACGCCGTCGAAGGGCTTTTCGTGCTGGAGGCAAACCAAGCCATGCCGCTCAGCTACCTTCTTCATGATCTCCATGGTCAGCAGATTGAAGTCGATGGCTTTGTTGGTGGTATCAAAAATGGGAGCCAATTCGTGCTGTGCAGGTGCTACTTCGTTGTGTTTGGTCTTGGCGGGGATACCCAGCTTCCACAGCTCGGTGTCCAGGTCCTTCATAAACTCGGAAACCTGGGTGCGCAGCGCGCCGAAATAGTGCTCCTCCAGTTCCTGGCCCTTGGCGGCGGAGTGACCAAACAGGGTCCGTCCGGTGAGAATCAGGTCCTCCCGGCGGGCATAGTCCTCCTGGCGGATCAGGAAGTATTCCTGCTCCGGTCCCACGGTGGAGGTGACTTGTTCATAATCCTTGCCAAACAGCCGGAGCACCTTGCAGGCTTCCTGGGAAATGGCCTTCATGGAGCGCAGCAGTGGCGTCTTTTTATCCAGAGCTTCCCCGGTATAGGAGCAGAAGGCGGTGGGAATGCAGAGCACGTCGTCCTTCACAAAGGCGTAGCTAGTGGGGTCCCAGGCGGTATAGCCTCGGGCTTCGCAGGTGGCCCGGAGACCGCCGGAGGGGAAGGAGGAGGCGTCAGGCTCGCCCTGAATCAGTTCCTTGCCCTTAAATTCCATAATGGCAGTGCCGTCGCCAAGGGGGGAGACGAAGCCGTCGTGCTTTTCCGAGGTGATGCCGGTGAGGGGCTGGAACCAATGGGTGTAGTGAGTGGCGCCCTTTTCGATGGCCCAGTCCTTCATGACGCTGGCAACGACGTTGGCAACATCGGGGTCCAGAGGCTTGCTCTCGTCAATGGTGGCTTTGAGACTTTTGAAGGTGGCGCTGGGAAGACGCTCCTTCATCACATGCTCGTTAAATACCATGGAACCGTAGATTTCCTTGGTGTTTGCTGCCATAAGAATCAGACTCCTTTACTTAATCTCCGTGGAAAAGGTTACATAATGAGACAGGCGCCGTGAGATGACCATGACCTCACAGCGCCCTTGCTGTATGGGCACATTATACAGCAAATTTTGGGGTGGGTCAATTGTGTTTTTGCTGAAAAAAAAGGAAATTGCATCGTTTTTTTGTGCGCTATGCAAAAGAGCACTGCCGAAATGCCGGTGCGTTTGGGCCCCAGAGTTTGAAAAATAGAAGGAGATCCAGGGAGAAATGTTGCTTTTTCCCCGAATCCATGGTATTCTGCACATAATCTGATGGAAATGAGGTGCGATTGATGAAATATACAATAAAGAATATGATCCTGTTGGGAACGATGCTTTGCCTACTGGTGAGCTGCGGCGAGCAGCCGGAATCCTCTGTCTCCGTCGCCCAGACCCCGGAGACCTTCGGACTTGCAAGCATTGCTGAGACACCGGAGGAACAGGGGACTGTGACGGATGGAACGATGGTTTCCGCGGAGGAGGCATCCGGAATGGAGGAACTGGCCGAATCTTCGGCGGAAACGCCCCTGGAAACGGATTTGACGGAGCTGGCCATCAAAAGCGCAGTCTGCGCGGTATATATGGATGGGCTTTCCTATAACAACATAGACCCGGTGTATTTCTGGCGGTCGGTGGGATATTTGATTGGCCAGGTGGGAACCCAGAGCCCAGACATATCTGCGGAAGGCGATGTGCTGAAGATCGCAGCGGAGGATCTGTCGCCCTTTGTGGCAGCTCTGTTTGGACCCTATGAGGGACAGTACCCCTCTCTGGGGGAGGAAAATCCGCTGGTGACTTCGGAATACGGAGATGAGGGAGAAGTTTATTCAGTGACCTCCTGGGACCTTGCCTCTATGGAAGTGACCGTATCTGAGCCGGAGCTTCAGGAGGACGGCAGCTATCTCTGCCAAGCGGAGCTCCTGGAAAACGGAACCGCAGTGGGAACCTACCGTCTGACTCTGACGGACTACATCCCGTCCGATGGGGAAACGCCGCTGTTTGCCTATTGCATTACCGGGCTGGAGGAACAGCAGGAAGATTGACATAACTGTGTATTTCTCCAAGAAAACTGCACTGGACCCCACCCCTTGTGGAGGAAGGAAAAACCAACACAATATGCAGAAAAAGTACAAAAAATCGGCCAATATTGAGAAAATATACAACTGAAAAAAAGATAAAAATTTCAGAATTGCAGTTGACATAAAATTAACCCTTTGATACAATTTAATCGAAAAACAAAAGGGGGCGTGCCAACTGTGGGAGAAAAACGTTTTTTGACGGTGCAGGCGGACTACCGCAAGGTGCAGGTCCCGGTAGATGATATACTTTACATCACCATAGAGGGCAGAAAGACGAAGATCACCAGGACAGACGGCAGTGCCCTATGTACCAACCGGAGTCTCAAGGATATCTATGCAGAACTGCCAGAGGAGATTTTTTCCAGCATCAACCGGGGCATCGTTGTTTCGAAAACCTATATCAAGCAGGAAAAATCCGGCGTCATTACCATGAAGGATGGCGCACAGTTCAAACGAAGGGTTCGCTCGGACCGGCTCAAGGAAAAACCAAAGGTCATTCCCGCGGGAAGCCAGGAGGAGAGCTGGACGCCATGCCCGGTGGAGGCGCTCAATGACTGGGTGGGAAAACTGCCGCTGCCCCTATGCGTGCTGGAACTGGTCTATCGGAGCCGCAGGGGCGGTGCGGACTTTGTGGTGCGCTACTGCAACCGGGCCATGGAGGAGCTGGAACACGTCCGGCTGGAGGCGGTTCAGGATCAGCCCTTGACGGTTCTCAAAGGCTTGGGCAATCCCAAATGGCTGACGGTGTTTGCCGATGTGGCCATCAACGGCGGTACCCGCTCCATGGAAGAACTGTGGGAGGAGAACGGTAAGTTTTTGCGCCTATACTGCTATCAGCCGCGAACGGGCTGCTGTGCGCTGGTGCTGGCGGATCTGACCCGAGAGAATAGTCTGATTCAGGAACTGTTTCAGCGGGGAAGATAGGACGGACAAAACCAATATATGCCGGACAGTGGGGAAACCTTCTGCCCGGCATATTTCTTTTTGTTGACAGCAGAAAAACGACAGAGTATCATAAATAAGGAAATTCGACAAGCCGCAGGTGCGGCAGGAGTATGGAGGAAATATGGAGCAGTTTTTTATTGTACTCAATCAGATCGGTATTTTTCTGATTCTAATTCTCATGGGAATTGTGGCAGTCAGGTTTCAGATTTTGGATGCCCATTCCTTGGGGAACGTATCCAAGTTGGTAATGCGGATGGCGTTGCCAGCCTATATTTTTATCAACACGGCGGAGGGCGCTACACGGGCTGGGCTGGCAGCCAGTCTGCTGGTGATTCCTTTGGCGGCTGCATTGTATCTGCTGCTGGGGCTGCTGTCCAAGGTGTTGGAAACGGTGTTCCATTTGCGGGATAATCGGGCCAAGGTGTTCCGGGCCATCGTCATGTTCGGCAATGTGGGCTTTATGGGGATCCCTCTGGTGGTGGAATTATATCCGGATACAGCCCTGCTGTACATCTCCCTGTTTACGATTCTGGATCAGGGCCTGTTCTGGACCTATGGCGTGTCTCTGACCCAGCCGGTGACGGCGGAGAAAAAGCCCTTTTCCCTGAAAGGACTGAAAAATCTGCTCAGCCCCGCATTGGTGGCCATTCTGGGGGCCACGGTGCTGGTGCTGTTGGACCTCCATCTGCCCACAGTGGTCACCACTGCCCTGTCCAAGCTGGGCAGCGCCAGTATGCCCTTGTCTCTCATTTATATCGGCGGTATGCTCTCCATGACCGATGTGCGCAGTGTCCTCAAGTGCGGGGAGCTGTATGCGGAGATCGGCCTCAAAATGCTGATTCTGCCCCTGGTCTACTTTATCGTAATGGGGCTGTGTGGCGTTCCGGCGGATATGGCGGGAACCATCACGTTTTTGACGGGCCTGCCTGCCATCAATATGGTGGCCATGCTGGCCAAGAACAACGGTTCCGACGGGGACTATGCGGTGTGCGCGGTGATGATGACCACCATTGCTTGTCTGGTGACGCTGCCGCTGGTGTCTCTGGGAATGGCCTTCTTGGGCTGAGAGGTACAAAAAGACGATAGGATCCCGGCCGGTTTTGCCCGGCCGGGATGTATGTTCCCCCATGTACACGCCCCGGCGAAACCTACGAGGTATCTGACAAGCAGTATCCCGACCGGCACTGTCCGGTCGGGATTTGTGCTTTGCTGGGTATAACTGCCCTCCTACAGGCATAGCATGTACCAACGAAATGGAGGGACATACCTATGGGCAGAAAAGCAATTGTGGCACTTTTGATGGCGATGATCCTGACAGGGACTTGCCTGGCAGCGCCGGAGACCAAGGCGCCATCCTGCATTCTCATGGACGCCGCCACCGGTACGGTGCTCTATGAGCTGGACGCGGACCATCAGTTGGCCCCGGCCAGCGTCACAAAGGTGATGACGCTGCTGCTGGTGATGGAGGCCATCGACCGGGGACAGCTGGACTGGGAGGACATGATCACTGCCTCTGCCGCTGCGGCAGCCAAGGGCGGCAGTCAGGTCTATCTGGAGGAAAATGAACAGATGAGCGTCCGGGATATGGTGAAATGCGTGGTGGTATCCTCGGCCAACGACTGCGCTACGGCCTTAGCGGAGGCGGTGGCAGGCAGCGAGAGCAGCTTTGTGGACAAAATGAACCAGCGGGCCCAGGAGCTGGGGATGACGAATACCCATTTTGCCAACTGCACCGGGCTGGACGATGAGGCTGGGGCGGACGTGCACTATACCACGTCCCGGGATATTGCCATCATGTCTCGGGAACTTTTGAAGCACGACGCCATCCGGGAGTTTACCACCATCTGGATGGATACCGTCCGGGATGGATCCTTTGGCCTCAGCAATACCAATAAGCTGGTGCGGTTCTATCAGGGAACCACAGGGCTGAAAACCGGCTTTACCCAGGCGGCAGGATACTGTATGTCCGCCTCGGCGGAACGCGATGGAATGGAGCTTATTGCGGTGGTAATGAACTGCGAGACCAGCACAGATCGGTTTGAATCCGCCAAGGCTCTGCTGGAATACGGGTTTGCCAACTACACGTTGCTGGACCCGGTGGGGGAGGAGCAGATACCTGCGGTTGCGGTGGAACTGGGCACCAGTGAGACGGTCCAGCCAGTTCCCCAGGCGGCAGATCCGGTGCTGCTGGATAAGGCTGCAGCTGCCGGTGTGACCCGGGAGATCACGGTGGCGGAACAGGTCAGTGCGCCTGTGGAGCAGGGGCAGACCCTGGGAACCATCACGCTCAAGAGCGGAGAGACGGTACTGGCGGAGATTCCCCTGGTGGCGGAAGTTCGGGTGGAACGGCTCAGCTGGGGACAGCTTATGTCTCGGATCACCAGTAAACTGTGGATGGGGGCATAAATCCAGAAAAGCGGCTTGCTTTTTCCGGTGGAATCCGTTAAGATAGGAGCGTAAAACAACATTCCGATAAAAAGGATGGGATTGATTTTGATCGAGACTGATATCTCCAATATATGGGGTTGCATTGACTTCTCCAGCCTGATGGGTATGGAAAGCCGTCTAAGCGAGGCCCATGCAAAATTGGCGGAAGGCACCGGGGAAGGCAGTGATTTTTTAGGCTGGTATCATCTGCCCTCCGGCACCACCGAGGCGGAACTGGACGCCATTAGCGCGGCGGCCAGAAAGATTCGCCGGGATTCCAAGGCCCTGGTGGTGATCGGTATCGGTGGCAGCTATCTGGGGGCCAGGGCTGCCATCGAATTCATGAATGGCACCATGCACAATGAAAAGGATCCGGTGAAGATCTATTTTGCCGGAAACCATCTGTCTACCCGGGCCCTGAATGATCTGGTGGAGCAGCTGGAGAATGTGGATTTTTCCATCAATATTGTCTCCAAGTCTGGCTCTACCATGGAAACTGCCGTGGCAGCCCGGATGTTCCGCTGGCTGCTCAACCGGAAATACGGGGCGGAGAAGGCCAAGCAGCGCATTTATGTGACTACAGATCCCCATAAGGGCAAGCTGCGTACCCTCACCACCGAGGAAGGGTACACCAACTTCCCCATTCCGGCTAATGTGGGGGGCCGTTACAGCGTCTTCACCGCCTGCGGGCTGCTGCCCATGGCGGTGGCAGGGATCGATATCCGTTCTCTGATGGCCGGAGCCCGGCAGGCAGAGGCGGAGCTGGATGTGCGCAGCATGGAAAACCCGGCTTGGCTCTACGCCGCAGCCCGGAATATGCTCTATGAAAACGGCAAGAAGATTGAGCTTTTGTGCAGTTATGAGCCGGACTTTGAGTATGTGGGCCGCTGGTGGCAGCAGCTCTTCGGTGAAAGCGAAGGCAAGGACGGCAAGGGGATCTTCCCCGCCTGCGCCCAGTTTACCACGGATCTTCATTCCATGGGGCAGTTGATCCAGCAGGGGGAGCGAAATCTCTTTGAGACAGTGGTGCGGTTTGCGCCCACGGCCCGGGAATTGACGGTGGAAATTGACTGGAAGAACCTGGACGACCTAAACTATCTGGCGGGAAAGACGGTCAGCTATGTGGAGGAAAACGCCTATGAAGGCGTGCTTCAGGCCCATGTGGATGGCGGCGTTCCTGTGATCGTTCTTCGTATGGGCGATATGAACGCCCGGACGCTGGGCTATCTGATGTATTTCTTCCAGCTCTCCTGCGGTCTTAGCGCCTATGTGCTGGGCGTCAATCCCTTCAATCAGCCCGGGGTGGAGGCCTACAAGAAAAATATGATGACCAATCTAGGCAGATGAGGGCAGAATTGGTAAACCCGGCAGGGAATTTCGTATTTCTATCTAGTAAAATTCACAAAAATGGTTGAAAAATACGCGCAAAAATGTTACTATATTTCCACAGTCGGTTCCGGCCGACAAAACGAAAGGGGTAATCATCTATGGTCAAGGTTATTATGGGCGTCAAAGGCTCCGGTAAAACCAAACAGATGGTTGAAACCATCAACGCAGCAGTTGAAAATGAGGCGGGCCATGTTGTCTGCATCGAAAAGGGCAGCAAGCTCGTTTATGACATAAAGTCCAGCGTCCGTCTTGTGGAGGCGAGCGACTATCCCATTGGCGGGTATAACTACCTAAAAGGGTTTGTCAGCGGTCTGCATGCCGGCGATTATGATATTACACACATTTTCATTGACAGTCTGTATAAGATCTCTGTCTGCGACGATACCCAGCAGACCGAGGCGTTCCTCCAGTGGTGCGATGATTTTGGCAAGGCCAACAAAATCGACTTTACCATTTCCATCTCCGCGGATATCGCTACGGCCACTGAGGGGATCAAAAAGTTTTTCTAATCCCAATGCCGCCCGGTCCCTTGGCCGGGCGGTATTTGCCATTACAAAAAGGTAAAATTTTCAAGTTGTACGGAGGAGAACGCTGTGCTGCGTGATATGTTTACGCCGGAGCGGGAGATCCCCGCGGGGATGGGGTTTTCTTTGTTTGGCCCTGCGCACCTGGCAGTCCTGGCGCTGCTGGGACTTTTGAGCGCTTTGGTGATCTTGTGGGGATGCCACATGAGGCCGGATCACCGTGCCCGGCTGCTCCGGGGAATGGCAGTGTCCATGGTGGTTATGGAGATCTGCATCGACCTGATCCTGGGGATCACTGGGGCCTTTTCGGTGGGGTATCTTCCGCTGCATCTATGCAGTGTGGCCATGTTTATATGCCTGTATGCCGCATGGCATCCCAGGTCGGATACCGTCGGGCAGCTGCTGTGGAGTCTGTGCTTTTCCGGGGGATTGGCCGCGCTGCTGTTTCCCAACTGGACCAAGCTTCCGCTGTGGCATTTTCTCTCCATCCACAGTTTTATCTACCATGCCATGCTGGTGCAGTTTTCTCTGATTGCGGTTATTACCGGACAGGCCCGGCCACGGATAGGGAAACTGTGGAAGGTGGGGCTCTTTTTGGTGGGAATCGCGATTCCGGTGTATTGGATCAACGGCCAGCTGCACACAAATTATATGTTCCTCAACGAGCCTGTGACAGGTTCTCCCTTGGAATTGTGTGCAAAATTGCCCGGGCAATGGGGGTATTTGGGTGGATATGCGCTGCTGGTTACAGCGGTACTGCTGATGCTGAATCTGCCGTTTAGCCTGGGGGCACGGTGGTTGACGCGGAAAAGAGAAATGTAGAAAATAAAGCGTTTTTGAGAAAACATTCTTGTGCAAAATCACGGCATGAAAAAATGAATAGCAAAATACTGGAAGTGCAACTGTCTCAAATGAGACAAAAAGCAAAATCATTATCTTTGGGTTGTGAAAAAAGTCACAGACTTTATATTTTCGTTATTTTTAGTGGCAGAAGCTATGAAAAAGCCCCGAAGAAATCCCCAAAATGGGGATTTTCAAAGCGTAAAATTTACGCTATAATATAGATAAGCCCTGACCGAATGCTACGGGGAGGCGGGGCGGAATGTTGGTACACTGTGGGCGCTATGGCCCAAAAAGGAGGAAATCTTTTATGCCAAACACAAAAACCGTTGTTCCCTATTCCGGCACACCGGAGCAGGAAGCAAAGCTGAAGGCTGTGATCGAGCAGTATAAGGATGTCCCCGGCGGCACCATGCCTGTGATGCAGCAAGCGCAGGAGATCTTTGGATATCTGCCGGAAGAAGTTCAGATCATGATCGCTGAGGGACTGGACATTCCCCTGGAGGAAGTTTACGGTATATCGACCTTCTATTCGCTCTACAATCTGAACCCCAAGGGCCAGTACAAGATCACCGTATGTCTCGGTACTGCCTGCTATGTCAAGGGATCTCAGGCGATCCTGGATAAGATCGTGACACGGCTGGGATGTCCTGTGGGCTCCATTTCTCCCGACGGAAAGTATTCTGTGGATGCCACCCGTTGCGTGGGTGCCTGCGGCCTGGCTCCTGTGATGATGGTTAACGACGACGTCTACGGCCGGATGACTCCCGACCAGGTGGATGACGTTCTGGCGAAATATAAGTAATGAAGGAGCTCAGCCTCAATATTCTGGATATTGCCAAAAACTCGGTGACAGCCGGGGCCACGCTGGTGGAAATCACCGTGGAGGAAACCCCTGTCCGACTGACGATTTCTGTACGGGACAACGGGTGCGGCATGACGCCGGAGTTTGTGGCAAGGGTGACGGACCCATTTACCACCACCAGAACCACCAGAAAGGTGGGGCTGGGGATCCCGCTGCTTCAGATGGAAGCGCAGATGGCGGGCGGAGATTTGACCATTGAGTCGGAGGTGGGGAAAGGGACCACGCTCACAGCCTGGTTTGATCCCACCAATATTGATATGCCGCCCTTGGGAGATCTGACCTCCTCTATTGTAACGCTGATCCAGGGCAGTCCGGACATTGATTTCCTCTTTACCCACCAGGTGGGGGAGGAGCGCTACGTCCTTGACACCCGTGAGATCCGAGAGATCATGGGGGGGATTTCCCTGGCTGAGCCCGAAATACTGGGCTGGCTGACTGATTTTCTTACAGAAAATGAATCCACTTTAGAAGGGAAGCGTTGAAGCAATGAAATCTTTGGAAGAGCTGAAAGCACTCCGCGAAAGCATGCAGGCCAAGATGAACCTCCGGAAGGAGGACGGCGACACCATTCGTGTGGTTGTCGGTATGGCCACCTGCGGTATCGCTGCCGGCGCCCGTCCGGTACTCAATGCCTTTGTGGAAGAAATCAATAAACGCGGCCTTGACAATGTCCAGGTGACGCAGACCGGCTGCATCGGCGTATGTCGGCTGGAGCCTATCGTCGAGGTCTATGTGCCCGGTCAGGAAAAGGTTACATATGTGAAGATGACCGCTGAAAAGGTGCCCACCATTGTGGCCCAGCACATTGTCAATAAGCAGGTGGTGACGGAGTACACCATCGGCGCCGCAGAATAAGGAGGAGCAAAACTATGGATTTTATCAGAGCCCATGTCCTTGTCTGCACCGGTACCGGCTGTGCATCTGCTGGAGCTGACGGCATCATCGCTGAGTTTGAGTCCCAGCTCAAGAAACACAGCCTGGACAAGGAGGTTCGTGTTGTCAAGACTGGCTGCTTGGGCCTTTGTGCCAAAGGTCCCAATGTGGTGATCTACCCCGAGGGGGTCTACTACAGCCATGTGTCCGCTGAGGATGTGCAGGAAATCGTGGAAGAGCATATTCTCAAGGGCCGTAGAGTAGATCGCCTGATCTACAGCGAAGTGGATGAGAGCGGCAAGGCCACATCCCTGACCGATACGCCTTTCTATAAGGATCAGGTCCGTATCGCCCTTCGGAACTGCGGCGTCATCAACCCTGAGGATATTGACGAATACATCGCCTATGACGGCTATGCCGCCCTGGCCAAGGTGCTTACTTCTATGACGCCTCAGCAGGTCATCGACGAGATCAAGGCCTCCGGCCTCAAGGGCCGCGGCGGTGCTGGTTTCCCCACGGGTATGAAATGGCAGTTTGCGGCCAACTCCCCCGGACCGGTGAAATATGCCTGCTGTAATGCCGACGAAGGCGACCCGGGCGCATTTATGGACCGTAGCGTGCTGGAGGGCGATCCCCACTCCGTGCTGGAGGCCATGACCATTGCAGGTTATGCCATTGGCGCCACGGAAGGTTACATCTATGTTCGTGCCGAGTATCCCATCGCTGTGGAGCGTTTGAAGAAGGCTCTGGAGCAGTCCCATGAATACGGCTTCCTGGGTAAGAACATCTTCGGCACCGACTTCAGCTTCGATATTGATATTCGTCTGGGCTCCGGTGCCTTCGTCTGCGGCGAAGAGACGGCCCTGATGGTGTCCATCGAGGGCAAGCGCGGCGAGCCTCGCTGCCGTCCGCCTTATCCTGCGGTAAAGGGCCTGTTTGGCAAGCCCACCATCCTCAACAACGTGGAAACCTACGCCAACGTTTGCTGGATCATCAACCACGGTGCCGAAGCCTATGCGGCCCTGGGCACCGAAGGCAGCAAGGGCACCAAGGTCTTTGCGCTGGGCGGTAAGATCAACAACACCGGCCTGGTGGAGATCCCCATGGGTACACCTCTGCGCCAGATCATTGAACAGATCGGCGGCGGCGTTCCTGGCGGCAAGAAGTTCAAGGCTGTTCAGACCGGCGGTCCTTCCGGTGCATGTATCCCGGCTAGCCAGATCGACGTGCCCATCGACTACGAGAACCTGACCCGCATCGGCGCCATGATGGGTTCCGGCGGTATGATCGTGCTGGATGAGGACGACTGTATGGTGGATATTGCGAAGTTCTTCCTGCAGTTCACCGTGGACGAGTCCTGCGGCAAATGTTCTCCCTGCCGGATCGGCATCAAGCGGATGTACGATATCCTGGACCGCATCACCAAGGGCCAGGGTACGCTGGAGGATCTGGACCTGCTGGAGGAACTGGCCAACCACATCAAGGGCAACGCCCTCTGCGGTCTGGGTCAGACGGCCCCCAACCCGGTTCTGTCCACCATCAAGAATTTCCGGGACGAGTACATCGCCCATGTGGTGGAGAAGCGCTGCCCCGCAGGCTCCTGCAAGGCGCTGCTCACCTACACCATCGATCCGACCAAGTGTAAGGGCTGCTCCGCATGCTCTCGTGTTTGCCCGGCAGACGCCATTTCCGGCGTGATCCGGTCGCCCTTCAAGATCGATACATCCAAGTGCATCAAGTGCGGCAGCTGCATGGAAAAATGTAAGTTTGGCGCTATTTCCAAGGGTTAAGGAGGCTCAGGCAAAAGATGGATACTGTGAAATTAAAGATCAATGGCATTGAAGTGGAGGCCCCTGCCGGGTCCACCATTATTCAGGCTGCAAATCTGGCAGGGATCAAGATCCCGTCCCTGTGCTATTTGAAGGACCTCAATGAGATCGGCGCCTGCCGTATCTGCATGGTGGAGGTCAAGGGAGCAAAAGGCCTGGTGGCTTCCTGCGTCTATCCTGTAAACGAAGGGATGGAGGTTTGGACCAACACCCAGAAGGTCCGGGATGCCCGGAAGATGACCCTGGAGCTGCTGCTGTCCGATCACCGGATGGAGTGCCTCACCTGCCGGAGAAACGGCACCTGTGAGCTGCAGGATCTGGCCAAGGACTTCGGCATTGACCAGGTTCGGTTCCAGACCCCCGATATGAAACCCAAAATTGAGGATTCCGCCATTCACCTAGTGCGGGATAACTCCAAGTGCGTCCTTTGCCGTCGGTGTGTGGCTGCCTGCCAGGCCCAGGGCGTTGGCGTCATCGGCTGCAACGAGCGTGGCTTTGCCACCGAGATCGGCAGTCCCTTTGGCCGCGGCCTGGTGGAGACGGCTTGTATCTCCTGCGGTCAGTGTATTGTCAACTGTCCCACCGGTGCCCTCACTGAGCGGGATGACACCGGCAAGGTTTGGGCTGCCCTGAACGATGAGACCAAGCATGTGGTCATCGCTACGGCACCTTCCGTTCGTGCTGGCCTGGGTGAGTGCTTCGGTATGCCCATCGGCACCAATGTGGAAGGCAAGATGGTGGCTGCCCTGCGGCGTCTGGGCTTCGACGGTGTGTTCGATGTGGACACTGCTGCGGACTTCACCATCATTGAAGAGGGCAACGAGCTGCTGGAGCGCATTAAGAACGGTGGCAAGCTGCCGCTGATCACCTCCTGCTCTCCCGGCTGGATTCGCTTTGCCGAGCAGTACTATCCTGATTTCCTGCCCAACATCTCCTCCTGTAAATCTCCTCAGGGCATGTTTGGCGGCCTGATGAAAACCTACTATGCAGAGAAGATGGGCATTGATCCCAAGGATATGTTCGTTGTTTCCGTTATGCCCTGTACCGCCAAAAAGTATGAGATCAAGCGGCCCGACATGGAAGCAGCCGACGGCCTGAAGGATATTGACGTCAGCATCACCACCCGGGAGTTGGGTGAGATGATCAAGCGGGCTGGCATCAACTTTGTGGCCCTGCCCGATGAGAAATTCGATCCCATCTTCGGTATTGCCTCCGGTGCGGCAGATATCTTTGGCGCTTCCGGCGGCGTTATGGAAGCGGCGCTGCGTACCGTCTCCGCCATTCTCATGGGCGACGAGAACGCACCGCTGGAATTCCACGAAGTCCGCGGCTTGGAGTCCGTCAAGGAAGCCACCTACGAACTGCCCGGTAAGACGGTCCGCGTGGCGGTTGTCTCCGGCACCAAGAACGCTGGCAAGCTGCTGGAAGCCATTCGCAACGGCGAAAAGGATTACGACTTCGTGGAAGTCATGTGCTGCCCCGGCGGCTGCATCAACGGCGGCGGCCAGCCCTTCGTGAAGCCCTCGCTCCTCGACCACGAGAGCGCGGACATCCTCGACACTTATCGCGAGAAGCGGGCGGCCATCCTCTACTCGATCGACGAGCGGAAGGCCA
>CASEPH010000021.1 GCA_949289625.1 uncultured Clostridia bacterium | reverse complement strand
GTTACAAGTGACATCCTCTCAATAATGGAAAATGCCGTCCCAGCGCAGTGGGAAAGGAGAAGCAATGGAACGGGCAAATGCCATCGTTTTCACCACAGGCATAAAAAACGTCGGAGCAAAGCGAACTTTGCTCCGACGTGGCATGTGTTGACAAAAAAGATGCAAAATTTTTGAGAGCGAGGTTTGTCTCACTTGGGGGCAAAATTGCACTGCCCACATATTTTTGCTCTATTTGTATTTAGCAGGTGACATAGGGTATAGGGCACTCTGTATAGAAAAGTCTGAAAACATTACAATACAAGGAGTTTAAATAAAAAACGACCCTGCCTGGCCTGAAGAATGACAATTCCTTGTTCAGATCAGGTAGGGCCATTCAACTCCAGAGAGCATTTCATTCAAATATAACTATAGGATTTGGAAAATTCAGCCATAACAATGATTTATAGGCAACAAGCAAAGGGGGTTATCTATCCCAATTTAATCTGTCTTTGTAGCTTGAAAGTTCATTTTTTCATATACTCGTTTATATTCTAATTCAATAACTTCTTTTATCCTATCAACTGGATGAACAATGGTTAGACCACTATTCTCTTCACGAACCATAATGGGTTGGTGTGTTTGTTGGCTGACAAGTGTGTCTCTATATGGTATATAAGCACTAAGAATTCCTATAAGATTTGCTTTTGTATTATGAGCTGTTCCTTGTATGAAAATATGTTCTGGTCGACTAATAATCGGGCCGCCAGAGTTTCCAGGAAATGTTTGCGCATCGACTAAAAATGTCTCCGCTGCGTTGTGAGAAACAAAAGCATCTGCAACACGAGAAATACAGCCAAGCCTACAAATAGGAGCTTTAACAGTGTCATTTACTAAATTCATCGGAAACCCAATCGCATAAACTAAACTACCTTCCTCAACCCCAGTTTCCTTCATTTGCTGTAAAGTGATGGCATGTTCATCTATATCCATAAAACTCAAACGAAGTTTATTATCGGTAATAACTCGGGGTAGTATTTGTATGGCCACTATATCAGTATTTGCCTGGGGGTGATCTGTATAAAGTAGTTCGTCATTTACTTTCAAAGGCATAGGTAAGTCTTTCACACCGGCAGATTCACTATTGTTAAATCTAACATAAAGTAAATTTTGGCCATTAACTACATGTTTATTTGTAATGATATAGACTGTAGATTTATCTGGATGCTCTTTCTCTTTCCTACCGACTAAAAAACCGGTTCCAACCCAATGTTTCTTCCCGCCAGGTATTTGAATCCCGAGTGCAATAACAGCATCCATAAAAAAAGCGGGAATAATAGCCATTTTATTTACCCTCCCTATGCATCATTAGTTTTGTGACAGATACAGATGTTAGTTTGCTCTAATTATACCATATGCTGAACAATAAATCGACAAAAATTTGTATTAGGAGCTGGCAATAGGATTACGGGCAGCGTTCCCATATATCAATACCAGAAAGGATGAGGACCCTCCACAATCCAGTCATAGGGCTTGCTTTTTCGAAGACTATTCCATCTGCGCAGGAGGAACTTACACTAATCAAGGCAGTATGAAGATTTAATAAAAACCCGCCAAAGCCACACATGACTTTGACGAATTTTGTCTTGTATTAACGAAAAAGATGCACCCGGAAAGTAGTGTGGTACAAGTTCAACACTATATCAGGCGGAAGCGAGGTCTTTATAACACACAGCCACCCTTTGTCTCCTGAAAAATCTGACGCCATGCCAGGTTGAAGATGCGTTCATGAGCGACAAATGATGAACACGCACCACCAGTGACACAGCAGGTGTTCAAATCCCTCAGGTTACACGTTTTGCGTTTCAATTTTTCTCTGTTTGTATTTAACGGGTGACATAGGGTATGCCGAACAGAAAAGCCCGAAACCATTTCAATATATAAGGATTCTAAGCAAAAAATGACCCTACCCAAACTGAACAATGACATCTTTTTGTTCAGATCGGGTCGGGTCATCCAATGCAGTCTCAAAATTATTGCGGCACAAGGGATTCCAGCCTCTCGGCTGTGTTTTTAAAAAACTTAGATCTGAAATCTTTAACCTCTGTTCCGTAAGCTGCGGTTTGCTCTTCAACACCTATTATTTGATGTTATTATACTATAAATTCGATATTTTGTAAAGATAAAATAATAAAAAGTTGAAATAAAGCGGTGATGCAGCCAACAAATTACTGCCCCACCGCTTTACTTCAACTGACTCACCAATTTATCCAACTCGAACGATTCCCTTTCACTGATCATCACTGTGTAAGTATGTATCTGCCGCTGCTTCATTTGTTTTTCTTCTTCGATCCCGGCAGGAGTAGGAGAGCGCCCCCATGATCTGCCAGGCCAATCGAAATCCGCACCAGAAGCTGTCCCGGGACTGCATGTCGGTGATTTTGTCCTGGCAGTTTATGATCTGCAAAACTAACCGCCGTTCCGGCTTCTCCAGGCGCTCGATCAGCTTCCGGTGGCAGCCATCTATTTCCTGCTCCGTTTCGGTCTGAGGCGGAGGGGTATAGAGTTGGTCATATAGTTCGTTCAGTATGTCATCCATGTCTCTTACCTCTCTTTTAACTTTATGATCTTCTGGTACAGCAGGACAAATTGCTTCTGTATCACTCCATCGCTATGATAGTGCCCGAAGAAGTGGTACCGGAACCGGCACCTCTGCCTCACCTCCTCCAGAAAGTCCGTCAGTTCGTCTGGCTTGGACCACATTCCCAGCAGTTCATTCTGGATACTGGTCGGCGCGCAGTGGGTCACGATGTAGTCCACATTCCAGCCGGCCTTGTCCAGATTCTTTCTGGCCTCCAGGTACTCCTCCCTGCTGGGCAGTTCCTCTTTCCACCAGGACCGGTGATTGACCCGGAAAGCCGCCCCCCTTGCGTTGAGCAGCTGGAACTTCTGGAGGAACTGGGGATCGTCCGGCTCCAGGATGCCGTCCTGGATATCGTGGCTGCTGGCCCCGCCCATGGTGAAGATCCGCTTTCCGTTTATTTCAAACACCTGGCCGCGTTCCAGCAAGAGTACCGAGGGGCGGATCCGGCGGATCTTCCCGCCCTGCCACTCCTCCAGCGGATAGGTCCGCAGGGCGTCATAATTTTCATGGTTGCCTGTTACAAATAAGGTCGTGAATGGCCTGTATTCCAGGAAGTCCAGTCCTTCATCGTCCCGGCCGTCTCCATACCACACGCCGCCCATGTCTCCGCAGATCAGGACGAAGTCCTCCTTGGTCAGACTTTCTTGTTCATAGAAGTTCTCCGGCAGGAATCTCCTGAAATCGCCGTGTGTATCGCCTGTGAGAAACAGCGCCATGTCTATGCAAACCCCTCTCTTAATTTATTAGCTTATTAGCTTCTTGTCTATCTCCAGCCCAGGATACCGGAACTTGATACGGATGGCCTCCGCGTCTAACACCGTGATCTTCTCCACAGCCATGTGTACCTGTTCGTCATTGTATTCGGTATTGACCTCCAGCCGGGCCATCCACTCCCGCAGTTCTGCCATGCGGGACATCTGGTTCTCACTGCGGGCTGTCTCCTGCTCCATGGTCTGGACCTGAACTTGAATCGCCTGCTTTTCCTCCATCAGCGCCTTGAGTTGGGCGTTGAGTTCCAGGTCATCCATATTCTCCAGCACCTTGTCCAGCAGCAGGGCCTGTTCCGCCGTGATGTCACTCAGCCTCTGCTTGAGTGAGACCAGGCTGCCGCCGTCCGTCTCCTGCCCTGCCCAGACTATGCGGGTGAAGTTCAGCACATCCTCCTTGACCTCGCCATCCGCCTGGGCAAACTCATTGAGGGCCTCCACAATGGCTCCATGCAGTTTTTCTTCATCCAGGGTGGGCGAGTGATGGCAGTATTTTGTGCCAAACTCCAGGCGGGACACACACCGCCACACGATGCGCTTCTTGCCGTTTCTGGCCCAGGTACACCGCTTATAGGGGGTCCCGCACTCCCCGCAGACCAGGAGTTCGGAGAGGGCATACTTGCCGGAATACTTCCCCTGCTCCGTCTTGCCGTGCCGCTGCATCACCCTCCGCTTGCTGGCCCTCCGGGTCATCTCCTCCCGAACTCTATAAAACATTTCCCTGGGGATGATGGCGGGGTGATTGTTCTCCACATAACTCTGCATCCGCTCCCCGTTGTTCTTCCGCACTTCCTTACTGATACAGTCCAGGACATAGGTTTTCCCCAGCAGGGCGTCCCCGATATACCGCTCATTGGTCAGGATGTTCTGGATCACCTGCCGGGACCATTTTTTGATCCCCTCCGCGGTGGGAACATGGTCATCCTCCAGTTCCCGCTGAATTTGGGGCAGGCTGCACCCGTCCAGGTAGCGGCGGTAGATCCGGCGCACCGTCTCCGCTTCCGCCGGATCGATCTCCGGTTTTCCGTCCGGCCCTTTCCGATAGCCCAGCAGTTTCTTATATTGGAAGGGGACGACACCAGCTTCCATACTCATCAGCTTCCCCCGAACGACGTTCCCGCTGAGGGACTCACTCTCCGCCTGGGCGAAGCCGCTGAACAGGGTGATGAGGAACTCGCTGGACTCCGTCAGCGTATTGATGTTCTCCTTTTCAAAGATGACGCCGATCCCCCGGGCCCGCAGCATCCGAACTGTATCCAGGCAATCCACCGTATTCCGGGCAAAGCGGGAGAGAGACTTGGTGATGATGGTGTCGATCCGGCCCCGCCTGCAGGCGGCGATCATCCGCTTGAAGTCATCCCGCTTTTTCATACTGGTACCGGAGAGGCCCTTGTCCGCGAAGATGCCGGCCAACTCCCAGTCCGGATTTTCCTCGATCTTCTGGGTGTAGTAGGCTTTCTGGGCCTCATAGCTGTTAAGCTGCTCCTCGCTGTCCGTGCTTACTCGGCAGTAAGCGGCTACACGCAGCCTGCCGTGCTGGGCCTTTCTTTGCTCGGTGATATTTTTCGTCGCCGGAATGACCCGCACCCGCCGTTCCAATACCTGTTCCATATAGTTTTCCTTTCCTGACGGCCTACCGGAAGCTGACAGCCACCATGTTTTCCGCCGAGACGGCGATATGGGAAACCACCTGCCGAATGTACTTTAGATCCAGCTTTGACAGAGAGGTTTTGTCTTTGGGAGGAATTGCCGCGGGACAGCAGTCATAGCGGGCTGCGGCGCCCTGCAGGATCAAGGAGATGACCTCCTCCGGCGCGTCAGGATGTTCCAGTCCCCGGTTGATGGCGTTGTTCAGGCGGATCACTTCCCCGGAGGGCTGGTAGGACTCCCGGCTTGGGGCGTCATGCTCCGAGACTTGCCGGGCAGCTTCTTCCAGCAGGACCTCGTCCCGAATCGTAACAACAGCGCCGCAGCTGCCGCATTTGAGATGCAAGGTATCGATTGGGCGGACTTTTCCGCCTGATTGGTGAAGTGGGGCGCCGCACTGGGCACAACGCAGCAGACTCTTCAGGTGGAGCGCCGGGCGTTCTGCTTTGGGCGCATACCCGGCGGTTTTCCCTTGAATGAGGTCCTGTGTCTCCTGAAACAGTTCCCTGCTGATGATCGGGGGGTAACCGTCCCGGCCCATATAGCGGGGATTTTCCAGCAGGCGCTTGACCTTGTGCTTGTTCCAGAGGGGCGCCTCTTGGCTGTACGGAATGTTCTCCGCGTTGAGGGCATCGGAGATCTTCTGATAGGACATCCCGCTGTTATACAGGGAAAACACTTTTTTTACGGCTGCTGCCTCGATTTTTACGGCACCGATCTCTCCATCTTGAATCTGATAGCCATACAATATTTTCCGGAGAATCATCTCCCCACCTCCCGCAGTTGTTCTTTCAGTTCCAAGCCTCCCCGCAGCTGGAAGCGGACGCAGGTCTGGGATTCCACGACGATCCGCTCCACCAAGTCGTGGAACAGACCCTCGTCGAATTTCTCCAAATATTCCGGCCCGCGCCGGACAACATCCGCTGTTGCCTGGATAGCGTTGATGGCATCTTCGATATCCCCGTTTTTGAGCAGCCTGCGCCG
>CASEPH010000020.1 GCA_949289625.1 uncultured Clostridia bacterium | reverse complement strand
TGATGAGGAGAGCCATACCGGTCTGGTCCGCCACGCGCTTATACGGAAGGGCTTTAAGACAGGCCAGCTTATGGTCTGTCTTATTATTAATGGGCGCAGCCTGCCCCACAGCGATGTCCTGGCAAAGCGGCTTCGGGATGTGGAGGGCATGACCAGCATTTCCCTTAGCATCAATCAGGAGCGGACCAATGTGATTATGGGAAAGGAGATTGTGAATCTCTGGGGGCCAGGCTATATCGAGGATTTTATCGGCGGGGTGCGCTACCAGATTTCCCCCCTGTCCTTCTATCAGGTGAACCCTGTGCAGACGGAAAAGCTCTACGGGGAGGCCCTGGCGTATGCGGGTCTCACTGGGGATGAGATTGTGTGGGATCTGTACTGCGGCATCGGGACTATTTCCCTCTTCCTGGCCCAGAAGGCCCGCAAGGTCTACGGGGTGGAGATTGTGCCCCAGGCTATCGAGGATGCCCGCAGGAACGCCTCCATCAATGGGATAGAGAACGCGGAATTTTTTGTGGGGAAGGCCGAGGAGGTGCTCCCCCGGGAGTTCGCCCGCACTGGGGAGCGGGCGGACGTGATCGTGGTGGATCCTCCGCGGAAGGGCTGCGACAGTGTCTGCCTGGAGACAATCCTTAAGATGGAGCCGAAGCGGGTGGTGTATGTGAGCTGCGACTCAGCTACCCTGGCGCGGGACCTGCGGGTGCTGCGGGATGGGGGGTATGAGGTGACGAAGGTGCGGGGGGTGGATCAGTTTGCGCAGGGGACTCACTGCGAGGTCTGTGTGAAGCTGGAGAGAAGTAGAAATAAGATTTTTTGAATTTTGACTTTAGTCCGAATTTCCTTAAAAGGGGGCGTTAGATATGGTAAGAAATAAAATATTACTATTTGCGATAAAATATCTTGACATCCTTTGCTTTTATGGTATTATTAAATTACTTTAACAAATAAGAGGCATATCCATCCAGTAGAATTAACGTGAGCAGAAATGCTTGGAAGGTAAAACCTTAAAATTAAACCCGGGCAGTGTATCGAGGGTCCCTTGTTCCATGGTGTCGGATTCACCATGTATGGAGAGTGGAATCCAGAATGATGCTATCCCGCTGCAAGCGTGTGGATGGAACACGCTTTAATGATAGATTAGTCGGTGGTTTGAAAAACTATTATTGAGTTATTTTTAGATAACTTATCTTAATGCCAACTAATCTATTTTTTATGTGTAGATTGGAGTATATTATGGGCGAAGCTTTAAGGTTATTGCGGATTTTTTATGGATATAAATCGACAGAGTTGGCCAAAATGCTTGGATTGTCACAAAGCTATGTTTCCGAACTGGAAAATAATAGAAAGCAACCCACGTTAGACGTACTTGATCGATATGCAAAAGTATTTGATATGAAAAAATCCACATTATTGTTGTTTGCCGAATCTTTAGAGGACGAAAATGAGAAAAAGGATAATAAGCAGAGAATAGCATCTGCAGGAATGAAATTTCTTAAAATACTTGAAAAACTAGGAGATTTAGAAAATGAATAAAATATATCCTTTGGAAAAAAGCCCTTTATATAAAATAAGAAATAGAAAAAAATTAGCGATACTTCTCGGCCTGCCTGAGGAGTATTTTTGTATATCACATGAATACCAATATAATTGTTTCTCAAAGCCAAAGCCGACTGGAGGAGAACGACATTTTACAGTGCCACCGAAAGAATTAATGGTGATTCAAAAAAGATTATGTAGATTATTAGCTAGAATAGAAACACCGGAATGGGTTATATCAGGAAAGAAATATCATAGTTACATAACTAACGCACAAAGACATATTAAAAGTTCTTTTGTAAAGACGATGGATATATCGCAATTCTATGATTCGGTGCAGAGAGGAAAGATATATGCTTTGTTTAAAAATCTGTTTCAAATGGAAAATGACATTTGTTGGTTAATGACAGAATTAGTAACATATAACGGGACATTACCAACAGGAAGTCCGACTAGTCAGCTTATTGTATATTGGGCATATTCTAAAATGTTTGAGCAGATTAAAGAAATTGCGTTAGAAAATAATTGTATATTTACACTATACGTTGATGACATGACGTTTTCATCAACGGGGCCGATTTCTATGAAATTGCGGAAAGATGTTGCAGTTTTGCTGAAGGAAAACGGTTTGAAGGCAAAAATAAAAAAAGATCATTATTATCAACCAGATGCGTTTAAGGTTGTTACTGGCGTGGGAATATATAATGGTGAGTTGAAAATTCGTAATAGTAAAAAGAAACAAATATTAGATAAATATAAGGAGTGTAAAGCAGCTCGTAATTTATATGAAATAGAAAAATTGAATGGAATGTTGTGCTCTTTGCGTCAAATAGATTCGGATATTTTTCCGGAAATTTACAATTTTATAAAACATTTTGATAAAGAATTAAAGGAACTGTCAAGAAATAGATATTATAGAAATGGAGGGGTTAGATGCTACACGAAAGTAATCGGGTAGAATTTAAATCTATTTTAAATGACAAAATGGAGAAAGAGATCGTAGCTTTTCTGAATAACCGGGAAGGCGGCGTACTTTATATTGGATTAGACGATGATGGACATCCTATTATGAATAAAGAGTTGGATGAAACACAGTTAAAAATCGCGGATCGCATCAAAAATAATATCCTTCCATCTACTATGGGGTTGTTTGATATTGTATCGGAAATTATCGAAAATGTTCCGATCATAAAGATTATAGTTTCAAGCGGCCTGGAAAAGCCATACTATATCAAAAGATATATTACCAGGAACGAGGCCTTGAACTTAATCAGAATTTTGCGAGCAGCCTGGAACTGTATACACCGGATGGAAAATATAATTATATTGCATATTTATTAGCAGATGAGAATGGAGTCTCAATCAAAGTTGCCAAATATGCCGGAATGGATAAAGTCGATCTGATAGAAAATGAGGAATATGGATACTGTTCTCTGATCAAGGCGACAAAGAATGTTTTGGATAAGCTGAAGATTGAGAACATTACCCTTACCAAAGTGACAAGCACAACAAGGATAGAGAAGAACCTAGTTGATCCTGTGGCACTTAGAGAAGCCGTCATTAATGCTATCGTCCACAATGATTTCACAAGAGAGATACCTCCGGTATTCGAGATTTTCAGTGACAGGATCACAATTACATCGTATGGCGGACTTATCCCTGGACAAAGTGTGGATGATTTCTTTAGCTGCAGCAGTATGCCCAGGAACAGAGAACTGATGCGTGTATTCAAAGATGTAGGACTGGTAGAACAGCTTGGATCCGGAATGAGCAGGATATTGAAAGCATACCATAAAGACATATTTGAGATATCGGAGCACTTTATAAAGGCGGTATTTCCGTTTGAAAATGCACAGAAAATGCCGATCATTGCCAACGGCAATGAAAATGGCAGCGATAGCGGCAATGAAAATGGCATAGAAAAGAAGATGATTAGGGTTTTGTCACAAAAACCAAATGCTACAGCAAAGGAGTTGAGTTCTGTTTTGGAAATCAGTACGCGTAAAGTAGCTCGCGTCATAAAAACGTTAAAAGAAGAAGGCAAGATTTCACGTGTAGGTTCTGATCGAAAAGGATATTGGAAAATTAATGGAGGAGATAAAACTTGAGATGATGACTAACCGGATTATAAGTATACTATGGAGTCGGCATTGAGATATGCTTGGGTAAAGCGATTGACAACGTATTTGCAGGTGGAGGATCAAGATGTATGCTCAATTATGGCGATGAATGACGAAGAATTAGAAGAATACAGAATGGTCATGAAAAATCTTTCTGCATTTCAAAGTCAGCAGTGTAAGCGTACATAAACTGCTCTATAGAAGTAAAAAACCTACAAGGGATAGCTGTAGAATGTGCTAATAGATTGAGGATAAAATTTAAAAATTTCGAGTTGTAAATAAATATTTATGAAAAAGGTTTTCCGTCAAGGCTGAAGTTTGCCTTTTGGGAATCTGTTTCATAGCTTCAACACATGTGGAGACGGTGTACTTTTATCCAAACTCAATACCAAGCGGTATTGGAACATTTTTGGATGATTGGATGGTATTTTAAGAGGAAGAAGTGGCTATAAATAACAATTTTCACCATGCGGCGCACAGAAAGCTATATGAAAACAGCTAAGACAGCCGCTGCGGATATCCGCAGCGGAGATAAGATATTCGACTATAAGAGGAGGCAATCATCATGAAAATACTAAAAAACCGCATCCGCTGTCTCAAATGCGGAGACATTATCGAATCCAAAAGCGTGCATGATTTTGTGACATGCTCATGCGGCGCGTGCAGCGTGGACGGCGGCCATGATTACCTGAGAAGGTGCTTTGAGACGGAAGACTGCTATGAGGAGCTGTCGGAAACAGATGGGAGGTAAAAGCATGCCCTTTACAATTATTCAGCAGGATATAACACAGATGCAGGTGGATGCCATTGTCAACGCGGCCAATACCGAGCTCGCCATGGGAGGCGGTGTCTGCGGAGCGATTTTTAGGGCGGCAGGGCCTGAGAAGCTGCAGGCAGCCTGTGATAAGCTTTCTCCCATAAAGACAGGCCAGGCGGCCATCACTCCTGGCTTTAATCTCCCGGCCCGGTTTGTCATCCATGCCGCCGGTCCCGTGTATCGGCGCTGGGACGCCAAGCAGAGCGCGCAGCTGCTCCGCTCCGCTTACCTGGAGTCTCTCAAGCTGGCTCTTCAGAACGGGTGCAGGAGCATCGCATTCCCCCTGATATCCAGCGGCATTTACGGCTACCCCAAGGATGAAGCCCTCCAGGTGGCGTCCGCGGCCATCAAGGACTTCCTCGCGGACCACGATATGGAGGTGTATCTGGTGATTTTTGACCGGGCTGCCTTCGCGGTCAGCAAAGAACTGCTTGGGGCGGTGGAGAGCTACATAGATGAAAACTATGTGGATGCCCGCCAACTCACCCGCCGGGAACTGCTGGAAACAGAGTATAACGCGCTGACTGCCGGGATGGTGACATCCTCTGCCGAGAGTCCGGCGGCATCGGCACCGCATCCGGCCTGTGCACCGTCATTCTCCTCCTCCCCTAAGCCTAAGGCCGCCCCCAGGGGCCTGGCTGCCGCGATTGAGAAATTGGACGAGCCCTTCAACATTGCGCTGCTCCGCCTGATTGACGCCAAGGGAAAGACCGATGTGCAGGTGTACAAACGGGCGAATATCGATCGAAAGCTGTTCTCCAAAATTCGTACCGGCAAGGGCTATATGCCCGGCAAGCGGACGATCCTGGCCCTGGCTGTCGCGCTGGAGCTGACCTTGGACGAGACCGATGATCTCCTGGAGCGGGCTGGATATGCGCTGTCCCACAGCCAGAAGTTTGACGTCATTGTAGAGTTCTTCATCATCAATGGCAGATACGATATTTTTGAAATCAATGAGGTCCTTTTCAAATATGATCTGCCCCTGCTCGGCGCAGGCGGATGATATGTCGCTTCCCAGACGACCCAAAGAAATCCCTTCTGCTGTATTCTATGGTTAGCAGCCAGAACTGCTGCCAAATAATACACAGGAGGGATTTCCATATGAAAAAGAATTTGACAGAGCTGGTATTCATCTTAGACAAGAGCGGTTCCATGAGCGGACTGGAGAGCGATACCATAGGCGGCTATAATTCCATGCTGGCTCAGCAGAGGAAGGTGGACGGCGCGTGCGTCATCACCACGGTTCTCTTTGACAACCGCTATGAGCTGCTTCACGACCGCATCAATCTGCGGGCGGTTAAGCCTATGACCGCAGGGGAATATGCTGTGGGCGGCTCCACGGCACTTCTGGACGCCATTGGCAGGACGATTCACAAAATTGCCTCAGCCCAGAAAAATACAGCCAAAGATTACCGGGCGGATAAGGTGATGTTCGTCATCATCACAGACGGCGAGGAAAATGCCAGCCGTGAGTACTCCTCAGCACGGATTAAGGAGATGATCGAGCGGCAGAAGAAACGCTATGGCTGGGAGTTTATTTTCCTGGGGGCAAATATTGACGCCGTGGAGACAGCCGGCCGATTCGGCATTGACGCTGACCGTGCGGTGGATTATGTACCGGACCATGCGGGCACTGAGCTGAATTTCCGCGCGATGAGTGAAACGGTAGCTGCTTTCCGCGCATGCGGGTCTGTTCCGACCACTGGTCTGGACAAGATCCGGCAGGATATGAAGAAGAGGGGAGGCCGCCGCATCTGAGAAAGATTTCATTGAATCCCTGATTGCCCAGCCTGCAGCGCCTATTTTGATTGAAAGTGAATTTAGGATATGTTACTATTGGGAAAGGACATTCTGCGAACGGAACAGAGCCGCCTGTGGCCAAGCCTTTGCGCTGCTGGAGCGTATCCAGCGGCTATGGAGACGCTCTGCCCGGTACCGAGGCCGAACAAATCGTAAAAATTCAGGAAATACAGGGCGTATCAATGGGAGTACTGGAGAAATTATTCAATCGATTGAGAGAAAAACAGACGGGAGCTGCGCCGACTCCCGAGGGCTGCCAGATTCTGGATTTCCAGAATCGGATGCAGGCGCTGTTTGGCAAAAATACATACCTATCCAGGAGGGAATATCTGCCAGCCTTGGAGGAATTTGCTGCAATGCATGAGCGCATTTCCCTCATGCGGGAATGCGGGATGCTGCAGGAATACTGCGCTAAAAACGGAGTGCAGGAGGAGGAAGCCCTTCGGGCAGAGGCACTCTATGAGGGGATCGAGGGCAAAGCGGATGCCCACAATGAGGAGTATATTTCCAGGGAAATGGAGGCAGAGAAGGAGTATCTGGATCACATCCTGGCGGAGGTGGACCCGGCCATCCGGCTGGATGATGACCAGCGGCGTGTGGTGCTGACAGATGAGGATTACTGTCTGGTAATTGCCGGTGCAGGGGCGGGAAAAACCACTACAGTGGCTGCAAAGGTGAAGTACCTGACGGAGAAAAAACGAGTAGATCCTAAGCAGATTTTGGTGGTCTCCTTTACCAACAAGGCGGTAGAGGAATTGAAGGAGAAGATCAACCGGGATCTGAAAATTGACTGCCCAGTGACCACCTTCCACGCGGCGGGAAATTCTATCCTCCGCAGACAGTCCTCGGAACCGCTGCAGGTGGCGGATCCGGGGAAATTATACTATGTAATACAGGACTTTTTCAGGGATAGCCTGCTGGAAAATGACAGCCTGGTCAGCAGCTTGATTTTATTTTTTGGTTCCTACTTTGATGCACCCTATGAGGGGAAGGACTTGGAGACATTTTTCAGGAAGGCAGCCAGGACAAACCTCTCCACCCTGCGGAGCGATTTGGAGGAGATCAGTCAGACCATTCTGGATCGAAGGACCGGGAAAAAAGTGACGATTTCCAATGAGATTGTGCGTTCCTTAGAGGAGGCAGAGATCGCTAATTTCCTGTATCTGCATCAGATTGATTATGAATATGAGCCTCTATATAAGTACAATATTCCCGGTGCCAGAAAACCATACACGCCGGATTTTTTGATCTCACAGAACGGGAAAACGGCCTATTTGGAGCATTTCGGCATCACGGAAGCAGGGGAGAACAGCCGCTACAGTCCAGAGCAGCTGCGCATTTATAAACAGGCAATTGCGGACAAAACCGCTCTCCACAAAAAGCATGGAACAAGGCTTATCTGTACCTATTCCCAGTATAGAGACGGCAGGCCTCTCCGGGAGCACCTTGCAGAGGCTTTGGCGGAAAATGGCTTTGCTATGGAGCCCCGTCCCGCCAGGGAGGTGATGGAGAAGCTGGTGTCCACAGAGGAAAACCGATATATCCGCAAGCTGGTGAATTTGATCTGCCGCTTCATCTCCAATTTCAAGGTGAATGGGTATGGGATCGACGCGTTTGACAGGATGTATTACTCCACCCGAAATGAGCGCTCCCGCCTGTTTTTGAATATCTGCCGCAGCTGCTATCTGGAGTATCAGAGATATCTGATGGACAGCCATCTGGTGGATTTTGAGGACATGATCAACGAGTCCGCCCGGATCCTTCGGGAGATGCACGCGAAGGGGGAGCGGCTGGATTTCAGGTATATCATTGTGGATGAATACCAGGATATCTCCCGGCAGAGATTCGACCTGACAACAGCCCTGGCAGAGGTCTGCGATGCCAAGATTATTGCTGTGGGGGATGATTGGCAGTCCATCTATGCCTTCAGCGGCTCAGATGTGGAGCTGTTCACAAAATTTCAGGAAAAAATGGGCTATGGAAAGCTCTTAAAGATTGTAAAAACCTACCGCAATTCTCAGGAGGTCATCGATATTGCGGGCGGCTTTATTCAGAAAAATCCCTCCCAGATCCGCAAGACGCTCGAGTCGCCGAAGCATATCCAGGATCCCGTGATTATTTATACCTATGACGGATCGCGGAAGAAGCCGAAGGACGATCAGCAGAAGGGAGCGCTCTTCCAGCTGGCTAAGGCTGTGGAGACTGCCTTGGAACAGATCCGCATCTATGCTGCAAAGGAGCGGGAGGGGAAAATGGGCAGTGTTCTGCTCCTTGGAAGGTTTGGATTCGACGGGGATCAGCTGGAGCGGTCCGGCCTGTTTCGATACATCCGCCGGGGAAATAAGCTGCGCTGGATGAAGCACCCGGAGGCTGATATCACCTTTATGACCGCCCATGCCTCCAAGGGCTTGGGATATGACAATGTGATCATAATTAATGGAAAAAATGAGACCTACGGATTTCCATCGAAGGTGGAGGACGACCCGGTTCTGGCCTTTGTGATCAAGGGAGATCGATCCATTGACTATGCGGAGGAGCGCCGGCTGTTTTATGTGGCTATGACCCGGACGAAGAACCGGGTATACCTGATCGCGCCGCAGCAGAATCCCTCGGAGTTTCTCCTGGAGATCAAACGCGATTACAAAAATGTCTCCTTAAAGGGTGCCTGGAATGAGGAAGCTCCTCCGGATAATGGCCCGCAGAACCGCTGTCCAGTCTGCGGCTATCCCCTCCAGCTGCGCTACCGAAAATCCTATGGCCTGCGCATGTACATCTGCACCAATGAGCCGGAGATCTGCGGCTTCCTGTCAAATGATCTGCGGGGCGGAAGGATGTCTATTCTAAAGTGTGATCAGTGCACGGATGGATATCTGATTGTGAAGGGAAACCGGACCAAGGGCGGGACGGCTTTCCTGGGATGCACAAACTATCGGGCAGACGGAACCGGCTGCATGAACACCATGTCGTGGAAGAAATATGCGGCGCTGTTTGAGCCGGGGAGCGCGGGCGCGGAGACCAGCCAGACGGCGCCTGGTGAGAGCGCATATCCGCAGCACAGCACGGGCACTGATCTGTGCCCAGGAGATGAGGAAGCGGATCCGGAGCAGCAGCTAAGGCAGAGTATATTGGACTGCGTGGAGCACGTGAGCCGAATCCGGTGCTTCGGCGTGACGGTGATGGTGGATATTCTGCTGGGCGCGGAGAACGAGAAGATCCAGCGGTACAAGCTTTTCCATGTTCCAGAATATGGTGCCTTGAAGGGGATGGAGAGAAAAAAGCTGCGTGACACGATGGAGAGGATGATTGAAGAAGGGAAGCTCAGGAAAACAGAAGGGGAGTATCCGGTGCTGGAGGCGGTGAAGGGGAGTGCGATAGAACCGTCTCATTAGAAGAATGGTGGAAAGGCCAAAGGTAAATATGAATCGTCAGAAAGTATTTGATTATGTAAAAACAGCATACGGCACGGAGCCGGACTACCCCTGGTTTGATACCAACGCCGTCCTGCGCCACCAGGCCAGCCGCAAGTGGTACGGGCTTGTGATGGAGGTGGGGCGCGGCAAGCTGGGCCTTCCCGGCGAAGGCGTGGTGGAGATTCTCAATGTGAAGTGTGATCCCATGCTGGCCGGAGCCCTGCGGGCGCAGGAGGGCTTTCATCCGGCGTACCATATGAATAAGGAAAAATGGCTCACCATCCGCCTGGACGGCAGCGTGCCGGATGCGGAGATTGAGAAGCTGATTGATTTGAGCTACGAGTTGACGCAGCCGTTCAAACGGCGGGTATAAACCACAAATTTCCCCAAACCACTTGCAAAATACGAAAAGTCATTTAAAATAAATGGTAACAGTCCGGCCGCTGCGGCCGGACTACCACAAATAGATTGGAGACAGAACATGGCCCTGAAGAAAAAGCCCGTCACGGGCATGAAGGATATCACCCCGGCAGAGATGCAGATCCGGGAATATGTGATGAATCAGATCCGGGAGACCTACAAGAGCTTCGGCTTCTCCCAGATTGAGACCCCCTGCGTGGAGCACATTGAGAACCTGACCAGCAAGCAGGGCGGGGATAACGAAAAGCTTATTTTCAAGATTTTAAAGAGAGGAGAGAAGCTGAATCTTGCGGCCGCGCAGAGCGAGAATGACCTGACAGACAGCGGCCTGCGCTACGATTTGACACTGCCCCTCTCCCGGTACTATGCCAACAACGCGGCGAACCTGCCGAGCCCATTCAAGGCCCTGCAGATGGGGAGCGTGTGGCGGGCGGACCGGCCTCAGAAGGGACGCTTCCGCCAGTTTGTCCAGTGCGACATCGACATCCTGGGAGACGCCACCTCCCTGGCGGAGATCGAGCTGATTTTGGCTACCACCACAGCCCTTGGGAAAATCTGCCCGGACAATGCATTTACCGTGCGCATCAATGACCGGGAAATCCTGCGGGGGATGGCCCTTTCCTGCGGCTTTGCAGAGGAGAGCTTGGAGCAGGTATTCATTACCTTAGACAAGATGGATAAAATCGGCCTGGAGGGCGTGAAGGCCGAGCTCCTGGAAAATGGCTGCAGCCAGGAGAGCGTGGACCGCTATGCGGCCCTTCTCTCCTCCGTGGAAAAGGACGCCCAGGGCGTGCGCCGTCTGGGGGAAGCGCTGGAGGGCGTGATGCCCCGGCAGGTGACGGAGAACCTGGCAGGCATCATGGACACAGTATCCCAGGTGGCAGAGACCGGCTTCGGCCTGGAGTTTGACCCCACCCTGGTGCGGGGCATGTCCTACTATACGGGGACCATTTTTGAGGTGTCCATGGAGGGCTTTGGCGGCTCTGTGGCCGGAGGCGGCCGCTACGACAGGATGATTGGAAAGTTCACCGGGCTGGAGACACCGGCCTGCGGCTTTTCCATCGGCTTTGAGCGGATTGTCACCATCCTTTTGGACAATGGCTTCCAGGTGCCTGGCTCCGGCGCAAAGAAGGCCTATCTGTTTGAGAAGGGGCTGGAGCCTGGGGCCCTGGCCCAGGTCATCCGCGAGGCCATGGAGGAGCGGAAGACCGGCGTCCAGGTGCTGGTAGCCCAGATGAACAAGAACAAGAAGTTCCAGAAGGAGCAGCTTGCGAAGGATGGATACGCGGAATTCAAGGAATTCTATAAAGAGGGATTGAAGCGGTAGAGGCGTGCCGGGCCGGACGGCCTGGAAGCCGGCGCGGGTGTCCGCACAGCCAGGGCAGCTGACCTGCGAAACCAGGGCAGCTGGCTCGCACAGCCCAAAGGCCTGCGGCCCCCGCGAATCCGCCAACACATAGAAAAAGGAGAAAGCAAACAATGGCAGAATCAATGTCCGGGATGAAGAGATCCCATAGATGCACGGAGGTATCCTCCGCGAATATCGGCGAGAACGTCACCGTTATGGGGTGGGTTCAGAAGAGCAGAAACAAGGGAGGAATCATTTTCGTGGACCTGCGCGACCGGTCCGGAATCCTCCAGATTATCTTTGAGGAGAGCGACTGCGGCCAGGAGAGCTTTGCCAAGGCTGAGAAGCTCAGAAGCGAGTTTGTTATCGCTGTGGAGGGACGGGTGGAGGCCCGTTCCGGCGGGGTAAATGAAAACCTGGCCACAGGCGCCATCGAGGTGCGGGCGAAGTATCTGCGCATCCTCTCTGAGTCCGCCACGCCTCCCTTCCCCATCGAGGAGAACAGCAAGACCAAGGAGGAGCTGCGGCTCAAATACCGCTACCTGGACCTGCGCAGGCCGGATATCCAGAGAAATCTCATGACCAGGAGCCGGGTGGCCACCCTGACCCGGGCATTTCTTGCGGAGGAGGGCTTCCTTGAGATTGAGACTCCCACTCTGATAAAGAGCACCCCTGAGGGGGCCAGGGACTACCTGGTGCCCAGCCGGGTGCATCCGGGCTCCTTCTACGCCCTGCCCCAGTCCCCCCAGCTCTTTAAGCAGCTGCTCATGTGCTCGGGCTATGACCGGTATTTCCAGCTGGCCCGCTGCTACCGGGACGAGGACCTGCGGGCAGACCGCCAGCCGGAATTTACCCAGATTGACCTGGAGATGTCCTTTGTGGATGTGGACGATGTGCTGGATGTAAACGAGCGGCTGCTCAAAAAGCTCTTCAAAGAGGTCTGCAATGTGGATATTGCCCTTCCCATCCAGAGAATGACCTGGCAGGAGGCCATGGACCGCTTTGGCTCCGATAAGCCGGACCTGCGCTTTGGCATGGAGCTGAAGAATGTGTCCGATGTGGTGAAAAACTGCGGCTTCGGCGTATTTACAAGCGCGCTGGCAGCGGGGGGCTCCGTCCGGGGCATCAACGCCGAGGGACAGGGCCATATGCCCAGAAAGAAGATTGACGCCCTGGTGGAGTACGCCAAGGGCTTCGGCGCCAAGGGGCTTGCCTACGCGTCCATCGGCGAGGATGGCTCGGTGAAGTCCTCCTTTGCTAAGTTCATGACCGAGGAGGAGATGGCTGCCCTGGTATCCGCTATGGATGGAAAGCCCGGAGACCTGCTTCTCTTTGCAGCGGATAAAAATAAGGTGGTTTACGATGTGCTGGGTAATCTCCGCCTGGAGCTGGCAAGGCAGCTTGACCTGTTAAAGAAGGATGATTTCAAATTCCTCTGGGTGACGGAGTTCCCGCTCCTGGAATACTCCGAGGAGGAGGGCCGCTTTGTGGCCATGCACCATCCCTTCACCATGCCTATGGAGGAGGATTTGCAGTATATTGACAGCGACCCGGGACGGGTCCGCGCCAAGGCCTACGACATCGTGCTCAACGGCGTGGAGATGGGCGGCGGCTCTGTCCGTATCCA
>CASEPH010000019.1 GCA_949289625.1 uncultured Clostridia bacterium | reverse complement strand
CAGTAGGCGTTCGGGGAATGTGACCGCAGAATCATTTTTTCTTTCTGGATTTGACCCCAATTCCGACCACCTGGGAAACGCTCGGAACTGCCCGCACTGCGGGCAGATGTGACTGGGCAGAGCGGCGGTCTTGACGCCTGCCCTTTATCCTGCTTCATCTTTCGTCCTCCGCCGAGTCCTCGAAAGCGCCCTAAATCCGGCGCAAAACCGCTGGGAGGGGCAGGATTCTACCCCTCCCCCAAAGAGGGCACACAGCGGTTCACAGACGGTCACGCGGGACTTTCCTGCTCTCGCAGGAGCTTCGCCACACGCTGGCGCTCGGTGGCCAGTTCCAGTTCCTCCATCTGCCGGTCGTAATACTGGTCGATCACCTCTTGGATCGGCCGGAGGGTGAACAGCAGATTTTCGTTGCGCTTTTCTCCTGTCTTGGTGATCACCTCGGTGGGTTCTGTGACGATGAGGCCGCACTCCTCCAACTGCCGGATGTACTTGCGGACGGTGTTCTCACTCATGTGCACTGCTTGTCCAATAGTTTTGCAGCTGGGCCAGCACTGATGCGTCTTGCGATTCTCACACCGAGTCAGGAAACTGTACACCGCCAACTCTCCGGCACTCAGACCCAGGAGAAACACTTCGTTGGGCAGAGAGAAAAAATTTCCGCGGCTGCTGTTCTTCATTCCCCACCTCCTACACGCTCGTTCACCCATCGGATGAACTGCTCTTTTGGCACCACCATGCGGCTGCCAACCCGAAGCACTGGAAAGTTTGATTCGTGCATCAGTTCATAGGTGCTGGCAGGCGACACTCCCAGCACTTTCCCTACTCTATCCGCGTTGAGAAACAGCGGCAGGTCATCGTAGGATTTGTATTCGGATTTCTTCAATCAGCATCCTCCTTTGGAACATCGCGGACATCATCTGGATGGACCAGACGCAGGAACTCCCCTACGGAGTTGACTACACCGGCATCTTTGAGCTGCTGGTAACGGATCAGATCACAGAGTGTTCGGAGATTGACCTCCGCACACTCCAACAGCTTGTCCATCACCACGATCTGTTGTTCTGTGCTGAGCTTCGTGGGTTTGTCCGGGTCTTGCAGATAGGCTCGCACCGCATCTTCCTCCGGCATCGCCTCTCCCAAGACTTCCCGCATCTCCCGCAGGACATAGTCCAGGGGTTCTCTCTCCGCATCGGCGGTTAGGAAATGCAGCAGTTGTTTTTGCCTTGCGCCAAATAAATCCATCGTCATCGCCCCTCTGTGTATTTTGATCTGGGTTCCCCTGACTACGGCCAAGGTCAGGTTTCCGAGTGCCGGAAAATCACCCTCTACTTATCAGGACACTCAGAGGCGGTTTGTAAACCAAAAAATGAAAAATATTTTGAAAAATTTTGCTCCCATCCAGTGTGGGCAGGAGCGGAGCCTGGGAACAATATAACTCAGAGAACAAAAATAGTTGAGGGGCTCTGTCAAATGACAGAGCCCCTCAACTGTTCGTGGAGTTTTTTCAGCCGCTTTGATACCGCCGCCTTGGACACGCCGTAGATCGTCCCGATCTCTTCCATGGTCAGATCCCTGCCATATCGGAGCTGGATGAGATCCCGGCCTGAATCGCCAAGATCATCAACGGCTTTCCGCAGACATTCCAGCTGGAGGTTCCGGAATACAGCATCCTCCACGGGACGCCTGACGCAGTCCGAACAGAACAGCACCGTTTCAAACTCACTTCTACTCAGGTGCCTCTGGTCCTGTTTTTCCTGCGCCTGTTCCCGTTTCCGATCCTGCTCCAGGAAGTCTGCGACCTCCTTTGGCACTGATACTTGCTGGCCACTATAGGTAATCACGACCGTGTCGTTCATTTGCATCCTTTCCGCTTTCCACGGAAAGGCGCACACCCGCGCTGCCGGCACAGCGCCAAATACTGAAGACCTTCATGGAGGTTCCCTTCGTTCAGGGTGGTTGTGGTGCCCTACGAGGCCCATGAATGTCTGAGGT
>CASEPH010000018.1 GCA_949289625.1 uncultured Clostridia bacterium | reverse complement strand
GGAAAGCCATCGCCCTTGACCCACAGGGCCGTCATGCTGTCTTTCCGCTCCACAAGGCCGTCAATAAATGCTTTATACAGTTCCAGCTCCTTGCTCATGGCAGATCCTCCATTCCCAAGCAATTTACTTTCGGATCAAACTCCCGTCATCAATGAAGGCAGCTCCCCGGATGCGCCGGAGGGATTCCGGCTCCAGCAAAAACTCCCGCAGGTTCGGGTTTTCAAAAAAGTTCATGGGCCGTACTTGAGTCGGTGCGGCTGCGGCCCACAGCCTTGAGGTGGCCAATTCTTCTGTGATTTCCAGGGCTTTTTCCCGATCACCCAAGTAGAGGTAGCGGGCAATCACATCTTCGTAAGCGGCCTGCCCAAGCGGGGTCCCTCGCAGTTCCTCAAACAGCGCCACCACATCCTTCGCGCTGCCGTACAGACAGCATAAGTAGAACAGCTTGGCTTTCCCTTTGGGATCGTCCGGCGTCAACTTTTTGTTTTTTGATTTGATCTGCTCCCAGAGCTGCTCCCTCGTCTGTGGCTCCTCCGGCTCACAGTAGGGAGCATTCTTGTTTCCCTCCGCAAAAGGCATTACACCCCGCGTGAGGCAGTCGATCATGATGCCACAGAACCGATCCCGCTGGGGGAGGCCGTTCTCTGCCCGGATGCGCGCCTGTTCCTTCGTCAGCGCCTCGATTACCTCCTGCTCCCGGTGGAGCTGGATGGCGGCCACCGTCATGGCAGTCATGTGTTCATCGCTCACATTGCTGTAATGCCACTCCTCCAGCCAGGGAAGGATGGTCAGATCCAAAGCCAGCGCCTTTTCATAGTCCAGGTTGAAATAGGCGACCTCGGCCTTGACAGCTGCTACCTGATGGGGGTATTTATCGGCAAAGGACTCCAGAGTATCCAGGGCCTCCTCCCTGCCATCCATGATCTCATAGCAGACCATGCGGACTTTCTTGGGGAGTTTCACGATATCCATGTTGACGCCTCCTTCAGTCTTTTTTCTGTAAATAGTAGGTTCCACACCGGCCCCACAGCCGGGTGTCCAGATTTTCCTTTCTGATGTCTGCCACCTGCCGAAAAACCGGCGCACCCCGGATGCAGGCTCCCATAAAATAGAGGGCTCCACAGTTGCGGCACTGCATATAGTGGCAGACGGTATAGTGCTGCTCAGCGTCCAGCACTGCGTCGGTATCCTCCAGTGGGCAGTCACCGGCGTACAGTTCCATGTCACCCTGCCGCTCCAGTTCCATGAGTTTCTGGAGAAGCTGGTCATATTGGCGGTGGGAGATGCTGCTGTCTTCCTTCATCTGTGCCGCCAGCTGACCACAGGAGGGGCAATTCAGTTTCTTGCTGTCCATCTTCATCCCTCCGGCTACAAATTACTTTCTACAACCATAACGGTGGTATCGGTCAAGGCTGTTTCAAGCCATCTTCCAAGCGTTTCAGGTAGGTCGCAGGAACCGCCTTTGTCAGCCAGACTCCATTGGCAGACAAATAAAAGAGATATCCGTCCCGGTGCATCTGTCCAGCATCCACCAGATAGATCACAGGTTCTCCATGCCGGCGCCCAACTTTCTCCGCTGTTTCCTGATCCGGTGAAAGATGAACATACAGGCGGCTCTGGGGGAGCAGTCCCTGGGCCTCGATGGAGGCAGCAAACCGCCGGGCCGTTCCGTGGTACAGCGTCTCCGGTGGTTCAGTCACGGGGAGTTCCACATCCACCTGGACGGAGTGGCCCTGGTTGGCCCGGATTTTTGTCCCGTCCTCGCTGAAGGAATACCGCTGCTTTTCATCAC
>CASEPH010000017.1 GCA_949289625.1 uncultured Clostridia bacterium | reverse complement strand
CAGGGCCGCGCCCTGATCTATGTCTACCGCCCTCATGCGTTAGAGAATGACCTTACGGATCATCAGGCCAGGGAGCTGCTGCTGCGCTACGGCTACACGCCGGAAAATCTCAATGCCTGTGTGATACACCTGATCAGCCGTCTCCGGTCTGAGGAGGAATTTCCCCATGAGATCGGCCTGTTTTTAAGTTATCCTCCGAAAGATGTTCTGGGATTCATTGTCAACAAGGCCTGTAACCATAAGTGCCAGGGCTGTTGGAAGGTCTATGGAGATGAGCAGGAGTCAAAAAGCATCTTTGAAAAATACGATCTGTGCAGCAAAATCTATTTCCAGCAATGGAAGCAGGGGAAATCCATCGAACAGCTAACAGTAGCCGGCTGATGTTTCCATCATAAAAACAGAAAGGAAGAGTTATCTTATGAGTAAAATTGCAGTTGTTTATTGGAGTGGTACCGGCAACACAGAAGCCATGGCCTCTGCCGTGGCGGAAGGCGCAAGGGAAAAAGGTGCGGAGGCGGACCTTCTCACTGCCTCCGAATTTTCGGCGGATCAGGTCAGCGCCTATGACGCCATCGCCTTTGGCTGCCCTTCTATGGGCGCGGAACAGTTGGAGGAAAACGAGTTTGAACCGATGTTCACCGCCTGCGAGGGAGACCTGCAGGGGAAAAACATCGCCCTGTTCGGTTCCTATGGCTGGGGCGATGGGGAATGGATGCGCAGCTGGGAGGAACGTTGCAGTCAGGACGGAGCCAATCTTGCTGCCGACAGCGTGATCTGCAATGACGCCCCGGATGATGAGGCCCTGTCAGAGTGCCGTGCGCTTGGTGCGGCGTTGGCCTGAAGAAAATACTGACAGTTTAGAAAAGCCAGTTACATGCCCACCCTTCCGGGTGGGCATCGCAAGTCTGCATCTTCTTAAACAAAGTGGGCAAGGCCACCTCAACTCCCCCTCCCCTCAATCTTGAGGGGCTTGAACATTTTGCGCGCCGCCGCAATACCGCAAAGCGGTAATCATCTCTGCAGGGTTATTCACAGCGTCAGATATTTAATTATGATCCTTTTTCTTCCAGCCAAGCAAAAATGCAGAATTGACAATCACGATGACTGATCCTGCGTTATGGACCAGCGCGCCGACTACCGGGTTCAGCACTCCTGTGATCGCGAGAACGATAGCGATAAAATTCAGCGTCATGGAAAATGTGAGGTTGCATTTGATCGTAAGCATCATCCGCTTTGCCAGAAGGAGCAGGTGGGGAAGCTCGCTGATCTTATCGTTGATCAGGGCGATATCCGCCGCATCGACCGCGATATCGCTTCCGATTCCGCCCATGGCGATCCCCACGCAGGCTTTCTTCAAAGCGGGCGCGTCATTGATCCCATCCCCGATCATGCAGACCATTTCCCCGCTGTTCTGGAATTCTTCGATATACCGCAGCTTGTCCTCCGGCAGACAGTTTGCATGGATCTCGCGGATTCCCAGCTGCCCCGCCATATATCCCGCCGCTTTCTCATTGTCTCCTGTCAGCAGCACAGGAGCGGCTCCGGTATCCCGGATGCGCTCAGCCGTGTCAGGCGCATCCTGCCGCAGCGTGTCTGACAGGGCGATGAATCCGACGGCTGTTTTCGAGACCGCCACATAGGTTACCGTACTTCCGTTCTCCAGATAAGCAGCCGCAGCAGCCCTCATATCCTCCGGCAGGGTGATCTGATCTGCCTGGAGCAGCTCCGGATTCCCGGCAAGGATCTCATATTCTCCCGCCTCTGCCGACACTCCCTGCCCCGGGATCATCTGAAACCGGGCCAGTGCCGGCAGCTCGTCAGAATATTGATTTTTATAGCTTTCCACGATCGCTTTCCCCAGCGGATGCTCCGAGCGCTGTTCCGCACAGGCCGTAAGCCGGAAAAGCTCCTCGTCAGTCCACTCCTTACTGAAGCTCTTTACCGCAGTCACCCTCGGCGTCCCATAAGTGAGGGTTCCCGTCTTATCAAATGTAATCTTCGTTACAGACGCCAGCCGCTCCAGGGCGTCTCCTTCCCTTACGAGAAATCCGTGTTTTGTCGCATTCCCGATCGCAGCCATGATGGCTGTTGGCGTAGCAAGGACAAGCGCGCATGGGCAGAAAACAACAAGGATCGTTACCGCACGGATGATCTCCCCGCTGATGAGCCATGTCAGTCCCGCCGCGCTCAGAGCGATCACTACGATCCACGTTGCCCAGCGGTCT
>CASEPH010000016.1 GCA_949289625.1 uncultured Clostridia bacterium | reverse complement strand
GTCTGTCGATCCCATGCAAACGGGAACAGAGCCGCCGGTAGGACATACTTGGCGGGAAACGGAGGACAACTCGGAGACGGGGTCTTCCGCAGAGTCCTTCCGTGAACCTAAGCCCGCTGTATTTTCTCAAGTGTTCCGCCGCCATCGCCCCGAGGACATAGACGGCCTGTTGACCAGCGGAACGAGGGGCAGGGAGCCCATGCCGACAGATGGCTGTCCGTGGGTGTTCTCCCGCGTCTTTATCTCCCTGCTGATTTTCGCGGCAGTAATTGCGTTGATCGCTCATGCCTCCGTAGAACTTGGCGCGGTATTTATGTCCATAAGCTGGTCTATCACCTTTTCTCGCGCATCCTTTGGCATACTCGTGCCGGTCACACTTCTCACCGTGCTCTGGGAGCTGGATACCAGCCGGTGCAGGAGATTGAGCGACTTGGTAAAGGGCTTCTCGCTGGGCGTCGTGCTTGCGCTCCCCGTCCTCCTGGTTATGTGCAGGATGCTTTACCGGGGCGGTTACAGCTTCTTATATTGGGACATCCTGTCGGTTTTTGGGGGTGTTGTTCTGACGGCGCTCTTTCTGCAGCGCAGGGAAAGCCACAGTGTATTGGATGCCGCAGCTCTGGGCGCATCTATTGGAGCGGGTATGGCGATGACAGCAGCAATGTCCGGAATGAACGCATATTCGCTGCTGAGCCTGCTCCTTGGCATTTCCAACGGAGGCAGTTTGGAGCTGCTGGGCGAGTCCCTGCCCGCTTTACTGCGTGTGCCATGGAACTCCCTGATGTTGGGATTGGGCATCATTCTCAGCGCTCTGGTCTCTCCTGCAACTTGGCTTGCAGCCGCTGCCGCCCTGCTGCAAAAGTCGGCAGGAAAGAATACGCCCAGTCTCAAAACTTGCCTTGTACCAAAGTTCTTGATTTTCTTCGGAATGATGTTCTGCGTCATTCTGGTGCCGGATCTTCTCTTCAGGACGCCGTTACGCCTGCCGCTGCAGGTCTTGAAGACGGCAGCCGCTTGCCTGCTGATCGTCTGGATGATCCATTTGGGGACACAAGGCAGACGAAAGGCCGAGCGATCCGGCAGAGCTTATACATCCGCAGGCGCAATTCCTTTTCCGGAAACTAAGGCAGGCAACGGAAATGCAGGCTACGCCGCGACAGACCCAAGCACTCTGAACGGTGCCCAGTACACCAGCTATCCGCACCCCTACCATAGACTGGGCGGATGGTTGGCATTTATTGCCTACGGTTCCCTGGTCGCCGCAGGGCTAATGGTACTGGCGGCAATTATTTCGCTGGTGAGCATTGTGGGGGTCCTGCGCGCATATTCCGGCTATTTGGGCATGCTCGGTCCGGTTATTTGGCTGCTCTACGTGATTGAGTTGGCGGGCGATGGCTTTATCTGTGTGTTCGGCCTGAAGTTTTTCTCTATGATCCGCCGCAAGGATCCGCGCTTCCTGCGGTTCTATGAGATTATTATGCTGGTCGTGGCCGGATTGGCGGTGGCCACTGCAATCTTTTCCGGCTTCCGCAATGTGGGGAATCTGATTTCCGGGCTGCTTGGCGCAGGCATTGGCTTCGCGATCTGGACAACCTATTTCCGCAAATCCGTCCGCGTGCGCACCTACTTTGGCAGCGACCAGTATCTGCGGCGGAGCATCTTTTTCAAAAACGCGCAGGCTCCGGCCCCGGCTGATATTCAGCCCTACGACGGCAATCGCTGAGCAGCAAGGGCAATGATGCGGAGGTGAACCAGTTTGTTTTGTACCAATTGCGGCAGAGAGCTTGCGCCGGGGGATCGCTTCTGCACCGGCTGTGGAATGGCGGTTCATTCAGTTCACAAACCAACTCCGGCAGCAGCATCCCACGGTGCGGCCAAATGGGAAAACGCCGCACAATGGATGAAGCATCATGAGAGCTCGGCTGCCAGATTTGTTCCCAAACAGCTGGCCGTCAGATTTCCCCATGTCAGCGCCTATGTATTTCTCGGCGCATATGCCTGTATCATCGTTGTCGTGGTGATTGTCTGCGCCGCCGCGCTGGGCGGAGGACACGATTTGTCCGGCACCTACTGCACGGACAGATTTTTCCCCGTCTCCTCGATTACGTTCCGCAGCGATGGAACCTTTACCGCTTATGACAGCACGGGTGTGCTCTATGGGAAATACAGTAAGAATGGCGGAGCATACACCTTGCGCTTTACCGGCGGCGATGCGGGAGGCGGGAATGCTGTGACCGGATTTTTGCAGGAGAACGCCGACACGTTCTATGAGCTCTCCGCCGAGAAGGGCGGAAGCGACCATGTGCTGTATGTGTCGGTGGTGCCGAAGGTAAGCTATTGGGCATGGTCTGGGAAGGTCGTCACATTTTATAAGCAGTAGCGCCATATCGCAGTGCAAGCCCTTTGGTACAGGGCATGATCAAAATTGAAGGTAGGAGAATCCATATGGGAATTGTAATCGCGGTTTTAGCAATCGCGCTGGTTGCGGTCTGCTTCGTCCTGAATGCCAAACACCGCGGAGAACTCCTCAGCGCAGGCGTGATCCTTCAGCGGCAAAGAGACTTTGTCGAATATGCAGAAACCTTTACCCTTGCGCCAATTTCAAATGAACAGTTTGCCGCCGCAGTGGAGACCGCGAATCTGACAGCGGGAACCGCCTCAAAGATGCAGGGAAATTCAGGACGGATCGATTTTCAGGCCGGAGTCAACTATTCGGCTGTGCTCTATCGCGTGGAGCAGACGGCAGAAAAAAGCGTATATTGTTTTAAATTTACGAAATGGCGGTCACAGCATGGAGCGCCTGTCTGTGCGGACGCCATGAACACACTGCTGACCTCTGTCGAGAAAATGTTTCTCGGCATCGATCCAAACACGCAGGTCACAACGGTGAAAAACGATATTAAAACCAAGCGGCATCTGTTCTGATATTTTGCGTAGAGAAAGGGGCCATGTCAAATGGGGACGTTTTTTATCGCCTGCGGAATCACTCTTGTTCTGATGGCGATCTGTAGGCTGGTCTACAATTTGCTGGCTTCAGCGGGAGAACGAGCCAAAAAGGAAAGAGATAAGGCAGCCGGGGTTTACGCGCCGTCGGCACCAAAAAATCTGAAAGATCGTTTCAAATAGGGAATGGAGGATGTATAATATGAGAAAGACCTATGCCTACAACGGCATTATTCTCGGTGTTTTGCTGGGGATCGTTGCCGGCGCTTATACAGACAGCGTCGTACTCGGCGTTATTGCTGCGATTGGGGCAAGCGTCATTTGCTTCTTGGTCATTCGCGCGATTGAAAACGCGATCAGCCGGGGCGTTGACGCTGCCAGCGACAAGATTTCTGAGGCATTTGCCAACCGCAATAAGGCGGCGCGGCCTGATACGCGGCAGCATACACCGGCTGCTCCCGCCGATCCAATTCACACGGGCGCGGAAAACATCCGTTACGCCAAGTGCGGAGCCGCCCTGGAAAAAGGCGCCGAATTCTGCACACAATGTGGCACCCGAGTTTCCGAGAAGTAATGCGACCGATCTGTCCCCCCGGAGCGCAGGTCAATACCCATGAGATGGGGCGCTAAAAAGCAAAATGGAGGGTACACAACCGATGAAAAGATTACTGACGCTATTTATGCTTGCAGCCTTGATGCTGTCCCTGATTGCCTGCGGCAGCGGGAATAGCCCTGATTATTCTGACTCAGAGACAAACGGGACAAGCGATGTGCTGCCTATTGAGACTGCTCCCGATACAAAAACACAGGAAAGCAGCGTTTCGGAGGTGGAAAGCTGCAATCATCTGGACGATTTTCAGCAGTATGGCTTTACCTTTGTGGATCTTAGAGATGATATGGAAATTCAAATGTGGGAACGCTTAGTTGGGAAACTCGTTTCTGACGCTACAACAATCTATCTCAGCTATTATGATTTTCACTATGATGTTCCTCTTTCCGAGGGAAATATAAAGGACTATCTTTCAATCACTACGAAACCGTTAGATTTTTCTGACCGAGTAAAGCACTATAACGATGTGGGATACGATGTATCCTATACAGATGGGCTGATGGAGATGCTGACATTTGTAGCAAAAAGATTCTATGAGAACCCGACGGCACCTTTCGCAGATCTTGTACCTGATGAAATTGCAAAAGCTGCGGAAGAAAACCATATTTTCATTGGGATTTCCTACTCAAATGTTTGGAATTTGTGGTTTCTTTCTCTGGATCACGGCTATGTGGCCGACACTTACTATGACGGATCCCAAGATATCCAGGTAGGGATGATACATTTCTGTACAGATACCGCCGATGAGACAGAGCTCTCTTATTGCGATATTACTGGCGTGAACAACACCACTAGTCAAGAACTGTTTTGGACCATTAAGGATGGTGGCAGTGGCTGTTCCTTTGACCCGGATACACTTCAATGGCATTTTACTCCGGAGGTCACATCTCTGCTTCTGGATATCATACCGATGCTAAACTCGGCTCCTGTGAAGTGATGTACCGCCCAAAAATAAGAGGAGAACGAAATGAAAAAAATAACCGCTCTATTTCTTTTCTGCGTTTTGGCACTCAGTTTATCAGCCTGTAACTCATCTTCCAATAACGGCGTGCCGCCCTCCGAAACAGGAAGCGCGGGCAGTACAGCCAATTTTGACGAAGTGGGCCTCGAATCAGAAGATGAGGCGGAAGACCTTGTGGGCGATTGGACCCTGGAGCTCCGTTTCCCGGACGACGCCCACGATCCGCTCATTCTCCGCTGCCATGTGGAAACGGAGGACAGCATGGTGCTGTATCTGGACGATGGGACAGAGCTCACCCTCTCCTATGGAGCAGAGACCACGTCTCCGCTGGCCGGGGAGGGAGAGTGCCTGTGGATTGCCAATGAGGACGGAAGCCTGTACTATACAGGCGCATACTCCTATGATCGCGCCAGCCGGTATTTTGGATTCTTTACGGAGGAATATACGGACGATGGCCATATCCTCCTGCCGGATTCCACATTCTGGGACGTGTTCCCCAGAAAGGGAGGGAAGGAAGTACGCCTCCTGAGTGCTGAAAGTTTTTCTGAAGGAGCGGCCTGGATCATGGTGGTACAGGGTGACGATGATTATCCGTACTTTTACACAGATGACTCTTGGCTATATCTGATCGACCACAGCGGCCAAGTACTCCATTCCATTCACGACCATACCAACACTCTCACAACAAATTTCAGGCATGGCGCTTGCTTAGTCCATACAGAAGAGGACGAGTATCTTTTGAGCAACACAGGTGAGGTGATCTGGAGCGTTTCTGAGGATGGCTGGGCAGAGGCAGAACGACTCTTTGGAGCAGGGAGCGTGGAGGCAATCTCCATAGACAACGATCACCACGAGAATAACTTTCGCGGCATTGTGGCTTCGGCAGGCTATTCCCACCAAAGCCTTCCTTTCAACGGGTACTGTCTGGTAAATTTCGAAGTGAATACCTTTGAGAAAACCGGAGACTTTATGGGGATCCTGGACAGCAGCGGTCAGTGGGTGCTGGAGCCGATGGATTCCAATATCAAACTGTACTGTGATAAATGCTATGCGGAGTATTACCTGGATGGGATATGCTACGTTATCAATCTTGAAACGCGAGAGGTCGCCCAGTCCCCGGATCACTATGAACTCTGGGACGTAATGGACGCGTGGCAAGATGCCTATGACCGAGAGTTCCAAAACGGCCTGCTCTACGACAAGGAAAAGGACGGTTTCATCGATGCTGACGGGAATGTCGTGATTGACCTCTCCGGCTATTCGATCACATATTCGTTCGCAGTGGACCCGTCATACGTTCCCACATTCTGCAACGGGTACTGCGTTTTGCCTGTGAACAACGCCGACGGCGCCCAATACGTCACTGTCCTGGACACCCAAGGCAATCAGGTGGTTCCACCCATCAAGAACCCCGACGGCTGCGGCGGTTATGCCTCTGACGGCTATTTCTTGAGCACACGGGGTTTATTGCCCCAGTTTTACCAGTCGCATTTCCCTGCGAGCGAAGCATATATCAGGCTAGCCGACGGACAGCCTCTGGACATCCCCTATCTGCCAGAATACGCTTTTTCGGAAGGAGTCGCCGTAGTTCGGGATGACCATAATCGCCATTATTATATTGATGTAAATGGCAATGACGTGTTTCCACAACCACAATCCTAATCTCTTAGATGGGAGGTACAACTGGTGGCAAAGACACTTATTTTACTATTTGCTGCTCTTGCTTTGACCTTTTCCCTTAGCGCCTGCGGC
>CASEPH010000015.1 GCA_949289625.1 uncultured Clostridia bacterium | reverse complement strand
AAACGAAAGAACTATATTCAATACATTGCTAACCGACCTCACGCCCAACGCATAGGGGCCCACGGTCTGTTCACCAGTGCGGATGGACCGCTGACGCTGTCACAGGTGGCGGAGGCAGTGTCCAGCCACCCCGGTACCGTGTGGCTCCCCATCATTTCTCTGCGGCGGGAGGATGCCGCTCGCCTGGGGTACGACAATGCGGAGAGTTGGCGGAATCTCTTGAGCAGCTACGCCATGGAGATGGCCCAAGGGCTGAAAATTCCCTGGGAGGATTTCCGCTGGTACGCTGCCTTCCACAATGAGTCCCACCATCCCCATATCCACATGGTCTGTTACAGTGCTGATCCGACAAAAGGATTTCTTACCAAGCAGGGAATTGCGGACATCAAATCCGGATTGGCCAAAGAACTCTTCCGAAATGAGTTGACAGAGCTCTACCGACAGCAGACTCAGCGCCGAGATTCATTGAATCAAGACGCCGAAGCCGTGATGCAGGAACTGCTCCAGAGAATGGAGGATGGGACTGCGGACAATCCCCGTATGGAGGAACTCATGACACATCTTGCTGACCGTCTGCGGTTCACATCCGGGAAAAAGCAGTACGGCTACTTAAAAGCACCGTTAAAAGCGGTGGTGGATGAGATCGTGGACGAGCTGGCCAAAGATCCCCGTGTTGCAAAAGCTTATGATCTCTGGTATCAGATGCGGGAGGAAGTACTCCGTACCTATAGGAATGACCTGCCGGAGCGCCTGCCGCTCTCTCAACAGAAAGAATTCAAGCGCATCAAAAACATGGTGATCCAAGAGGCCGTGCGCTTAGGGGAACTGAATCAAGTATTCCAGCCAGAGGAAAATGCTCAGGGCCAGCATGAAAAAGATGGGGAGCAATCACCGAACAAATTGGAACGCCTGCGGCAAGCGGCGGAGCGTGGGAATCCCTCTGCACAGTATCACCTGGGCAAGCTCCTCCTCCAAGGAAACGAAATTCCCAAAGATGCCAAGGATGCTGTCCGCTGGCTCACAGAATCAGCAGAACAGGGTAATCAATACGCACAATATGCCCTCGGTAAAATTTATCTGCTTGGAAAGGACGCTCCCAAAGACTTCGGAACTGCTCGAATGTGGTTTCAGCGATCCGCAGACCAGGGAAATCAGTATGCGCAATATTTTGTGGAACACATGGATGACCACCGAACTGCCCTTTCTGCGCAATCAGTCATCCGCCTGCTGTATCATATGGCGAACATCTTCCGGGAGCAGACTCCTCCCTCCGCTCCCGGCGGTATCCGATCTGGAGTTGACCGAAAGCTGAGGAGAAAAATCTGGGAAAAGAAGATCGCAATGGGCCACAAGCCGGATGACCACGAAGAACCAATGATGAATCTGTAATGGAGGTGCTCTCTTGAAAAAGAACTATCACAATTCTTTCCTGTTCCATGATAAGCGAAATCCCACTCTGGATCGTATTCAGGAGCGGAAAAAGCTCGCGGCAGTACGACAGATCCCCTACCATCGACGGATGCGGAAGCGGCGGAAATAAGGAGGCGATTTGAATGCCCTACATCCACTTTACTGAGGAGCAAAAGCTCCGGGCCAACTCTGTGGATCTTGCGGAGTTTCTCCGCCGTCAGGGAGAAAAGCTCATTCCATCTGGCCGGGACAAGCGCCTTGCTTCCGATCACAGCATTACAGTGCGTGGAAACGAATGGTATGACCATGAGTCGAAGGAGGGCGGAAAAGCCATCTCTTTCGTGCAGACATTCTATGGTCTGTCTTATCCAGACGCCGTGAAGCGTCTGCTGGACGGCGAGGGGATTGCTTATGCTCAGGCACAGCCGGAACCAGAGGAGGAAAAGCAGTTTGCTCTCCCACCCGCCAACCAGACCATGCGCCGCACCTACGCATATCTGCTTCAGGAGCGGCTCATCAGCCGTGATATCCTTTCTGCATTTGCTCATAAGAAACTGATTTATGAGAGCCGGGAATTGTCCAAGGATAAGATGAAAGAATACCGCAACGCCGTGTTCGTTGGATTCGACGAGCACGGCGTTGCCCGTCATGCTCACAAGCGGAGCCTATATTCCAAGGGCAAGAGCTATCGGGGCAATGTGACCGGCAGCGACCCCCGGTACAGTTTTCACTGGACAGGAACCAGCAACCAGCTCTATGTGTTTGAGGCCCCTATTGACCTGTTAGCATTCCTCTCCCTCCATCCAACAGAGTGGCAATCACATAGCTATGTGGCCCTCTGCGGCACAGGAGAACAAGCCATGCTCTGGATGCTGAAACAGTCTCCCACACTACAGGAAATCATCCTTTGCTTGGATCACGACGCAGCAGGGATTGAGGCCACAGGACGGCTTACAGACATTCTGCGAGAGCAAGGCTATTCCCAGATCACAACTATGCAGTCCCAATACAAGGACTGGGACGAGGATCTAAGGGCACAGCACAACCTGTCCGCCCAGCCAGCTGAGGAACATCCACAGTTGCTGGCTGCTGAATCTGTTTGCGCCCGAATCGCCATGAAATGTGCGGGTATCCAGCCAGATAGAGTGCTTCAGCGATTACCAGCGATGTTTCAGTTTTACCGCACCTGCATGGAAGGAAACAAACTGGACACAGCCATGGACTGCATTGAGGAGATAGCAGCTATGTCTTTGCAGGTCGTACTGCGGGAGTGCCGTCAGCTCGGCGCCGACCTGACGATTACCCAGGGAGGACAGTTCCTCAAAAGTCGTATTCTGCCTCACCAGAATCGCAGTAGCCTCAAACGCCGCACAGAGGAGATTTCATCATTGATCCAACGGGCAGTTGATCAGAGCGGTGCTCCTGGAATACGCGGCGAGGCAGAGAAAAGAGCAATTGCCGGTGCATGGCTGGATCTGGCTATTGCCTGTGCCAAAGTATCGGTCAAGCAGGATGCGGATGAGAGAAAGCTCATGCATACTGTGGAGGCAACTCCGTCAGAGCAGGAACAATCCATGCAAGCCGGATAGAGGAATCATCATCTCAGGTTGCCTCTACCAAACAGAGATAAGACAAAGGAACCGTCTTAGCCTATCCCAAGCTCTAAAACATGTGATATCATACACAGGAGCGCATTATTCCACCTTCTGATATTGAGACGATCTCATATCAGAAGGAGGAAAATGTGTCGACCCAAATCATTTTTATTGTTGTCTGCGGTCTGGGACTCCTTCTCATCGCTGCAGCCACACATTTTTCCGGACAAGGTTCTCTGGACAGTATCAAATCCAAGACTGTGGGCGATGGGCAGCATGGGACCGCACGCTGGGCCACAAAGCAGGAAATCCAGAAAACCTATGCCCATGTACCGTTTCAGCCGGAGCTTTGGCGCAAAGGGAAAAACCTCCCTAAGCAACAGGGCTTGATCCTGGGGTGTGAAGGACGCAAAGGCCATGTCATCGCCATAGTCGATACCGACGACATCCACGCTATGGTTACCGCCGCCAGCGGCGCAGGCAAAACCGCATATTTTTTATACCCCAATATCGAGTACGCATTGGCCACAGGAACATCCTTTCTATGCACAGACACAAAAGGAGATCTATTCCGTAACTATGCCGGGATTGCCAAGGAAAACTACGGCTTCCAGATTTCCGTCCTGGATCTTCGAAATCCAACCCGATCAGATGGGAACAATCTGCTCCATTTGATCAACCGGTACATGGATGTCTATAAGGCCGACCCTCAAAATTTGTCTGCCAAGGCAAAGGCTGAAAAGTACGCCAAAGTGCTTTCCAAGACACTCAT
>CASEPH010000014.1 GCA_949289625.1 uncultured Clostridia bacterium | reverse complement strand
GAGTATTCGTGCGCCCTACAAGATATAAAATAACAATACTTGCCGGAATAGTGGGCGGCTGTCTATCAAATTCATGTGTGTTACTTTACCACACATGAGCATTTGCACCAGATAGCGATAGGTAATCCTTTGAAGTTATCGCCGGATGTTCTCCCGCTGAAAGTTACTGTCCACCATGATAATGGTGGCAGCGTCCCGGTCCAGGTTGCGGATCAGGACCGGCATCGTGTCCAGACCGGCCTGCTCACAGGCGCATTTGCGCCGGTGTCCGGCTACAATCTCATAGCCGCCTTCCTCGCGGGGGCGCACGATGGCAGGGACAATCACGCCATACTCTTTGACGCTCTGGATTGTCTCTTTCATTTCCTCATCGTCCCGCACCTGAAAAGGGTGGTCCGGGAATGGGTAAAGGTCCGTCAGCGGCAGGCGAACCACCACTTCTTCCTGGGGTGGCTGCTGGGCAGGCGGGGCGGTTTTCTTTCGTCCCCTGGCAGGTGACGCGGGCTTATCGCTCAATGCTTCTCACCTCCATTGAGACACAAAAAGGAGGCCCAGCCCGGAACCTCCCTTCGCATCTGATTTTAGGCATAGAAAAACGGACATCAGCAGAAACACTAATGTCCGTCAATCCATCGGCCCACAAGAGTCGCTATATTCAGTTGTCCGGCTTCACACAGGGGAAGGCTCCGGCGGAGCCTGGCACACATCACGACAGTTCTCTTTGCCACTTCATTCTCTTGTCGTTCCCTGTATTTTGCCCTTAATTTTTCCCTCACGAGCGTCCGTGAGACCATAAAAATGCGGTAATGTTCGATAACAGCCTATAACACCTTTGCATGGATAAATTGGCGTATTTTCAAGGGTTTTCGGGGGTTTAATAACACCCGATAACGCATCTCGGAAGGTGGTGAAAGTTCAAGGGGCTAATTTATATTTGTAAAAAGATCTTCAGGTTTGTCTTTTCCAAATATGGGCCTTAACTATAAGCCAGGTGAAGACTACTTGCCGGTTTGGCTGAGCGGTATACAAACGTCATTTTCCCCACAGTTTGATCTCGGTTGGGCACGTGATATGCAAGAGATATTCTCCATAGTAGCAAATCATTATTGTCTTGTCTCTGAATATCATTTTCAAACTCAAACAGAAAATAGTCTCATGAAAAGGTTGCAGAGAGCTGACGTATATACCCTTCTCTGCAACTTTTGCCTTAACCTTATTTTTCAAAATCTGTTTTTCTGCAGTTCCTAGGAAGAAAAAGCAGCCTGTGCCGCAACGCACAAGCTGCTCTGAGAAGGATCACGCAATTTCTTCTTGTATCGCGTCCGAGGATATTACCCCTCCGCGCCGGCCATCAAAAGCTGCTCCACAATCTCCGTGAAACCGTTTTCGGTAGCATAGTACAGTGCGCTATGCCGCATATTGTCCATCAGATTCACATCCGCGCCGTTTTCGATCAGTAGGGCCGTCATATCGTTGTGCCCCTCCCGGGCCGCCAGAATCAGCGGAGTTTCGCCGTCCAGATTTCGGAGATTGCTGTCCCCGCCGCCCATCAGCAGCGCCCTGGCAATGGGATAGTTCCCTCCCGACGCCGCATAGTGCAGCGGAGAGAAACCATCCAACAGCTTCCGGTTGGGATCCGCTCCAGCCTTGAGCAGGATTTCCACCAGATAGACATTCTGATTCTGACACGCCATCAGAAGAGGCGTGTCGCCGTCATCGTTGGGCGCATCCAGATCCACCCGGCCCGCACGGATCAGCGCCTCGACCACCTCGCTCTGGTTCTGATAACAGGCCTGGTGCAGCGTTGTATTCCCCGCGTGATCCGTCTGCCTCTGCTCATCCTCCAGCAGAGCGATAACGTCCCGCATGCCGTTTGACGCGGCGTAGTCAAACGCATTATGTCCATCCTCGTCGGTCAGCGTCTTGTCCGCGCCAAGCTCCAGCAAAAAGCGGCATGCCTCGCTCCTTCCCTGCTTGGCGGCATAGATCAGCGGCGTCCGTCCCTTCTGATCCGTCCCATCCAGCTCCGCGCCCTTGTCACACAGCATACGGATGATGTCCTTATTCCCCACCTGGCAGGCCAGATGCAGCGCCGTACGGCTCTGATTATCCGCAATGGATGCGTCCGCCCCCGCGTCCAGCAAAAGCTTTACAATATCCCGGGCCCCCTTGGCGCTGGCATAGTGCAGGGGTGTGGCCCCCTGCGCGTCGCGTTTGTCAAGCTGGACCCCTCCCCGTTTCAAAAACGCCTGAACAACCCCCTTTTGTCCGTTTTTGCAGGCTGTCAGCAGCATATTGTCCATGTTCGTCGGCATCGTGCTCTCTCCTCTATTCTCATTCCATGTACGGTAGCAGCAGCTTGACCAGGGAGGTGTTGTCCCGCTCCACCGCGTAATCCATGGCCGTTTTTCCCGACACGTTGAGCGCATTTGCGTCCGGCTCCCCAAAGTCCAGCATCAGCTCCGTCATCGCCACCGCATCCGCGCGGGAAGCCCAGTACGCCGCGTAGTGCAGCGCCGTATTTCCCTGTGTATCCCGCAGCGTTATATCCGCCCCGGCTTCCAGAAGCGCCGTCTGTACATCTTCCATCGTCTGGAAGTCGCCTTTACAGGAGAGCATCAGAGGCGTCTGGCCCGCGTTGTTTTTGCAGTCCACATCCGCCCCGAGCTCAATGGCTTTTTCCACCACCATGTCGCTCACACTGTCCCTGCCGATGCCTCTGCCATTGGGTGAGGCGCACGCCAGCCCCAGAAGGCAGTCGTTCTGATCGTTCAGGCTGCTGTCCAAATCAAAGCCATACCGCACCAGAAGCTCCACCAGCTGTTCCGCCAGCCTGTCCCGATATAGGTTCTTCGGCGCATGCAGCGTGATCTGCTGGCCAAACAGCGCCGTGATGGGCTGCTCCCCCACCCCATTCTTCTGCGTGGGGTCGGCACCAAGCTCCAGCAACAGAGTTGCCATGGGGATGTCGCATGTTTGGCAGGCCACCGCCAGGGGGGAAAGCCCCTCGAAGGTCTCCTGGTCGCTGATGGCGTTGAGATCCTCTCCCCTGGCCGCCAGTGTACGCACCGCCACTGCGTCGCCCTTGCGCACCGCCTGATGGAGCGTCATGCCGCCCAC
>CASEPH010000013.1 GCA_949289625.1 uncultured Clostridia bacterium | reverse complement strand
AGGCCATCAAAATGGTCAAGCGGAAGATCACCGACCTGGACGCCATGAAGATACAGGAGCAGAAGCGGGCGGTGCGCAGCGGCTACGATATGGACATCCTTCCTTCGGACCTCTCCACCTACGGCGGCGCGGCGAAGGACATTCTCACCGACCTGCAATCCCGTAACGAGAGAATGTTCAACATGACCTTTCTGGTGCTTCATACGGCGGAGACCCGGCAAAAGCTGGAGATCGCTGTATCCCAGGCGGCCAGCGTCGCCCAGACGTATAACTGTCTCCTGACCCGGCTGGATTTCCAGCAGGAGGACGGGCTGATGTCCTCTTTGCCTCTGGGTCTCAACCGTATCAAGATCGAACGGAGCCTGACCACATCGGCCCTGGCGGTGTTCGTCCCCTTCGTCACCCAGGAGGTGTTCATGGGCGGCGATGCCATGTACTACGGCCTTAACGCCCTCTCCAACAACATGATTCTGTTGGACCGCAAGCAATCCCGCTGTCCCAACGGTCTTGTGTTCGGTACGCCCGGCAGCGGTAAATCCATGAGTTGCAAGCGGGAGATCACCTTTATCATGCTGATGACCCAGGACAATGTCATCATCTGCGACCCTGAGGACGAGGTGCGACACGAAGTCGCGTAATGTATTGTGTGTAAACGCTGCTCTATCCATTTGGAGTAACCCTACTGTGACCTGCACTGGTCAAAAGCCAGCGTTGGGAAGCTCACAGGACAATATGGGAAATCTGCCAGCCTAAAAAAAGCAGACGTACTGTTAGGGTAAAGAAGGCAATCATGCTTTCATCGTCTGCACCCATATCGACAAGGCTCATATTCACAATCATATCATTTGGAGCGCAGTCAACCTGGACTGCGACCGGAAGTTCCGCAATTTCTGGGGCAGCACCCGTGCGGTGCGGCGGCTCAGTGACACCATCTGCATTGAGAACGGTTACTCCATTGTGGAGAATCCAAAGCCCCATGGAAAGAGCTACAACAAATGGCTGGGCGATCAGGCCAAGCCGTCTCACCGGGAACTACTGCGCACTGCAATCGACAAAGCACTGGCCCGAAAACCAGCGGATATGCCGGCCTTCCTGAAGGAGCTGGAACAGTCAGGCTGCACGGTTGGCCAGCGAGGGAAGAACATCACCCTCTGTGCCCCTGGCTGGAAAAAGCCGGCCCGCATGAGCAGCTTGGGCAAAGGCTACACCCAGGAGGATGTGGCAGCAGTTCTGTCCGGGAAGAAAGAGCACACGCCGCGCAAAAAGCCTGTTGCCGCTGTGCCGGCAGCCCCTAAGATCGACCTGCTGGTGGATATTCAGGCAAAGCTCCAGGCAGGGAAGGGTATGGGGTACGCCAACTGGGCCAAGACGTTTAACTTGAAGCAGATGGCCCAGACCATGATGTACCTGTCCGAGCATAACCTGATGGACTATGCGGTCCTGAAAGAAAAGGCGTCCTCTGCCACGGCCCGTTATGATGCGTTGGCAGCCCGGATCAAGGCGGCAGAAAACCGGATGTCTGAGATTGCAGAGCTGCGAACGCAGATCATCAACTACGCCAAGACCCGAGAGGTATATGAGGCTTACCGGAAAGCTGGGTACAGCAAAAAGTTCCTGGCCGAGCATGAGGGAGACATCCTGCTCCACAAGGCTGCCAAAGCAGCCTTTGACAAGCGAAAACTGAAAAAACTGCCCAAGGTCAAGGAGCTGAGTGCAGAGTATCAGGAGCTGTTGGCCGAAAAGAGAAAGCTCTACCCGGAGTACCGCCGTGCCCGTGAGGAGATGCGGGAACTGCTGACGGTGAAGGCCAACGTGGACCGGATTATGAACCAGGACAAGGAAAAAGACAAAGAGAAAGATCGCCAGACAGACCGTGACTGAGATCAGAAACAGAAACCGCCGGATGTGGGGGATGTATGCCTCTGGGTCCGGCGACTTTTCTGTTTGATTGCATTAAGGAATGGTGGCAGGTAAGATACAGAGACGTTTGCCGGAAATACCTGGACACTTGTAAAGTAGAGTTTCCAGGCGGCCATTTTCCATATATTGGGGAATTTGGTAGCGGCTCTTGTCCGCCACGTTCCTAGTCCTGTCAATCAGTACAGGAAAACCAGCTGGTATTGTCCGGTAAGTCATGGTGTAAGAGGACTTTCATTTTTGGAGTGATAGAGGTATAATGTTTTCCGTTAAGCAGTCCTTAGGAAGGAGAAAATCTTATGCTTATACATCAGATACTAAATGCCATTATTCAAGTGTTGCTGTTTTCCATTATCCCGTTGATCTGGTGGCTTTTCACAGCGAGAAAAAAGGAAAACTTTTTTAAATGGCTGGGCATAAAAAGGCCCAAATGCGAAAGCAAGAGAAATCTGATTCGCATTATGTTGGTAATCTTTGCAGGTTGCTTTCTTGCAGGAGAATTTGCGGTATGGATTAGAGGAGATGTTGCCGCCGCAGATTCAGCATACACAGGAATGGGACTTGCAGCACTTCCAAGCGTAATAGTATATTCATATCTCCAAACGGGACTATCAGAAGAAATACTGTTCAGAGGTTTTTTATTAAAACGTTTGGCAGCAAAGTTTGGATTTATAGCGGCGACTACAATTCAGGCATTGATATTTGGAGCTATTCATCTCACGATGGTATGGGGGCAGGTTGGAATCATTGCAGGAGTTGTTATTGTAATTTACCCAATGATTCCAGCGGTGGCGTTTGCATATTTGAATGAGAAAAAAGCAAATGGTTCCATTTTACCAAGCTGGATAATCCATGGCACATTAAATACAGTATCTACATTATTCTCTTTATTTTAATATCTACCGATCACCAGCGGCATCAACGAGCAGGGGAGCTTGATAGGTCCCATGCTCGTTTTTGTTTTGACGCATGGGGAAAGGTGGCCACAACCTGTCATGTTGTCGTGTCTGCACTTTGACTTGAAAAGTGCCCATCGAAGTATGCTCAAGTTCGCAGTTGATTCCATCGGAACAGCGGCGGGCCCTTTAGGATGCCCCTTGATGGAAGACTTGACAAACATACTCTTGGTATGTTATCCTGAATCCATCAATCGTCAGGGATAGAGGTGAAGATATGGCGCGGAACAAGTACCCGGAAGTGACAGAGGAGCGGATTTTGGATGTGGCCCAGCGGCTGTTTCTGGAAAAAGGCTATGAGAACACCACCATTCAAGACATCGTGGATGGGCTGGGCGGCATGACCAAAGGCGCAGTATACCACCACTTCAAGTCCAAAGAGGAGATTCTAGACGCAGTAGGGGATCGGATGTTTTTCCAGGACAATCCCTTTGAAGCGGTGAAGAAGCGGCAGGATTTGAACGGTCTGGAAAAGCTGCGGGAAGCCATCCGGCTCAATCAGACAAACCAGGCCCGCACCGATATGACGGTCCAATCTATCCCTGTCAGTTACAGCCCCCGGATTCTGGTGGGGATGATCGACTCCAACCGCCGCATTCTCACTCCTTACTTTCAGGAGCTGATCGAGGAAGGAAACCGGGACGGCTCCATTCATACTGCGTATGCCAAGGAAATTGCAGAGCTGCTGCCGCTGCTCACCAGTCTGTGGCTCTTGCCGTCAGTCTTTCCAGGCACCAAAGAGGAGATGCGCCGGAAGTTTGATTTCCTGGCTGAGATGCTGGAGAAGATGGGAGTTCCCCTGTTTGATGATTCCATCCGTCAGCTGGTGGACCGCTTCTTTGCCCAGATTCCGGACGAAAAATAAAGTTGCCGCGAGGCAATTTTATTTTTAACCATATACATACTAAAAGAATGTATATGGCTCCATAAATACCGCAGAGAAATCTGCGGCACATTTTTGCAAGGATACATACTTTTGGTATCTATGAAAGGAGTTTCTATGAAACAACCTGCCATTGCCGCCCGGCATCTCACCAAAAGCTTCGGAGGAAAAGAGGTGATTCACGATTGCAGTCTGTCGGTGGAACAGGGAAGCCTCTACGGCGTTTTGGGCCGGAATGGAGCAGGCAAAACCACCCTGTTCAAGCTTCTGCTGGGACTGCAGCATCCCACGGCGGGGACCGCTTCTGTCATGGGGCTGGACAGCGTCCAGGACTGTGGGGCAATTCTTCGCCGGACCGGGAGCCTGATCGAGACTCCAGTCTTTTATGAACACCTTTCCGCTATAGAAAATCTTCGGCTGCACCTGGCTTATATGGAGAAAGAGGGAGATCCGCTCCCCGTTTTGGAGCAGGTGGGGCTGGGTGATGTAGGCTGCCAGCCGGTATCGGAATTTTCTCTGGGGATGCGCCAGCGGCTGGGGATTGCCCGAGCATTGGTACATCAGCCGGAAGTTTTGATGCTGGACGAACCCATCAATGGCCTGGACCCGGTGGGCATTCGGGAACTGCGGGTGCTGTTTCTCCATCTGGCAAAAGAGAAGGGGATCACCATTCTTTTTTCCAGTCATATCCTGTCAGAGGTGGAGCAGCTGGCCGACCATGTAGGGATTATGGCAGGAGGAAAGATCATTCAGGAAGCAGCAATGGAAAACTTGCGCCGCCGGCATCCGACCGGGATGGAATCTTATCTTTTATCGGT
>CASEPH010000012.1 GCA_949289625.1 uncultured Clostridia bacterium | reverse complement strand
TGGAAGGACGCCATCGAGGAGGACTTCCGCAGGCGGCAGAAGAAGGGGCGGCGGTGATCGGCGGTCAAAATAAATGCGGGACGGAAGGTCAAACCTCCGTCCCGCATTCCTGCCTTAGAGCAAATCAGTCGGTCATTTCAGCTTGACGCCGTCCCGGAAAGCGTTGCCCACCTTCTCGCCCAGCACCCGGTATGCGTTGTGGATGGGGTCAAAGGTGATGGGCCGCAGCTTGTCCGGGTCGATCTTCCCGTCAGCGCCCAAAACGGATTCATCGGCGCTCACGTTGACGATCTCGCCCACCAGACGGCAGCTCTCCGGGTCATAGCTCACCAGGCGGCACTCCACCGCCATGGGCAGCTCGTCGATGAGGGGCGCGTCCACAAATTCCGACTTGGTGGTGTGCCAGCCAGCCTTTGCCACCTTGTCCGCCACCTGGTTGCCGGACTCGATGCCCACATAGTCACAGGCCACTGTCTGCTCCGCTGTGGCCATGCTCACGGTGAAGGCCTTGCGGGCCAGGATGTTGGCGGTGGTCTTGTGCTCGGCGCTGATGCACATGCTCAATTCCTTGTCCTCGCTGATGCCGCCCCAAGCCGCGTTCATGGCGTCGGGGGTGCCATCCTCATTGTAGGTGGCCAGGATAAAGACCGGCTGGGGATAGGTCCAGGGCTTGGCTCCAAAATTCTTGCGCATAGCGATTCCTCCTTATCATTTGTCTCTATTGTATACCTGATACACCAAAACACAAAATGCCTGTTTCCTATGTGCGGCTATTCGCCGGGGGCATTGGGATCTTTGCCTTCAAAGAAAGGAAGTGCGATGCGCAGCCATTCCTCCGGCAGATAGACGGCCAGATAGCCGTGCCCGTATCCTTTTGCCTCGTAGATCCGGCAGGTGGGAAGCAGCTGCTGGAACATACGGGCGGAGTTCTTGACGCACTTCATCTCCTTTTCACCGTACCAATACATGACCTGGGCATGGCTGTTTCTCACGCTTTCTTTCACGCGGTATTGCGCCATATAGGTCCGGTACATGGTGTATAAGGTTTTCCGCAGCGTTCTGGGCATATCCCGCAGATAATATTCCTGGATCTCCCGGGGATAGGTCATCTCTTTGGGCAGCAGCTTGGACATAAGCTTCAGCTGAAGGCGGCACGCCCATTCGCTGAACAGCATCCATCCAAACAACCATACCGAGGCGATGCAGAACCGGGCCATCATGGGCTGCGGGTAACAAAGGCTGCCGTCAACGATGGCTTTTTCGGTAAGATCCGGCTTCCGCGCCAAAAGCTCTATCACGATCTGGCCGCCCAAGGAAACTCCGCACAGGGCGAAGAGGTGTCCGCCGCAATGCCGCTGGATATAGTCCATGAGCTGGTCTGCGGTCCGCTCGGTGGAGACATAGGGCGTTTGATATGCCTCACCATGGCCATCCAGCGTGGGCAGGATCACATGGTAGTGCTGGGCCAGGACGCGGGCCTGCCGCAGGTAGTTCCACCAAGCGTTTCCACCGCCGTGGATCAGCATGATGTGGGGGCGCGTATCATCTCCGAATTCATGAAAGGTCATATTGGATCTCCTCCCAAATGGGCAAAACAGGATGCCTGGGTCATTATACTGCAAGTCTGCGCAAAATTCCATACCCGAGCAGAGAGACATCCGGGCCGCATAAAAGCAAGGCTCCCACCCTCTGAAATTCCGAGGGCAGGAGCCTTGCTTATCTCTGCTTCCAGTGATTCAGTTTTGGCAGCTGGGCTGCAAAGTAGGCTCTGACCTGCTCCGGGGGCCAGGCTCCATTGGCCATGTGACCCTCCAGAAAATCCAGCAGCTCCTCCAGGCTGGTGTAGACAAATTTTCCGTCGGTATAGCACCACTTGCAGTACGCCTCGTTGAAAGCGCCGTCCGGCTCCCGGCTGATATTAGCGTCCTCCAGGGGCATTCCGCAGCACTGGCAGACCAGTTGCCGGGGCGAGCCCAGCAGGGTGTTGATGGAGACGTCAAACAGTTTGGAGAGCAGCTTTAGCGTCTCCGTATTTGGCACCGTTTCGCCGGTCTCCCAGCGGGAAACCGCCTGCCGGGTCACGTGGACCTTTTCTGCCAGCTGCTCCTGGGAAAAGCCGCGTCTGGCGCGCAGCTCCAGAAGGATTTCCTTGGTATCCATATTGATCACCACCTTACCCGAAGCATACCACACGGGGAACAAAAAGCAAAGCAACTGGCTGTTGCTCCTGGCTTGATGGTTGATCGGTCAGTGTCCCAATGAACTCGATTTTCTTGACCAATCATCCGCGCGCTGTAGTTTATGCTACTGTCGTTCCTACAAAGGCCCCTGGCTTTCTGCCGGGGGCCTTCGTATCTTCTATCCTCTTTTCCGTGTCAGGAAAACGCCTGCCGCCGCCGCGATCAGGACGAAGGGGGCCAGGCGGACAAAGCCCCATTCAAAGGCGTGGATGGCCACCCCCATGACAGCGGTCTCCGGG
>CASEPH010000011.1 GCA_949289625.1 uncultured Clostridia bacterium | reverse complement strand
GATTGGAATTAGGTCAAGAATCAACACACTGGCCTCCGTTTTTATAAGGCACCCGATCGCAAACAAGATAACTAGTAGCGCAATAACGCAGACACGATAGTTCCCTGGGAATGGGACCACCTTTGCTGTGGGCGGAAATACCGGCAGCCGGGCGGGTCGGATTTTGCTAAAAGCCGTCAGTCATTTAGATAACTGGTGGGAGCAATGGTCCGGTATTCACTTGGCGAAACACCAAGTTGCTTTTTGAACAATTTGTAAAATGCACTGTAGTCCGCAAATCCGCACCGAATCGAAATATCTTTCATGGGATATCCCTGCGCAATCATAGACTGGGCGATTGCAATGCGATATTCAATCACATATTGGTAAAATGATTTTCCCAACTTTTGTCGGAAAAGATTTTCCACTGTAGCAGGACTGACAAAAAAACACTCTGCTGTTTGGTCCAGGGAAATCCGATGACTGAAGTTTTCCCAAATATAAGCTATTATTTTTTCCAACAGAGGCCTTTGGTAGCCCATTCTGGCCGATACGATGCTGCTGTCTGAGACAGTACGATTTAACTCTACAAGAAAGTGGGTGCAGAGGCTATGCAAACTTGCGCTGACGCACAGATTTTCCTGTTGTATCTCATACCACATAGAAAGCAGGCAGTGTTCCAACCGCTCTGCGTGGGCCGGTGAGGAGCAGCGGATCAGGAATTCATTGATCTTTCGGCAAAGCTGAATTGCATGCAGAATGTCGGGATCCTCTAAGACCCGTTTTTCCATAAACTCCTGGGAAATGGAGAGTACATAGCGCTTATATTGACCTGCTGTATCAGAAAAAATCGGGTGGTGCATGACGCCTGGAGGAATGATCAAAATATCGCCGTGCTTTAATTTGTAACTGCGGGAACCCACCACGTAAGTTTCCAGATCTCCCTCACAAAAGTAGAAGAATTCATAAAAAGTATGCATGTGAAGTTCCACTACGGGCGGTTTCTCATCAAACACATACCGCAAGTCTAAATCAGGGCGCTTCATTTCCATTTTAGGGTTGTACTGAGACGGCGATAGTCGAGTGCTCACGGTAGTTCCCGCCTTTCCGAGGTGTATATTTTAAACTGAAAACGAAACAAAAATTCGGAATATATTATTCATATCATACCATAAAATTATAAGATTTGCAAACAAGAATGTTGTTTTTGAAATTGTAGTTTGCAAATATAAGAGTTAGAATAAGCACAACAAGAAAAGAGATCTATTCTTACAAGATAAGCGTCTTATAAGGCAGTTTTTGATCTTCCGACAGGCCAAAAGCAAGTTTATATGAAAGGAATCTGATTTTATGAGTGAAAAAATACAGGAACAGAACACCCTGACCATAAAGAAGTTAAAATCACCTCGGGAGTTAGGAGACTGTTCTGCTGCAGATGTGGCGGATTGTCTGAAGCGGCTGCTGTGCTCTCAAGAGGAGGTGAACATGATTTTTGCAGCGGCGCCGTCTCAAAATGAATTCTTGGAAGCGCTGAGGAACATGCCGGACATTGAGTGGGAGCGAATCAACGCCTTCCACATGGACGAGTACATCGGCCTGCCCCAGGATGCGCCCCAGCGGTTTGGGACTTATCTGAGGGAGCATATTATGGGCTGCGTTCCGTTTCGGTCGGTACATTATCTGGACGGGTCCGCCCAAAATATCCTGGAGGAATGTCGGCGGTATGCCGCCCTGCTCCGCCGCTTTCCGGTGGACATCGTCTGTCTGGGAATTGGGGAAAATGGACACATCGCCTTTAACGATCCCCATACCGCCCTCTTTCAGGACCCAGAGGCTGTCAAACGTGTAACCTTGGATTTGACCTGCCGCAATCAGCAGGTGCACGACGGGTGCTTTTCCTCCCTGGAAGTGGTGCCGGAACAGGCAGTTACGCTCACTATCCCCAGCTTGTTCGCGGGCCGCTATCTGTTCTGCATGGTCCCCGGCGAGAAAAAGGCCGCGGCTGTGAAGAGAGCGGTGGAGGGAAAGATCGAGGAGGCATGCCCGGCCTCTATCCTCCGGCGGCACCCCAATGCCATCTTGTATGTGGACGAGGCCAGCGGCGCTCTGCTGGGAAAGGATCCTTAATATGAAACGAACCAAAATTGTAAATGGCCAGGTCATTACCCCCTATCGGATCTTGTCAGACGGAGTTGTGGAAATCCAGGAGGGGAAGATCGATTATGTGGGAGAGCGGGGCAGCGGTCTGCCTTGTGAAGAAGAGATCGACGCGCGGGGGAATTTTGTCTCCCCGGGATTTGTAGACATCCACACGCACGGCGGCGGCGGGCACGATTTTATGGACGGCACCCCGGAAGCCATTCTGGGGGCCGCCGAGCTGCACGCCAGATACGGGACCACGTCCATCGTCCCAACGACGCTCACCTGTCCCAATGAGGAATTGAAGGACCTGATGGCGGCGTTCCGGATTGCGAGGCAGACAAATCAGGCGGGTGCAAAATTACTGGGCCTGCACTTAGAGGGACCTTACTTTGCGCACAGACAGGCTGGTGGTCAAGATGTTCGCTATCTCCGGCAGCCTGACCGGGAAGAGTACCTGGAAATTTTAAGCTGGTCGGATGACATCCTGCGCTGGAGTATTGCTCCCGAGCTGGACGGGGCGCTGGAGCTGGGAGATGAGCTGGCCCGGCGGGGAATCCTGGCGGCGATGGGCCACAGCGATGCGGAATATGATACGGTTGTGGAGGCCTGCGAACACGGCTACCGCCATGTGACCCATTTGTATTCCGGAATGGACGGAGTCCACCGGCGCAATGCCTATCGCTTTTTGGGCATGGTTGAAAGTGCTTATTTGATTGACGCGTTGACCGTGGAGATCATTGCAGACGGATGCCATCTGCCGCCAGAGCTGATTCGCCTGATCTATAACATCAAGGGGCCGGGCAAAACGGCGCTGATTACCGATTCGCTGCGCGGAGCTGGAATGCCGGACGGACTGAGCATTTCCGGCAGCCTCAAACACGGCCAGACCGTCATCATCGAGGATGGGGTGGCAAAAATGCCGGACCGCACCGCGTTTGCAGGGAGTGTTGCCACAACAAACCGCCTTGTCTCCACAGTAGTCCACAAGGCGGGGATTCCGCTGCTGGATGCAGTACGGATGGCCTCCCTGACTCCAGCCCAGATTCTGAAACAGGATGGAGCGATCGGCAGCTTGACCCAGGGTAAACAGGCGGATATCCTGATTTTCGATGAAGCAATCCAGATCTTGATGACCATGATAGACGGCAGGATCATCTACCAGTCCGAGGAAGCAGTGCTCAAAAAAAAAACCCAAAACGACGAGAAGAAGTAGGCAGAAAGGCACATACAACTATAATAAAAAGGAGAATGAGTATGAAACGGAAACTTGCAATTGCCCTGGCAATGGCCCTCTCCCTCTCTCTGGCCTGTACGGCGTGTTCCGGCTCCGGGGGAGGCAGCGCAGAATCCCAGCCCCAAGGCGGGACCACTTCTTCCACCGCAAAGAGCTTTAACCTGAAGCTGGCCGGCATCAAAACGGAGGACGATCCCGCTACCCTGGCGATGAACCGCTTTGCAGAAATTCTGGCCGAAGATCCGGATCTGAACATCAGTGTGACCACCTATCCCAACAGCGTTCTGGGCAGCAGCAACGACATGCTCAGCGGAATGCCCACAGGATTGACAGATTTATTCTACAATACGCTCTCCTGCTACCCCTGGCTGGAGGGAGCCCAGAAATTTAACGCCGTGACCGCTCCTTTCGTGTGGGACTCCCAGGAGGAGTTCCAGGCTTTCCTGGACTCGGACACGGCCCAGCAGTGGTTTGAGGAGGCTGCGCAGGCCACGGGGGTGCGCGTGTTGGCCGCGCGGGGAGAGCTTCCCCCCCGGCAGCTGACAGCCAACGTCCCGGTGGAAAATGCCGATGACTTTGCGGGGCTGAAGATCCGCACGGCGGAGTCCGCTTTGGTCCAGGAGACCATGAAGCGTCTGGGCGCCACGCCTGTTGTGGTACCCCTGGGCGACCTGTATATGGCGCTGTCTCAGGGGACTGTGGATGCCCAGGAGAACAACTTTATCACGGTCCGCAACAGCAGCTTGTACGAGGTTCAGGACTACTTCATGGAGACCGACTATATCCGCGATGTCAGCGCGATCTTTATCAGTGAAACTGTGTGGCAGCAGATGAGTTCTGAGCAGCAGGCGGCGGTGAAGGAAGCCGCGAAGCAGGCTGTGGAGTATGAGGCGGAGCAGGTGGCTCAGCAGATGGATGAGACGATGGAATTCCTCAATGAACATATGACCTATGTGGAGATCGACGTTCAGTCCATCCAGGACAAGCTGGGAGAAGACTTCTATCAAGAACTGGACACGGCCGGCGACCTCTGGCCCACAGGGACCATGGATGAGATCATGGCCTTTAAGGACAGCTATACACCGGAATGAGAAGGAAAGTCCGCCGGATCTGCAGACAATGCAACGCCGGATTTCCGGTATAAGCGCGGTGTTGAGACCGTTCCGGTAACAGCCCGGGGACGGCCGGCCGGGATCGGCCGGCCTCTCCGGGCAGGCGATACGAAAGGATTCTGTTATGGCGATTGTTATCATTTTTCTGGTGATGTTTCTTCTCATGTTCCTGGGAATGCCCGTTTTCGTCTCCATGGCGGTTTCCGGGGTATGCTATTTGCTGGGAACTGGGAATGGACCCTTGTCCATGATTTCCAACAGCATGGTCAACGGTCTGTCGGATATCTCCCTCATGGCGATTCCATTTTTTATTTTAGTGGGCGAACTGATGAATATCTCCGGGATGACCGAGAGGATGCTGGATTTCTCCATGTATTTTATCGGAAAATTCCGGGGCGGACTGGCCCACGCGTGTATTGTGGTGAACGTGATCTTCTCTCTGGTGTCCGGCTCAGGGCCGGCGGACGCGGCGGCCATCTCCCCGGTTTTGCTGCCCAGAATGAAAAAGGAGGGGTATCCGGAGGAGTTTTCCGCCGCACTGAATGCGGCGGCGGCTGTACTGGGGCCCATCATCCCCCCGGGAATTCCCATGGTATTTCTGGCCTTGATTACGAACCTGTCCATTGGCCGTCTGTTTTTTGGCGCCTTGATTCCGGGGCTGATCATGGCTGGCTCTATGCACATTATCGTTCTGTTTGCGACCCGCAAGATGAATTTAAAAGTGGACGAGCCGCAGGAGAAGATCAGGGAGCGCTTTGGATCAGTGTTTAAGCGGTCCGTTCTGTCCCTGATTGCCCCTGTGATCATTATCGCAGGTGTGCTGACCGGAATGGCCACGGTGACGGAAATTGCCATTTTGGCCTGCGCCTATGTGTTGGTGATCGGAATATTTGTATACCGGACCATTACCCTGAAATCCATGTTTCAGGTCTTCTGTAAGATGGCTTTGTTCTCCTCCATCATTATGGCCCTGTTCACCGTGGCGGATATTTTCTCCTATATCATCGCGGTGGAGGGCCTGAGCGCTCAGCTGGTAGCGCTGGTGGAGCAGTACAACATCACTCCGGTCATGTTCCTGCTGGGAATCAACATCTTCTTTCTCTTTTTAGGCATGATCATGGATGCCACCCCGGCCATGCTGATTTTTGGTCCCGTGCTTCTGCCCATTGCCAATCAGCTCGGCATTGACTCCATCCATTTCGGCATGGTCATGATCTGCAACCTGATGATCGGTCTGGTCACGCCTCCGGTGGGCGCGCTGCTCTTTATCGAGTCGAAGCTCTCCGGCGTCTCCTTTGAGCGGATCACAAAGGCATCGCTCCCCTTTATTGTGGCGCTTTTGGTCTGTCAGCTGATCATTACCTATGTTCCATGGACTGTGACCTGGCTGCCCAATCTGATTTTTGGAATAGGAGGGGGATAAATGATGTTCAAAAAATTGCTGGATGGCCTGGCCGCGATTCAAACCTATATTTCCGGAACACTTTTCCTGGTCATTTTCTCGATCAATACCATGGAGATCATCAGCCGCACGTTTTTCAATCACTCCTTCCTGTGGGTCACCGATATCAGCACGATCTGCATTGTGTGGATGATCATGCTGGGAATGGCGGTAGGAGTCTATCAGAAGGAGCACATTGTCCTGGATCTTCTTATCAGCCGCTTTCCCCATAGGCTTCGCCACGTAGTCACCGTCGTAATCACACTGCTGACCTTCGCGTTTTTTGTCATGCTGTTTGTCACCGGCGTGGAGATGGCGGGAACCAAACGGATGCTGATTTTTCCCACCATCCGGTGGTCCATGATCTGGGCCTACTCCGCCCTTCCGGTGTTTTCCCTGTCCGCTGCGGTCTTTATGATCCCGGCTCTAATCGAGCTCTTCCGGGGCAAAGAGACCTACAAGGAGTCGGAAGGAGGGGACGTTCGCTTCCTATGAGTCTTTACACCAAGGAGACGGATTCCCAGCGAGTCGTGTTTGATGAGTACCGATTCATCCCACTTCTGGATCAGGAAAACGGCTGTCAGGCCGGCTGCCGGTGCGGAATTTTGGAGTATACGCAGCTGGATTATCTCCAGGGCGGCACACATGAGGATCAAGAGGTGTTTTTTGTCCTAAGTGGGACCGGCCTCGCGGTAGTCGGCGACCAGGAGATCCCCCTCTCCCCTGGCGTCTGTTTTGTAGCCCCGCCCGGACGGTATCATTCCATTAAGAGGGATCAGACGGTTCCGTGTGTCCGGCTGTTTTTCTTCCATGCGGCCGTGTAACTACTGTTGAACGCCAATATGACAATGAAAGGAACGCAATCATATGAGTCAGGACATGAAATCTTACAAGCAGATCATCACAAGTTTACTGGAGGAAATCTGCGCCGATGAAATGGAATCCATCCAAAGAGCGGCACAGGTAATGGGCGATTCCATTATGCGGGGACAGGTGATTCATGTTATCGGCCCCGGCGGCCATTCCAATATGGCTGTGGAGGAGATGTTTTCCCGCGCAGGTGGATTGGCCTGTATCAACGCAATTTTAGATCCTGGAACTAATTTGAGTCACGGCGGTTTTCGCTCCATGAAAGTAGAGCGAGTTCCAGGCTATGCAAAAGCCGTTTTGGAGTCCTATGGTGTGGGAAAGACCCCTGGGGAGGTCCTTCTGATCATCAACGCATACGGAATCAACAGCATGACCATTGATTGTGCTTTGGAAGCAAAGCGGCTTGGAGTCACCTCCATCGCCATTACCTCTAGTTCTTTTGCGGAGCGGGTACCCAAGGCCCATCCCTCCCGCCATCCGACCGGGGCAAACTTGTACCAAACCGTCGATATCTACTTAAATAACCACCTCCCCTACGGCGACGCCATTTTGGAAGTAGAGGGATGTGAGCAGAATATTGGCCCCACCTCCACCTTCTGCAACTGTTTCGTGGCAGACTGCCTGGTCCTGGAAACCTGCAAATATCTGGTGTCAAAGGGATATACCCCTCCCGTATTCCGAAGCGGGAACATGCCCGGCGGTGATGAGTATAATCAATCTCTTGTTAATCAGTATCATGGGAAATCCATCCTGCTCTTTTAAACGCAATTTCCTAATACTACATCGTAAGCATTGCTTTTCTCACCACACACATTATATGGAATATGGACAACACTTTGCTTTGAAAGATGGACTCCGGTTTTTACTGGAGTCCATCTTTCAAAGCAAAAACGCCGTTACTGTTCCACCGCTGCGCGGCGGAAAAGTCCTCGCTGCGCTCGCTGACCGCCTTGCCATGCAAGGCATTCAGGGCATTCGATTCCACTCGAGGCGGGCTGCCGCCCCCTCGAGCTCCCCCGCCCCAACTTGAGCGGATTCATCTCTACACAGGTTTTTTGACAAGCTGCGGGGACCCGCTTTCCTTCCGGAAAGCGGGTCCCCGTCAATTTGAAACCGTATGATTCTCTTTGCGTGTCAGCGCCAGTTCTCGGTTCCGTTGGACTTGGTGTAGTCGTGGGCGTTGGTGGCCTCCATGATCTGGTAGTAGCCCCAATATGTCCGGTTCAGGTCGGTGAACTGGACCAGGTCGGCCTGGTGATCGATCACGTAGTCACGGTCCGCGGCGCGGCCCAGCATGTTGTTGACAATGGTGGTCACCTGGGCGCGGGTGATCCGGTCGTTGGGACCGAAGTTCCCGTTGGTGTAGCCGCCGATCCAGCCGTAGCTGGCCGCCTGAGCCACATAGGTGTAGAACCAGTCGCTGCGGGATACGTCGCTGAAGTAGCACACGGCGTTGTCAGGCTCATAGGCGAAGGCCAGAGCGATGACGCAGAACTCCGCCCGGGTGATGGGATCGTTGGGACGGTAGTTGCCGTTGGCGTCGCCGGAGACCATGCCCAGAGAAGCCAGGGTGTTCACCGCGGTGGCGTACCAGGCGTTGGCCGGCACGTCGGGGAAGGTCTTGGTGATGGTCACGTTCTTGTTGTTCAGCAGAGCGTAGAACATCTGAGCCACTTCCGCCCGGGTCATGGAGTTGTCGGGGCCGAAGGCACCGCCGGGATAGCCGGTGAGGTAGGCGATGTGGTCCGTCACGTTCAGCCAGCGGGACACGCCGGTGACGCTGGGATCAGCCAGGGGCACGGTGCGGGTGGCGGTGAACTCCGCCTCATTGGTGCCGGTGCGGATGATGCCCTCCTCGCCGTCGATGACGTAAGTGTAGCCGTCGGCGGTCTCAATGATGACCTCGTACCGGGTGCCCTCGGGCAGGTTGCGGATGACGATCTTGTCGCCGCCTTCCAGGGTGATCTCATCGCCGCTGCCAATGGTGCCGGTGTAATCGCCGTTGTAGTAGAAGTTGTTTCTCAGGTCGTCCCCGTCCTCATCGGTGAAATAGACGGTGAAGGTGAACTCGTCGTCCCCGCCGTTCACGTCCAGTTCGATGGACAGGTTGCCGGTGGGATCGCTGTCGTTGTCATTGCCGCCGCCACCGGTGTAGTGGTCGTCGTCGTTATCATCGGGATTGGGGTCGGTACCCGGGTCGGTGCCGGGATCCTTCGTCTCATAGACCAGGGCGAAGGGGGAGAAGGTGCTGGTGTCAAACCGAACATATAGCTTTCCGCCCAGATTTTCTACCGTCCCTTCAATAATCTCTTTGTCCTGCACACCCGGAGATGTTACAATTTCCTCGCGGTCCATATCTGTATAGTGAACCACAGGGAGTGTATCGTTCTCTTGGGCATTTGCGGCGCTCGGCAGAGGCCAGTAGATGGTCAAATTGCCGCCATCCCCCAGCTTCACAACCGTGTTGCCATTGGCGGTATCCACGAGATCCAGGTACGCCAACTCGTGATCCAGATTAGATGTGTTGGTAAAATAGTTGCTTTCATCCGCAATCACTGCGTTGATCGCATCTGTACCCATATTCTCATTAAAGCCAACATCGTTGGACACACCGTCCACTAGGAGCTGAACGCGATTCCCTGTATTGAGAACCTCAACCTGGCTTTCATTGACCAGGTACTCCACTCCACTGTCGGCCACGGCAGTGATTGCAGGGGTCACAGTGTCGATACTGGCTGGGCTGCTTTCGATCTCAGTCGTCGTATCCTCATCATTTGCAATGCTGCGGATAGTCAACTTGCCGGTACCGATGAACACATTCAGAGTCTTGCTCTCATCGCCTTTGGTGAGCTTAGCCTGAATCTTATTCTGATCCAGCTCACCGGGATTGATTGTCATGGTATACTCTTCGTGAGCTGCAGTGGCACTCATTTTGATCTTGTCGTCGTCAACAATCGTATCCCCGTCCTTGTACAGAATCCGAACAGGAATCTTCTTGCCGTTGCCATCATCGCTGGGCTCCAGCGTGTACACATACCGGAGCGGATTGCCGCTTGCGTCCGTTGCGTAGACGCCTGCGTACTTCATCTCCCAATTACGGGTCCCAGCCGCAGCTCCTTCCTCAACATTATACTCAAAGTGCAGAATAGTGGCCAGGTTTTCAGCCGTGGTCCCATTGCCCAGCCAAGTCTGAATGTTGGCGGGCAGGTCGATGTGATATCCGGGTTCAGGCAGGCCGCTGTTGTTGGTATCCGTGATGATATCACCATCTGCATTCGTCACACCGCCATAGCCGGTACCGCCGGTGTAGATGGTGATGTCGGCGGGGGTGATGACCAATTCGTTGACGTCGGCAGTGCCGTCGCCGTCCTCGTCATAGCCCCACACGGCAAAGACGGTGACGTCGCCGTCTTTGACCTCCACAGAGGGGATCGTGGTGGGCACAGTGGTGTCGCCGGCCTGATAAATCTTGGCCTGTGCGGCTTCTTTATTCAGTGTCCAGCCCACGAACTCCACGTTCACATCGCCCTTGTTCTCCAGAGATACCGCCGCATGAGTGGGTTTCTCTGTCAACTCATACTCGCCGGCGGTGACAGGCTGCTGCTTAAGCGACTGATCTTTGTTTTCACCAAAGTAGCCGCCGTTGGCGTCGTAGGTCAGGGTGTACTCATACTTGTCCGGGATGTCGTCGTTGTCGGCGTCCACGGCAAAGGTGACGGTGATATAGCCGTCAGACTGCACACTCGTGAAGGAATAACCTTCCCAGCTGACCAGCTGCTTGGTCCCATTGTTGACATAAGTCTTGGCCTCGCCATTGTCGCTCACGTAAACCGTGTCCACGGCGTAACCGTCGTTGGGGGTAAAGGTGAAGTCCTGCTGTGCCTCGGCATCCACTGTCACTTTGCCCTCCGGGGTAATGGAGCCGTTCTCGCCGGCGGTGGCCGTGATGATGTACTTCTCGCTGCCGGAGCAGGTCACGTTGAAGGTAACAGTTCCGTCACCTGTGTTGACATACCAGGTTTGCTTCTCGGTATCCCAGGTCAGCTGGATGGTCTGGTCTGCAACGGTACTGTGGCCCGGGGCAACGCCCTTATCCAGGTCGTTGTACAGCTCCACATATGCGCTGCTGGCAACCTTGACAACGGCAGAATTGCCGGTCACCACGGCGGTATAGGTGCCATCAATCAGGTCGTACTGCTCTGCCTCATGTCCGGCCTGGGTGTTCAAGCACACCACCTGGACGTCGATCAGGTCTTTCAGCTGGTCATACGTCGGCTCAGGGGCGTTTTCTACCAGGGAGCACTTGACCGCGAAGAGCGCATACTTGCCATCCTTCACAGTCCAGGCACTCTTGCCGTCCTGACCACCCGTGGGATTCCAGACCAGGGTAATGGTATCGGACTG
>CASEPH010000010.1 GCA_949289625.1 uncultured Clostridia bacterium | reverse complement strand
CGGAGATGGTATGTACCTGTACGATACCGAAGGGAAAAAGTATCTTGATTTTGGTTCCGGTATCGGCGTATGTGGATTAGGATACCACGACCCGCAATATACCCGTATGCTGCATGAACAGATTGAAAAACTGCTGCACACTTCCAATCTGTTTTACAATGTTCCGGCAATTGAAGCGGCCAAGCTGTTCAATCAGGCTGCCAATATGGAGCAAGTATTTTTTACCAACTCGGGCACGGAAGCAATCGAGGGTGCTATCAAAATCGCTAAAAAATACTTTTATGATCGGAGCCATACCAATTGCGGCGAAATTATCGCCATGAAAAAGTCCTTTCACGGGCGCTCGATGGGAGCACTTTCTCTTACGGGGAAGGAAGCTTATCAGGCACCTTTTGGTCCGATGCTTTCCTATATTCGATTTGCGGAGTTTAACAATCTGGATAGTGTCCGTGCACTGATCACGGAAAACACCTGCGCGATCTGTCTGGAAACCGTACAAGGAGAGGGGGGAATCTATCCTGCCACGGATACCTTTATGCAAGGGATTCGGAAACTGTGTGACGAGCATGACATCCTGATGATTTCCGATGAAATTCAATGCGGAATGGGACGCAGCGGAAAAATGTTTGCCTATCAAAATTACAATGTTCTTCCTGATATTGTTGTTTCTGCAAAAGCTCTAGGGTGTGGTGTTCCGGTGGGGGCAATCGGAACGCGCGGACGTGCAACTGGCGTTCTTGGTCCTGGTGATCACGGAACTACCTATGGCTCAAACCCGCTGGCAGCCACTGCTGTTTCAGCTGTCTTTACCCTGTACAAAAAATATGGGATTCTTTCGCACGTAACAACCCTGGCCGCCTATTTGGATCAGGCTCTGAAAGAACTTGCAGAGAAAAAAAGCATCATCAAAGAAATTCGCGGCCTGGGCTTGATGAAAGGCATCGAACTGTCTGTCCCTGCCAAACCCTATATCGAAGCATTACAAAAAGAAGGAATCTTAGTAATTCCATCCGGCACGAATGTGATTCGTCTCCTCCCGCCTCTTATTTTGGAAGAAGAACATGTAAACATCTTGATTCAGGTGCTCGATTCACTTTTCTGATTGCTGTCCTTTTTCGTGGAGAAGGATGCTTTGGGTTTTGTAATGTGACGTATGTTCATTTTAGTAGGCCTGACCTGCAGGGGGTAATTTCAGCCCTTTTTGGTTGGGATATGAGCATGATGTTCACACAGATGCACAAATTATTAGTCGAATTCATGTGAAAAATGCCCGTTGACAAGGCATAGGGCAGGAACTATAATGAACGTAATGAACGCGAGAACATTATTGCAAACTACCCGCCATGGGCGCCCGGCTGGCGGTTTTCGGTTCGTTTGCATCCATCTTCGGTTGTAATGGTTAAGGAGGATTGTCATGAATTACGATTATCCTATGATCGCCAAAAAGGTCATAGAGTACGTTGGCGGCAAGGAAAACATCAAATCGGCGGCCCACTGTGCCACCCGTCTGCGTCTCATTGTGGTGGATCGGAGCAAAATCGACGAGAAAGCCGTTGCCGGTATTGAAGGGGTCAAGGGGACGTTCTTTAATGCTGGCCAGTTCCAGATCATTCTGGGCACAGGCCATGTGGACCGGGTCTATGAGCAGGTCATGCTGATGGGCCTGAATGAGACCACCGCCAGCGAAGCGAAAGAGGCCAAAATGGATGGCAAGAACAAAGTGCAAAAGGCCATCCGTACTTTTGGCGACGTCTTTGTTCCCGTTATCCCGGCGCTGGTTGCCACCGGTTTGTTCCTCGGCCTGAAAGGCGCTTTGCTCAACAACAATTTCCTAGGCTTGTTCGGTATGACCACGGCCGATGTGCCCCAGACTTTCTCTGTGCTTGTGGACGTGTTGTCCGGCACCACCTTCTCTTTCCTGCCCGCCATCGTATGTTGGTCTACCTTCCGGGTCTTCGGCGGCTCGCCAATCCTGGGCCTGATTCTGGGCCTGATGCTGGTCAGCGGTTCGCTGCCCAACGCCTACTCCGTTGCTGACCCCGCCAGCGGCGTTACCCCGCTCTATCTGTTTGGAGTGATCCCCATCGTAGGCTATCAGGGCAGCATTCTGCCGGCCTTTGTTGCCGGCGTCATCGGCAGCAAACTGGAAAAGAAGCTGCGCAAGACCGTGCCGCCCACCTTCGATTTTATGGTGACCCCCTTTCTGGTACTGCTCATAATGATGCTGCTCTCCCTGGCCGTCATCGGCCCGCTGCTGCATGCCTTTGAAAACATCCTGTTGACTGTTGTGGAAGCGCTTCTCCATCTGCCTTTTGGTCTGGGCGGTGCTTTCGTCGGTTTCTTCTGGTCGATCATCACCCTGACTGGCGTTCATCACATCTTCAATATGCTAGAGATCAGCCTTCTGGCCAACACCGGCTTCAACCCCTTCAACGCGATCCTATGTATGTGTGGCTTTTCTTCCTCTGCAGTCTGTCTGGCCATTTCCCTCAAGGCCAAAAAGAAGGAAATCCGGGCCATCGGTCCCAGTGCTACCATTTCCGCCCTGCTGGGCATCGGTGAACCTGCTCTGTTCGGTGTAATCCTGCGGTATGGCCTCAAGCCCTTCCTTTTGAGTTGCGCCGTCAATGGTGTGGCCGGCGTATGTGCAATGCTGCTGGGCCTGCAGGGTACAGGCAACGGTATTACCACCATTCCCGGTATTCTGCTGTACATCTATTCGGGCCACCAACTGATCATGTATATTGCGCTGGCGGTAGCTACCTTTGCCACTGCTTTTACGCTGACCTGGTTCTTTGCCGTACCCAAAGAAGTCATGGAAGAAGAGTAAGGAGGCTTGCCTGTGATTCAAATTCTACAAACAGAGTCTGGCAACCAGTTCTTCTTTCTATCTACCCGCAACACAACGCTGGTGGTACAGCAGGACACCCACGGCTTTCTTCTCGCACCCTATTGGGGCAGCCGAATTCCCCCATCGGATCTCAGCTATCTGGTGGCCGAAATTCCCCGGGCCAGTTATCTTGCGGATGCCGACGGGCGCAAGGATTTCAAACTAGAACAGCTGCCGCAGCTCTATCCTTCCTACGGCTATACCGATCTGCGGATGCCGGCCTTCGCCTTTACCTATGCCGATGGCTCTCGGGTTACCGACCTGCGCTGTGTGGGGCACCGCATCTACCGCGGCAAACATCAGCTGCCCGGGCTGCCCATGGTGCGCCCGGATGAGGAGACCGAGACTCTGGAACTGCAGCTTCACGATGAGGTACAGGGGACCGATGTGGTTATTGTCCTGACGGTCTTTGCTGCCCATGATGCACTGACACAGTCGATACGGGTGGAAAATCACGGTAGTGCACCGTTCCAAATCGATCGAATTTGCTCGGTGAGTATGGATCTACCCGACAATCGCTGGGATTTCCTCTATCTGGACGGTGCCTGGGCCCGGGAAAGTCACATCTGCCGCCAGCCGGTTCGTCAGGGATGCCTGTCGGTGGGAAGCATGCGGGGGGCCAGCAGTCACGCCCACAATCCTTTTGCCGCTCTAGTTGACCCCGGCACCGATGAAACACACGGGGAAGTGTATGCTCTGCATTTTGTCTACAGCGGTAATTTTCTTGCCTCCGCTCAGGTGGACATGCATCAGAACACTCGGTTCCAGATGGGGCTGCACCCCTTTGATTTTGGCTGGACTCTGGAGCCCGGGGAATCCTTTGCTACGCCCGAGGCGGTACTGATCCATTCGGAGCAGGGGCTGGGAGAGATGTCCCAACGATTCCATGCCCTCTATCGTGATTGCCTGCTGCCCCGCGCCTTTGCTGGCAAGCCCCGTCCTGTCCTGCTCAACAGCTGGGAGGCAAGCTACTTCCAGTTTACGGGGGAAAGCCTGACCCGGCTGGCCGGGCAGGCGGCGGATGTGGGCGCGGAACTCTTTGTGCTGGATGACGGCTGGTTTGGCCACCGGGATGACACCAGCTCCTCGGTGGGGGATTGGGTGCCCTACCGGGAAAAATTGGGCGGCGGTTTGGAGGAACTGATTCGGGGAGTCCACGACAAGAAAATCGCCTTCGGCCTGTGGCTGGAGCCGGAGATGGTCTCGCCCGACAGCGACCTGTACCGCGCCCATCCCGACTGGGTCATTCAGGCACCAGGCCGTCGAATCGAAAAATCTCGAGATGAGTATGTGCTGGACCTGAGCAACCCGGCGGTGTGCGACCATCTGATTGAGACCATCTCTCTGCTGTTGTCCAACTATCCCATCTCCTATATCAAATGGGATATGAACCGCAACTTTACCAACCTTGGGTCCCTCTGGCTCCCGGCAAATCGCCAGAAGGAGCAGGCGCACCGCTATATGCTGGGGCTCTACCGCGTACTGGACCGGCTGACTACTGAGTTCCCTCAGGTATTGCTGGAAGGCTGTGCTGGCGGAGGTGGCCGCACCGATCCAGGAATGCTCTATTATGTATCCCAGATCTGGATCAGCGACGATACCGATGCGCTGGAACGTCTGCCCATCCAGTACGGGGCTTCCCTGACTATCCCGGCAGAGGCCATGAGCTGCCACATCTCTGCGGTACCCAATCATCAGACCGGCCGTAGCCTGCCCCTGCAGACCCGAGCTGCCGTTGCCATGGCGGGTAGTCTGGGACTGGAAATGGACCCCTCCGACCTTTCACCAGAGGAACACGCCGAGTTACAAGACGCTGTTGGCCGTTACAAGCAACTGCGTGTAACCGTGCAGCAGGGGAGACTGTACCGCTTAAAGGGACTGGAAGACGGCAATGAATACGCTTGGATGTTCTCTTCTCAGAATGGTGAGCAGGCTTTTGTGACCTATGTGCAAAAGTGTATGTGCCCTAACACCATCACCCGGCGGCTGCGGCTACGCGGACTGGAACCGGACGCCTTCTATTATGACGAGGAGGAAGGCTGGGTGCGTTCTGGCCGTGAGCTGGCAGAGGTGGGCCTTGCGTTGGGCCGTATCCGTACCGATGCCTTTGCTCGGCAGTGGCTACTACGCCGGGTGGAGGCTACCCATGCTTGACAGCCCTGAGTGCATCTTCTATAATGAGCATAATATAGCTCAGAAAGAAGGGTACGATGGGTGGTCAATATGCAACAGGTGGCAGAGCATGCCGGAGTATCCCGTGCAACGGTATCCCGGGTGCTGGCAAACCATCCTTCCGTAACCGCAGCCACACGGCAAAAGGTGCTCTACTGGGTGGATAAGCTGGGCTACCAGCCCAATCTTGTGGCCCAGAGCCTTGCCGGAAACCGCAGCAACATTCTTGCGGTGGTGGTCCCAGAAATTGCCTACCCGTTTTTCAGCGAGATTCTGGAGTCCATTGAGAGTCAGGCCTTTTACGCCGGGTACAGCACGTTGATCTGTAATACCTGCCGCAGTCTGGAGAAGGAAAAGAACATCCTGAACAAGCTCCGGCAGCGGCAGGTGGATGGCGTGATTGCGGTGCCGGTATCCGTGGAGGAAAGCCCTGCGGCGTACCACAAATTGAATATTCCTACCGTTATGATCACCAAGCGGGTGGAAGGGTTCTGCTCGATCTACATCTCCCATTACGAGGGAGGAGCACAGATCGCCAAACACTTTTTGAGTCTAGGCTTTCAGCGGATCGGCTATATTGGCCCCATCCAGCAGTCGACCTCAGCCCTCAAGTACGAAGGACTCCGGGACTATCTGCAGGAAAACCGCGTGAAACTGACAGATGTAATCGAATGCAAAGCCCCTGCCAATATGAACGCCAATCAAGTCTTCGCCAACGTCAAACGCTATGCCACAGAGCATGGAATCCGAGCCGAGGCGTTTCTGGCCAATGACGATATCACAGCTTGTGAGGCGGTAGCCGCTTTTCGGGAATTGGGATTGTCGGTCCCTCAGGATGTTGCTATTTCCGGATTTGACAATTCCCTGCTGGCCAAGGAGATGAACCCGAAACTTACCTCAGTGGCACAGCCCTTGCAGGAAATCGCCCAAAAAGCGGTGGACGTCCTGCTGGAACAGATCCGGGAGCCGTCCCCCGCCCGTATGTACGAGATGCCTTCCAGGGTGGCAGCTCGTGAAAGCACCCTATGTTGGAAAGAATAAAGAGGCTTACCATACCAAGCCGGGAAAAATACCAGGAAAGAAAGCCTCCTGCGGTAGAAGAAAACTACTACGGGAGGCTTTTGCTATGTCGATTAAAGTTTTGCGGGAAGGTGGGCGGACTGCCGCCTTCTGCTTTTTGTAAAACAAAGGAGATACTTGTTATGACAAACTGGCGTCAGGCCCTTCATCTGGAGCCCCCGCTGGGCTGGCTCAACGACCCAAACGGACTGTGCTTTTTTTGTGGATTGTACCATGTGTTTTTCCAGTATGCCCCCGACAGTGCCGAGGGAACCTCGGCCAAGGGCTGGGGGCATTGGCAGAGTCCCGATCTGCTGCACTGGACATTTACCGGCGAATCAATCCTGCCGGACACCGTCTGGGAACAGAATGGTGCCTACTCGGGCTGCGGGGTGCCCTATGGTGACAAGCTGCGGCTGTATTACACCGGCAATGTGAAACACGCCGGTCCTTACGACTATATCCATACCGGGCGGGAGTCCAACACTCTGCTGACCACGACCACCGACGGCATCCATGTGGGGCCAAAGCAGCGGCTCATGGCAAGCGTCGATTATCCTGCCGACTGCTCCCTTCATGTGCGCGACCCTAAGGTCTGGCGAGAAGGAAACCGATGGTATATGCTGCTGGGCGCTCGCAGTCTGGCGGATGCCGGGCGGGTGCTGCTCTACCGGAGTCCTGACGGTCTGGTTTGGGAGCTAGCCCGGGTGCTGGAACCTACGCCTGCATTCGGCTATATGTGGGAGTGCCCCGACCACATCTTGCTGAACGGCCGCCGCTGGCTCAGCGTTTGCCCTCAGGGTTTGCCCCATGGGGAGACGGAAAATCAGAACCGGCATCAGAGCGGGTACTTTGCTTTGGAAGGGGATCTGGAGACCGGTACGCTGGGCAACTTTGCGGAGTGGGACAAGGGCTTTGACTTCTACGCCCCCCAGACGCTGCAGGTCCCGGACGGCCGCATCCTGCTTATAGGTTGGATGGGGGTGCCTGATGCAGAGTACCACAACCCCACCGCCGCGCTGGGCTGGCAGCACTGTTTGACGTTGCCCCGAGAGATCGAGGTCGGCCCGGAGGGTCTGCGTCAGCTCCCTGCCCGGGAGTTGGAGGCGCTGGCAGAGGGGCAACCCATGAGCCTGACAGCGGGGAAGCCCGCCACAGTGCCGCTGCCCTTTCGGTTGTGGATAACCGCCTCCGGCTCCTTTACCCTGACGCTGGCCGACGGCCTGCATCTGGAACGCATAAACCAACGGCTGAACCTTCGCTTTTCGGATGAGGCCTTGGGTGGCGGGCGCACTGTTCGCTGTGCGGTGTGCGAATCAGGCCCGCTGACGGTGGATTTGGTGGCTGACCGTGCTTCGTTGGAAATCTACTGCAACGGGGGCAGCACTGTCTTTTCCACCAGATTCTACCCATTGGAACCGACCATCTCCATCTGCCTGCAGGGAGCCGATGCCACAGTACAGCCCCTGCGCCCCATGGCCTTTTCCTTTGTGTGATGAATACCAGCCCCCGCACCGCATCGGCGGCGCAGGGGGCTTTTTTGCAATACGGCACAAAGCATTATTCTTGTTTTTGTTCGTTTGACGAACGGAATTGGGCAATCCTATTGTATAGAGAACAGCAATGGAATTGCAAGAATACGAATCCCGGGAGATTTCCCTGCTTATCGCCTCAAAACCGTTGCACACAATATGCAAGCCCACGATTAGAACTCGCAACTGTCTGTGGGCGGCTTCTATCGGGAAATATGGTGAAAGAGAGGGAGGTGAAGCCCTGCAAAGATTAATCGCTGTGTGGTTCGGCGTGCAGGGCGGCAGCACCTCTTGCTAGGGCAAAATTTTTCAACCAAATCTTTAAATTCAGCCATTTAGTAGTGCCTCCGTTCTTGAAAAATCCTGTCCTGAATGCTCTAACCATTCAATATAATTTTTCTTCCATACACGCAGATATTCCATTGCCGATGCCACATCTGTTCTGGCCCCCATTGTAGTATCTGCAATACGGACATATAGCGGCCATCCCCACGGGGGCGGACCAGCAGTGGCGATAAAACACCGTACTCCCGGATGTTTTCCTTCAGTTGTTCCATCTCCTCGCCGCTGGCCACCCGGAAGGGATGCCCTTGAAAGGGTTCCAGCAGACTGGCTGAAAGAGCGATTACTTTTTCAGCCGGTGGGTTTTGGACTTGGTTTTCTACCATGACAATACGCTTCCTTTCTTGGTAAAAATAAGGCTTGCAAGAGGCGTTTTGTGCCCAAAAATGTATACGAAAAAACGGGTACATTTTCAGAAATTCCAGATTTTCCGGGCCCAAAATCGCCTTTTGAACAAAAAGTAGGCATAAAAAATCCCCCTGCAACTGAAATCAGTAGCAGGGGGATTGGCGTATTACAGGTAGATCTCCAAGCCGATATCACGCCACCGGCTTGGTTTTATCACGCTGTTGTGTGCTTTTTGGAATACTTGCGCATCCTCTAAGCTGAGCGTGAGTTCCAAGAGTCCAACGTAATTACTTGCGAGGATTCTTGATTGCTGCCTGACCAGGGCGAAGTTTACGCTGTCGGCACCCTTGTCAAAAACCAGCGTCTCGGCACCCTCACGCTCGATGCGGTGGGCTGTATCGCACAGGATTTTTACCGGCACGCCGTGGGCCCGGCCGATTTGCA
>CASEPH010000009.1 GCA_949289625.1 uncultured Clostridia bacterium | reverse complement strand
GGCCCCCTACGGGACGGTGAACTGGGTGGTGGACGAGAGCTATGACACGGTGTACGGCGTGGAACTGACGGTGGGACCCGATGCGGTGTGGAATGTCACCGGGGAGTCCAGCCTGGCCAGCCTGACCGTCCAGGAGGGCGGCACGGTCAACGGTACGGTGACGGTGGACGGCGAAGCTGTGGAGCCGGAGCCGGGAATCGCCTATACCGGTCAGATTCTGGTCAGCGGCGACTATGTGGCGGAACCGGAGGAGCCGGAGGCTACTTCTGAGGTGGAAACTTTTGCAGAGGTATCAGCTGAGCCAGAACCCTCTGAGGAGCCTGAAGAGACGATGGCACCAGCCGTAACACCTGTGCCCCAACAACAGGAAGCAGAAACGACGGATTATACTGCGGGGATCGTCCTGGCAGTGGTGATTTTGGTTATCATCCTGGTGGCAGTATTGCTCTGGAGAAGAAAAAAGAACAAACAATAAACTGCGGCACCGCTGTCCTGGAATGGGGCAGCGGTGTTTTTGGGGATAGGAGACAAAACGCGAAGAATTGAGGATTTTAGAAGGGGAAAACCAGGAAAATGAAAAATCTTCTTCGGTCCTTGACAATTCGGAAGGAACTTGCTACAATGGCCTAAGATACAGGCGATGATGGAACCAGTACCGTCTTTTCCAATTGCAGAGAGAGGGGCCATGTGCTGCAAGCCCCTTATGAGGAAGATGCGGGAACACCAGTCCGGAGCCGCTGCGGGGATCTTTGAAACGCAGCCGTTTTCCGCGTTAGGGAGAAATGAGTGAAACCATAAGGTGGAACCGTGCATTGCACCCTTATGAGCCGTTCAGGGCGGCTTGTAGGGGTTTTTTGTTATATCTGAAAAGGAGCTGAAAATATATGAAGGTTATCTACAATGACGGACATGTAGGGGAGATTCCCCAGGAGGAAGAGCTCCATGTAATCCGCCACACGGCAGCCCATATCATGGCCCAGGCCATTTTGCGGCTGCATCCCCAGGCCAAGTTCGCCTACGGCCCCGCCACCGAGCGTGGATTCTATTACGACGTGGATCTGGGGGAGGAGAAGCTCACCGACGAGGATCTGGCGGCCATTGAGCAGGAGATGAAGAAGATCTGCAAGGAGAATCTTCCCATCAAGGCCTATGCCCTGCCCCGGGAGGAGGCCATTGCATTGATGGAGAGCCGGGGAGAGATCTACAAGGTGGAGCATATCGGCGATCTGCCGGAGGACGCAGTCATCACCTTTTACCAGCAGGGGGACTATATCGACATGTGCGTAGGTCCCCACCTCACCTATACCAAGGCCCTCAAGGCCTTCAAGATCACCCAGCAGTCCGGCGCCTACTGGAAGAACGATAAAAACAACAAGATGCTCACCCGGATCAACGGTATCGCCTTCCGGAATCAGACGGAGCTGGAGGAATATCTCCATCTGATGGAAGAGGCGGAGAAGCGGGATCACCGTCGTCTGGGCAAGGAGATGGGCCTGTTTATGTTCTGTGACGAGGGCCCCGGTTTCCCGTTCTTCCTGCCCAAGGGCATGGCCATCAAAAATGCCCTCATCGACTACTGGCGGGAGATCCACACCCGGGAGGGCTATGTGGAGGTGTCCACACCCCTGATTATGAACCGGCATCTGTGGGAGACTTCCGGCCACTGGGATCACTACAAGGACAACATGTACGCCACCCAGATCGACGGGGAGGACTACTGCATCAAGCCCATGAACTGCCCCGGCGGCGTCATGGTCTACCGGTCCCAGCCCCACAGCTATCGGGAACTGCCCCTGCGGGTGGGAGAACTGGGCCTGGTACACCGGCATGAGCTCCGGGGTGCCCTCCATGGACTGTTCCGGGTGCGCTGCTTCACCCAGGACGACGCCCATATCTTTATGCGGCCGGATCAGATCGCCGATGAGATCAAGGGTGTCGTGCATCTGATCAATGAAGTTTATACCAAATTCGGCTTTGAATACTTTATGGAGCTGTCCACCCGGCCGGAAGATTCCATGGGCTCCGACGAGGACTGGGAGCGGGCCACCAACGGCCTCAAGGACGCCCTGGAGAGCCTGGGTCTCGACTATATCATCAACGAGGGCGACGGTGCCTTCTACGGCCCCAAGATCGACTTTCATCTGCGGGACAGCCTGGGTCGTACCTGGCAGTGCGGTACCATCCAGCTGGACTTCCAGATGCCCCTGAACTTTGAGCTGGAGTATGTGGACGAGAAGGGTGAGAAGCAGCGGCCTATCATGATCCACCGGGTGTGCTTCGGCTCTATCGAACGGTTCATCGGTATCCTCACCGAGCACTATGCCGGAAAGTTCCCCGTGTGGCTGGCACCCACCCAGGTGAAGGTGCTGCCCGTGTCGGAGAAGAGCATGGACTACGCCAAGGAGGTCTACGAGGCCATCCGGTCTACTGGCATCCGCACGGAGATCGACGAGCGCAGCGAGAAGATCGGCTACAAGATTCGGGAAGCCCAGCAGGTGGAGCGGGTGCCTTATATGCTGGTCATCGGCGCCAAAGAGGTGGAGGCCGGAAACATCACCTTCCGGAATCGGGACACCGGGGAAAGCACCACCATGGGCTTGGACGAGTTCATCGCCAAGGTCCAGAAGGAGACAAAGGAACGCATTTAAGGA
>CASEPH010000008.1 GCA_949289625.1 uncultured Clostridia bacterium | reverse complement strand
GGAAATAGCCGGTACGCTCGTCGCGGCTCAGACGAAAAGAGAGTGGGAAGCGCAGGCCGGTAGAGGCAATTTGAGCAGAGAGGGCTTGCGCCGACATAATCCCGCAGTGTGGCCGGCCAATGCCGGTTCCGTGACCGTCGGCAATGGCTAAAACCTTGAACTTCGAGTCAAACCCGACCCGGATATACGGGGGAAGCACATTGCACAGTGTCTTCCCCAGACGAAGCTTGCCGTCCGTGATGATCGAGGCACGGAGCGCCTTGCGATTATCCTCCTTCTCAAACCATTTAAAATTGTATTTTGTATGTACCATATGAAAGACCTCCCTTAACATATAGAATGAGGTCTTATTTTATACGATTCTGTTGAAAAAAGAAAGCTGTTTGGACAGCGGGGCGCAGGAACGCTCCCTTTTTGAGCTATTTTGCTCAAAAGGGGAGTTGAGAGGATGGTCTCTGAGAAACGAGGCTTGTTTGCTTTTCATAAGAGATGCTTGAAAGTGCGTTTCTTAGGTTTTATAAAATAGTTAAATAGCACTTGTCCTTCTGCAGTCAAGAAATGTGGTTTTCAGCAAGTAGCTGTGATCCTGGTAAGTTGACGGTTGTACCGCCGGTTTATCGTAAGTTTCCCACACTACCTGAAGACCTTGGCACAAATCGTTTGCAGAGCCATTGGAGACAGCTGCCCATTGTACTTTGCGAGGGGATCCCGCGAATATGGATTGGACTGGATGCCTCTCATGTGATATGATGGTATCAATGCCGAAAGAACAGAGGTGGCTCCGGATGACAGACGGGAAAAGAAGGCGGATCAAGGAACTGACTCTCATGCTGATGTACCTGACCTCTTGGGAGGAGCATGATACGCCGGGACTCAGGGCAGTAAAAAAGAAAGAACTGGGGAGCTATCCCCTTGTCCGCCGGTGCTGGAAAGGGTATGACTTCCGCCTCCTGAAGGACCTGGTAGAGGAAGGGCTGATTTGTGACAGCGGACGTACCCGGCCCGCTCAAATCACTTCGGAGGGTGAGTCTGAGGCAAAAAAACTGTTGGCACAGTATGGCATCAAATTGGGAGAATGCAGGTACGACAATGCAAAACCATGAATCGAAGCATCCGATCCGCTCCAGTGCGGCGGAATACCTGACCTTCGTTGCCGCAACCGGCGATGGCGCAGATAGCATAGAGATGCGCTATGAAGACGAAAATATCTGGTTGACACAGAAGATGATGGCCACTCTTTATGATGTCTCTGTCTCGGCCATCAATCAGCACCTAAAAAACATTTTTGAAGATGGCGAACTGGATAAGAAGGCGGTTATTAAGAAATACTTAATAACTGCCTCAGACGGAAAGCAGTACAACACAAACCACTACAATCTGCAGGCCATCATCGCGGTAGGCTTCAAAGTCAACAATGACCGGGCGGTCCAGTTCCGCAAGTGGGCCAACGGTATTGTCAAGGACTATACGATCCAGGGCTGGGCCATAGACAGCGACCGACTGAAAAGCGGCGGCAGTGTTCTCACCAGGGAATATTTCGACCACCTGCTGGAGCAGATCCGGGAGATTCGGATGTCTGAGCGCAGGTTCTACCAGAAGATCACAGACATCTATGCCACCGCCTTGGATTATGACAAGTCAGCTAAGACCACGCGCCTGTTTTTCGCAGAGGTACAAAACAAACTGCATTGGGCCATCCACCGCCACACAGCGGCGGAACTGATCATGGAACGGGCCAATGCAGAAAAACCCCATATGGGTCTGACCTCCTGGGAGCAGTATCCGGATGGGAAGATTCAGAAGTATGATGTGTCCATTGCCAAAAACTACCTCTCCAAAGAGGAGTTGCAGGCGCTGGAACGTATCGTCACCATGTATTTGGACTACGCGGAATATCAGGCCAGCCGCCATATCCCCATGACCATGCAGGATTGGTCTCAAAGACTCAACCGTTTTCTGGAGTTCAATGAACACGAGATCCTCCACGATACCGGCCGCGTGACCCATGAAATCGCCAAGGCGTTTGCGGAGAGCGAGTTCGAGAAGTACCGAGTCGTGCAGGACAGGCTGTTTGAAAGCGACTTTGACCGCTTCCTTACCTTGGAGAAAGAAGCGGAGCGGCACAACAATGAAGAATCCTGATCCCCATTTCCCGTGACTTTCAAACCCACGTTGGAGCCTTTGCTCTGCCCAGTGAGCAAGTCATCCCCCCCGCAAGCCAAGCATTTTACTGTGTGGCCACCTTTCTGAATCAACCGCTTAAGGCGAGTCTGTAAGCTTGCAACGCGTGACGGTTGGCTGACCACCATTTGACCACTTTTCTTTTTCCAACTGTTTTGATGAGTGAATTTTACGATCCAGCATTGTTTATTCCACACGCAAACCAGCGCGGGAAGTTGTGCAACCCGCACAAATTCCCGCGCTGTATCATTGGATATCGCCAAATGTCACAGTTCTCCGACCAGACTACTACGTTCAACTAAGTTATGGACGACTGTTTCACAGACAGCAAAACTCAACAAAACGAAAAAACGAACGAATCTTCGCCTTTTATCCCAAGGCTTTGAATACAAAGAAAAAATCGTTCCCCCCTGTAACGCCGGCGTCCTGCAGTTCTTTTTTGAAGAACTGTGACAATCTGCTGTTGCTGTTCCGCCTGTTTTAATGGGAACGCAAGATAAAAGACCCGTCTCATAGGTTCCTCCCTATGGGATGGGCCTTTTTTGTGGATTCCTCCGGCAAATTGCACAAAGAAACGCGCTGTTTTTTTCCGCGGTGCGGGAACGGGAAACAATATACGCCGCCCTGAAACCACAGCGGGGCTTTTTTCGTGTACAATACAACCAGAAAGAGCGGCGCGGCACAGCGCACCGCACACAGACAGGAGCGCTTTGCGTGAAACGTCTTCTCATCCGCGCTGACGATCTGGGCTATTCCCAGGGTGTCAACTGCGGCATTGCCGCCACCGTAGCGGCGGGGCTGGTCCGGTCGGTGGGGGTCATGACCAACATGCCCGATGCCGTTCACGGCCTGGGCCTGCTGGCAGGGCACCCGGTCTGTCTGGGACAGCACACCAACATCTGCGTGGGGCGGCCCCTCACCGATCCCGCCCGCATCCCCAGCCTCTGCACGCCGGAGGGGGAGTTCAAACCCAGCCGCGCCTACCGGGACGCCGCCAAGG
>CASEPH010000007.1 GCA_949289625.1 uncultured Clostridia bacterium | reverse complement strand
CAATGCCCGCAGCTTTCGCAGCAGAGCGAGATAGTCGCTGTGATCGGCGATCAGGTTCTTGCAGGGGGTGGGAAACAGACATTGCCTGGTGGGACAGGCGCCGGATGTCAGCTGCTTTTCACAGGCTGGCTGCCGGAAATTGGCGGTGGGACCGCCTACGTCATGAATATAGCCCTTAAACTCGGGATCCTGAGTCAGCAGCTTGGCTTCCCGCAGCAGAGATTCATGGCTCCGGGTCTGAATGATTCTGCCCTGATGGAAGGTCAGGGCACAGAAGCTGCATCCCCCAAAGCAGCCGCGACAGCTTTGCAGGCTGAATTTGACCTCCCGGATGGCGTCGATTCCCCCGTCCTTTTCGTACATGGGATGATAGGTGCGCTGATAGGGCAGGTCATAGGTGTCGTCCATTTCCTGCTGGGTCAGTGGCTCCTGAGGAGGATTCTGGACCAGGAAGGTCCGTTCGTCATAGGGCTCCACCAGTGTTTTGCCGGAAAAGGGGTCGGTATTGCGGGACTGGACGGCAAAGCTTTTTGCATAAGCACGTTTGTCCGCCAGCAGCTCCGGGTATGTGGGTAAAAGGGTATAGTCGTATACGTTGTCCAGAGAAGCGGCCTTATACACGGTGCCGCGAATAAATGTGAGGTCGTGCACGCGGAGCCCACTGTCCAGGGCCTCCGCGATTTCCACAATGCTGCGCTCCCCCATGCCATACATCAGGAGGTCTGCCTGGGAATCCAGTAAAATGGAGCGCTTGAGCTTGTTGGACCAATAATCGTAATGGGCCAAACGGCGAAGGGAGGCCTCAATTCCGCCGATGAGAATGGGCGTTTTTTTGTAGCTGCGACGAATCAGATTGCAATAGACCACAGTGGCATAGTCCGGCCGCAGCCCCATTTTTCCGCCGGGGGAAAAGGCGTCGTAGCTTCTGCGGCGCTTGGCCACGGTATAGTGATTGACCATAGGGTCCATATTGCCGCCGGTGACGAGAAAGGCCAGGCGAGGTTCTCCCAGGATCCGAATACTCTCGGGATCCTTCCAATCAGGCTGGGGGATGATTCCCACTCGGTAGCCTCGGGATTCCAACACCCGACTGATGATAGCGTGGCCGAAGGTGGGATGGTCCACATAGGCGTCGCCCACGATATAGACAAAATCACATTGATCCCAGCCCCGGGCCTGCATATCCGCCCGGGAGACCGGCAAAAAATCGCCCATGGGTATCCTCCTTCCATTACATTCACATCTATTTACTATATCAGATGCGTTGGGAAAAGTCCAGAAAAAGCAGGCGAATCCATAGGGGAGAAAAAGCCGCACAGGCCAGGCCTGTGCGGAAAATCGTCTAGGATACCAGCTTCTTTACAACGGGAATATTTTGAAAAAGCAAAACAATTCCGCAGGAGATAACAAACACCGCGATTGTTTGCAGGGGAATGGTTCCGGGAAAATCCGGCCATGGCGCAAACCGCTGAAAGGACAGGATCACCATGGGGTGCAGAAAATAGATGCCCGGTGTGCAGACAGAAAGCCGGTGGAGCCAGCCGGAGGAATCACGGAAGGGATGTTTTTGGTGCCGATGACGAATCCATACATATACCGCCAGGCTGGTTGCGACGACGTTGGGGGCAAAAAAGCTGTACAGCAGATCATTGGGCCCTTCAGACCCATGAGAGAGCCAGGCGGTGCCCAGATAGGTGACGACAAAACCAAGAATACCCAAGAGATAGAGCAACCGACGCTGCAAAGAGGATAGGGGATAGACCCGGAGATAATATCCTGCCAAGTAGAGAAATACAAAACCAAGCGTACAGTCCAGCTTCATCTTGTCTACCACTGTATTCAGGGTGGGAAAACATTCGCTGCGCAATAAGATTACCACAATGGAGCCGAAAAAGAAGGTCAGCGCCAGCCCATACTCCAATTCCTGACGGCTGGCGTTTCGGCAGAATGCCAAAAATACCGGGGTAAAAAGGTACAGCGCAAAAATCGCATAACAATACCACAAATGGACCGGCTGGGTCAACAGATATTTTACGCAAGCGGTGAAATTCTGGGGGAAAGATTGCAGGGTCAAAACATCATATACCAAAAACAGGGCGGACCAACATATCATAACCACCAAAATATGCAGGCAGCGCTTCCAAATAGAGAAAAAGGACGATTGGCGGGACAGCATGTAGTGGCCGCTGATGAGCACAAAGACCGGTACGGAAAAACGGGCAAGGGCACCCCAAAACAGGTGCCCGGAAAAATTGGATGCTGTGTGAATCATCACGACAAAAAGCGCGGCCAGTAGTTTTAGTACATCGGTGTCCGTGTCTGTCTGTCGTCGAGAGGCCGACATGGGAGCACCACCTTTCGCGAATGTTGTTTGGAAGGTAAGGGGAAACTCACCGGCCGTTGCCAAAGAAGAATACGGCCAGCATGCCCGGACCTACATGTGCACCAGTCAAAGGCTCATGCATGGAGAGAATGAGCTCCTTTGGCTTTGCAATGTCCGATATTTTTTCTGCCAGCATCTGGGCCTCCTCCAAACAATCTCCATGGGAGATGGCCACGCGCTGACTGCCGGCCCCGATCACTTTTTTTGCATAGATGGCAGACAACTCTGCGATGGCACGCTTTCTACCGCGGATCTTGCCGCAGACTACGATCTTGCCTTCCTCGTCCCCCCGAAGCATGGGCTTGATCTGCAGCATGGTGCCAATGGCGGCAGAAATACCGGACACACGGCCGCCACGCTTTAAGAACATGAGGTCGTCCACCGTAAAGTATTCGCACAGATTGTCCCGGTCATAGTCCAGCTTAATGGCTGCCTGGTCTGCACTGAGACCATCGTTGCGATAATCCGCGGCTTTGCATGCCAGAATACCGGTGCCCAGACCTGCACCCATGGAGTCGACGATCCTGACCGTTCGTTCCGGATACTCCTCCATCAGAGATTGGGCTGCGATCCGAGCGGCTTGAATTGTGCCGCTGATGCCGGAAGAGATGCCCACATACATGACGTCTTTCCCCGATTGGACCTCTGGCAGAAAGGTTTGATAGAACGTATCTGAATTGATCAACGAGGTTTTTACATGGGCACCTTCCCGCAGCCGGGTATAATAGCGGTGACCATCGAAACCGTCGGGATATTCCGGACATTGGGAAACGACCCCGTCAATCTCGTAGGTGAAGGGAATCACGCGGATGGCAAGCTCTTGCAGCTTGCGGGCAGGCAGGTTGCTGCCGGAGTCAACAAAAAGAGTGTAGGACATGAGGAATCTCCTATGATATAATATTTAATATTATATTACCGCGGTTTCATCTCTGCGTCAAGAGCACATTTGCGCTTCCTGAAAATTCCTGGTTAAGAATGAGGTGGTTTTTGTGGGGAATTTAACAGGAATGGCTTAAAACACAATATATGGTATATCGCGTGGGAATATGACAACAAAATATGGGTTCTTACTTGGGCAGTTCGTACAAAGTTTCGTGGATTTTCAAAAAAAACGACACTGGCTCTTGACAAAGCAAAGTCAGCGTGACAAAATATAGTGGCAATCAGGAATACTGACACAATATATTGTGTGTAGCTGTGCTGCGATAACCAAACGAGAAAATGAGGAGACAGGACTATGATTCAAAGTATCATCAAAAGAGACGGACGAGTGGTGCTCTACGATCAGAACAAGATCGCATCCGCCATTTTAAAAGCCCTGGAAGCGGCCCGAGAAGGAGACGCTGCGGATGCGGCAAGGGTAGCCAACGACGTGCAGCGAGAGCTGGAGGCGGATTTCCCCAACTCCTCCCCCAACATTGAGGCCATTCAGGATAAGGTAGAGCAGCAGCTGATGAATCACGGTTTTGGTTCCGCCGCTAAGGCGTACATTCTCTATCGGGCAAATCGGACCCGGGCCAGAGAAGCCAATACCTCTCTCATGAAAACCATTGACGAGATCACCAATATTGACGCCCGGATCAGCGATATGAAGCGGGACAACGCCAACATCGACGGCAATACCGCCATGGGGTCTATGCTCCAAATTGGCGCTGCAGGCGCCAAGGCCTATAACGAGATGTATCTCCTGCGGCCGGAGCACGCTAAGGCCTATCGGGAAGGCGACATCCATATCCATGACTTTGACTTCTACTCTCTGACTACTACCTGCTGTCAGATCGATATTTTGAAACTGTTCCACGGTGGTTTCTCCACGGGGCACGGTTATCTCCGGGAGCCCCAGAGCATCCAGAGCTATACGGCGTTGGCGGCCATTGCCATTCAGTCCAACCAGAACGATCAGCACGGCGGACAGTCCATCCCCAACTTTGACTACGGTATGGCAGAAGGAGTGGCCAAGAGCTACCGCAAAAGCTATGCCCGGATGCTGACGGAGGCGGTGGAGGATCGGCTGGATCTGGAGGATGCTTCCGAGGCTGTTCAGGCAGCTATTGCAGCGGCGGAGGAGGTCACCGGAGAGACGGCCCGGCTGGAAAATGTGGAGGCCTTTGACAAGGCGGTGGCGGCAGCACTCTGCGGAGAATTGAAGCTCACCGGAACTGAGGCTGCTCGACTCATTGCCCGGGCCAGAAAGCGGGCTTATACCACCACAGACCGGGATACCTATCAGGCCATGGAAGGCTTTGTACATAACCTTAACACCATGCATTCCCGGGCCGGTGCGCAAACTCCTTTCTCCTCCATCAACTATGGTACAGACACCTCCCCGGAAGGCCGGATGGTCATTCGGAATATTCTGATGGCTCTGGATGCAGGTTTGGGGCATGGAGAAACTTGTATTTTCCCCATTCACATCTTTAAGGTCAAGGAAGGGGTCAACTATAACGAGACGGATCCCAACTACGATCTGTTCCGTCTGAGCTGCAAGGTCAGCGCCAAGCGGTTGTATCCCAACTATGTGTTCCTGGATTCTCCCTACAACCTCCAGTATTATAAGCCCGGCCATCCCGAGACGGAGGTTGCCACCATGGGCTGCCGTACCAGGGTCATGGGCAATGTCTATGATCCCACTCGGCAAATTGCCTATTCCAGAGGAAACCTGTCCTTCACCTCTTTGAACCTGCCCCGTATTGCCATTGAGAGCCATGGGGACGAGAAACTGTTCTATGAAAAGCTGGAGGCCATGCTGGAGCTGGTAGCCCAGCAGCTGCTGGACCGCTTTGAGATCCAGGCCAATAAGTGTGTCTATAACTTCCCGTTCCTCATGGGTCAGGGTGTTTGGCTGGATTCGGACAAGCTGGGGGTCCAGGACAGCATCCGGGACGTCCTGAAGCACGGAACCCTGTCCATTGGCTTTATCGGCCTGGCAGAGACGCTGACAAGTCTTTACGGCCAGCATCACGGCCAGAGCGAGGAGATGGAAAAGAAGGGTTTGGAGATCGTGGGCTTTATGCGGGACTTCTGCGATAAGAAATCCCAGGAGTACAAGATGAATTTCACCCTGCTGGCAACACCGGCGGAAGGCTTGTCCGGCCGATTCATCCGGATGGACCAGCAGCGGTATGGTAAGCTCCCCGGAATTACAGATCGGGAGTATTATACAAACAGTTTCCATATTCCAGTCTGGTATCCTATCTCCGCTTATGATAAAATAAGACTGGAGGCCCCCTATCATGCCCTGTGCAACGCAGGTCATATCAGCTATGTGGAGCTGGATGGGGACACCGCCAAGAATGTGGAAGCCTTTGAAACCGTGGTGCGCTGGATGCATGACTGCGGCGTTGGCTACGGCAGCATCAACCACCCGGTGGACCGGGACCCGGTTTGCGGCTATGTGGGCGTCATTGGGGACGTCTGCCCCCGCTGTGGCCGGAAGGAAGGCGAGGCGATTCCGCCGGAGCGAATCGCGGAACTGAAAAAAATGTATCCTGAGATGCCTGCATTTCAGGGAATCGAATAAGGAGGTAATCTTATGACAATGAACTGTGCAAATGAGAAAGCGGGTCGGGGTGTAGGCTTCGAGCGGATCCGCCGCATTACCGGATACCTGGTCGGTACCATGGACAAGTGGAATGACGCAAAACGGGCTGAGGAGCGGGATCGTGTCAAGCACGGTCTCAGCAAGGATGCTTAATCTGGCTGGCATCACCGGAGACAGTATTGTAGACGGCCCTGGCATTCGGACAACCGTGTTCTGCCAGGGCTGTCCCCATCACTGCCCGGGATGCCATAATCCGGAGACCTGGGAGTTTGGGTGCGGTACGGAGATGTCGGAGGAGCAGGTTCTGGAGATCATCCAGAGCAATCCCCTCAGCCGCGGCGTCACCTTTTCCGGCGGCGAACCCTTTTCCCAGGCGGAGGGCTTTGCCCGGCTGGGACGGCTTTTGAAAGAGAAAGGGTACGAGGTGGCCTCCTATTCCGGCTTTACCTTTGAGCAGCTCTTCCATGGGACCCAGGCCCAGCGGGATCTGCTTGCCACCATTGATGTGCTCATTGATGGCCCTTTTGTGCTGGAAGAACGGAGCCTGGAGCTGAACTTCCGGGGGAGCCGAAACCAGCGGGTCCTCAATGTCCCTGAGAGCCTGAAGGCCGGGAAAGCAGTCATGGAGACCAGCGGCCGCTGGTTGGGCGAGTATTAAATCAAACCTGAAACGGTCCGATACGGAGACAAAAGCCTTCGTATCGGACCGCATTTTACTGGATACAATTGTCGAAAAAGGATACAAACCGGGCCAGCAGCCCTTCGTCCACCTGGGCTTTGAGGGCGTCCATCTCTGCCAGCTGGGCCGGCGATGCGGTGCCGCTGCGGAGATACTTCAGCAGCTTCCGCTTCTCCTGATCCACCTCTGGCGGCGTGGTGATGTTGTGGTTATGGTGCTCCAGCGGAAGAAAAGTTTTCTTCGGATCTTCCCGAAAGGCGGCATACAGTACTTCGTAGTTGTCCTGATACCGAATGATGCCGTCATCCCGGCTCTGGAGGATCAGCACAGGTGCCTCCGTTCGTGCCAATCCTTCCACGGCAGTGGCTCCTGCCAGAGGGCCGAATTTCCACCGCTGATACATGGTGACGCCCAACATTGGTAGTGGAGCGATGATCCCCCAGTGCCGCTGCATATGGGGTTTTAGTCCGGCGGTGCTAATCTGAAAGGCGGATGCTGAAATGATGCCCTGGACAGGATAATGCCCCAGCAGATGGACGCAGTCCACGCTGTAACCGCCCCAGCTGTGACCGTACAACAAAAGAGGCAGGGTGTTCAAGTCGGGGTTGGAGCTTACATAATCCAGACATGCGGCCAAATCCAAAATGTGCTGGGGAAGGCCTCGGAGAACCCCGTCGCTGATGCCGGTACCACTGCCGTCAAAGGCCAGAACGGTATAACCATTTCGGCAAAAGTATTCGCACTCCGGCAGATAGTCGTTTAGACTCATGCCGTAGCCGTGACAGAGGACGATCAGGGCCTTTTGGGGCCCGTCGTAGAAAAAGAGGTGTCCCCGGAGGGTGTCTCCCTGCTGGGAAGGAAAACTGACGGCCCTGCGCTGCCAGCTGGGATGCAGCTGGGAGAAATAGGGGTAGTAATCGCCGCCGCCTTCAAATCGGGCCTGAAAGGCGCTTCGGTAGGACCACACGCCAATCAGGATGAAAACCAGGAGCAGCAAAACAAGCGTGGATGGAATTAAAATGAAAATTAGCATTGGGTGCCTGCCTTTCTGGGGGAGTTTGCGCTATAAATGGGGCGTTGGGTAATTCTGTTTATGCGGGATCTGGAAGAAAAGCTATGCCAGGAATATGCTCACCGAAAACAATATCACCAGCAGCACCACATTGCAAAGCGTAAAGATGAAAAGATATTTTTTGCGCAGAGCTGGATAATCCTTTGCCACCATCTTGTAGGAGATCAGGCTTGCCATAGAGGCAATCAACGTGCCCAGTCCGCCCAGATTGCAGCCCACGATCAGAGCCGACCACTGGTCGGTAAATCCGGACAGCAGTAGGGCTGCCGGTACATTGCTGATGAGCTGGCTGGACAGGATGGCCACCGGAATGGCGTGATCCTCCAAGAGAGAGGCCAGCAGGGACTGAAACTGGTCGATGCAGCCGATATTTCCAATAAAGATGAAAAAACCCACAAAGGTGCCCAGCAGGGAGTAGTCCACGGAGGCCAGCAGAGGCCGGTCCACGATCAACAGGAAAATCGCCACGATCAGGGCAATGACCAGGGCTGGAATGATCTTGAAGATCCCCAGCAGGCAGATCAAAAAGCCCAGTAGACAGCACAGCAGGGTTTTGTGATCGCCCAGTTCCACGGAAAGGGAAATGCCGGAGATGGGTGAGGAGCGACGAAGGACCACAAGTAAGATCAGACACAGGGCGGAGATCAGCACATAGGGCAGCATCAAATGGCACAGCGCACCAAAGCTCATACCGGATTTGGTATACAGATAAAGATTTTGGGGATTTCCCATGGGGGTCAGCATACTGCCCAGGTTTGCAGCCACAGTCTGCAGGACCACCAGGGGGACCACCAGATGTTCCTGGTTTGCCAGGCGCAGGACGATGAGACCAAAGGGTACAAAGGTAATGAGGGAGACGTCGTTGGTGATCACCATACTCAGGAGAAAAGGAAGCAGCACCAGCACCAGCATCATCTTCCGGGAAGAATCCGTGCGTTTGAGCAGCTGATTCCCCAGATAGACGAACAGGCCGGCCTTTTGAAATCCCTTCATCACGGCCATTAAGCTGAACAGCAAGGCCAGGGTGTTCCAGTCGATGTAAGACAGATAGGCCGGGTTGGGCGGTGTCAAAAAGGCGGAGATCACCGCCAGCAGGAGGGCAACGCATAACACGGTCTCCCGTTGCACGAATCCCAAACACGCTTTTATGGCAGCATTCATGATATATCAAACCTCGATTCTCCGTGCAAGCAAAGAGCCTCCCACTGGAGGCGTCAAATTACTATGCACAATCCTGCCTATTATACCATGGGCCTGTCTGTTTGCAAATATCCTATTTCGGCAACGGCTAGTTTTTTTCGCGTCAAATCGCGAAAAACGCAGCATCTGAGGCACCGCCTCAGATGCTGCGGAATGAATTTAGAGGGACGCTCAGGTATCCAGGTAGGCCTTTGCCAGCTCTGCAATGTGGTAGCCGCTGGCCCAGGAACCGGCCAGTCCGCCGCAGAGGCCTACGGGACCGATGTTCTCCGTCCAGCTGTAGGTGGCGGCATCACCCGCGCAGTAAATTCCGGGAATCGGGTCGCCGTTTTTGTCCAGGACCCGGAAGTCCTCGTCAATGGAAATACCGCCCCGGCTGGCGCCGTTGTCAAAGTTACGGACGGCAAAGGCATAGAAGGGGCCTTCCTCGATGGGGATCATATGCTCCGGCTTTTTGCCAAAATCGGAATCGCACCCGGCGGCGCAGAGACTGTTGTATCGGGATACGGTCTGGGTCAAAATCGCCGGATCCATCTTCAGCTTTTCTGCTAGAGCTTCCAGGGAATCCGCCTTCCGGCCCGGTACGTCCTCCAGGGCGCACTCGGCCTCCACCTCTTCCCGCCAGGGACAGGGACGGCCATTGTCCAGCGTCCGGATCCGGCTGCCAAACAGGTCCAGAAGCTTCTGATCCATCAGCAGGTAGCAGAAGCCGGATTTTTGCCGCAGAATGATCTCGCTGGCCTTGCAGTTGGGACCAGTGATGGGGGCTCCCCCGCCCATGGGCTCGTTGCTGAGGTCAAAGCAGCGAACGCCGGTTTCGTCCACATAGACGGCCTCTGGATTCATCAGCATCATATTGACGGCGTAGGAATAGGGATGATGGGTGGGACCCCGAGTGCCGCCTCGGCCATAATCCACCTCACAGCCCAGCTTTTCCACCATCTCATGACCATCCCCCACGTTGGTGGGGACGTTGAGCCGCAGATAGGTGGCGTCTCCCCGGATCATATCCGGATCAATGGCCTTCATGCGGGCGTCGTTCATGAGATAGCCGCCGGTACCGAGAATAAAGGCCTTTGCGTAGATATGGACTTCGCCACCGGGGTCCAGGGCCTTGACGCCTACGACGGTTCCCTCCTGGGTAATGAATTCCACCGCCCGGGTAAGGTTGAAATATCGGACGCCTTTTTTCATGGCTGTCTCAAAGAGTTTTTCCGTGATATAGGACCCCATCCAACCGGGACCGATGGAGTCGTCGTTGGATTTTTCGTTCATGTGCCGATGGGGCATATCGAAGACCATGGGACTGCCTGCAGGGCCTGGCTGGAACGGTGCGGTAAAACTGGGATCCAGGCTGTCGAACCAATCCAGAAATTCGCCGTTGGCGGCAATATTGCTGCGGAGTTTCTCCATGTTTTTGTAGCCGTTTTTTTGGTTCCGCAGCCAGAACTGAACTTGAGGCTCAATGTCCGAGGATTTGCCAATTTTGGCATAGTAAGTCTTGGAGCCTGGGAACATGCCGCCGTGGGCGAACCAGGTGCCGCCCCCGTAGTATTTGGCGGCTTCAATCAGCACGGTGTCCAGACCCAGATCTGCAGCCCGGGCCGCTGCGGCAGTACCTACGCCGCCGGCACCCATCACCAAAACGTCACAGTGGAGGACCACCGGATCATGGGGCTGCGGTGTGGGGGCAGGTTCCGTGCTCTTGATGAGATCCAGACGGCACAGATCCACACATTTGCCGCAGGAGATGCAACGTGCCTGGTCGATCTGGTTTCTGCCGTCCATGATCCGGATGGCGGAAACGGGACATTCCAACTCACAATAGTGGCAGCCAATACAGCCTCGCTCGATGTAATACATGAAAGCACTCCTTTCCGTTGCACAATATTTGGATTTCTTGGTTTTAGTGTACCGGATTTTCAACGAGTTGCAAGCGTTAATTTCCGAACTATTGAATCAATTTCCAGACAAGAGCTTCAAAATAGAAGTAGGGGGAATACAATTAGACAAGATGTGCCGCATCTATTGGAGAGGACTGTTTCGTGCTGGAAGTTATCGTCTTCCAACAAAAATCTCTGCCGCAGCTTTCACCGAGGCAGAGATGGGGGCATCAAGATGAGATACAGGTAGAATCGGGGTGCTTCTTCTGGAATAGGAACATGATCACCCCGGTGCCACAGATGATGAGATAACCCAAAACGCTCCAATGATCTGGAAGCTGGGAGAAAAAAGCCCAGCCCAATAGGGCGGCAAAGATCACCTGAGAATAGTCATAGACGGAAATCTCCTTGGCAGGTGCAAATCGGTAGGCAGAAGTGATGGCAAATTGGCCGGTGCAGCCGAAGGTGCCTGCCAGCAGAAGGCAGATCCATTGGAAAAGGGACATGGGCGCGTGGACCGCTATAAAGTAGGGCAGACAGATCAGGCAGGAGAAGGCGGAAAAGACGAAAACAATCAGACTGGAGTTGACGCCCTTTTTGCTCATGAGCCGGACAAAGCTGTATGCCACGCCTGCGCCAAAGCCCCCCAGCAGCCCTATCAAACTGGGAAACAGGGCCATATTGGCGGGATTGGGCTTGATAATCAGCAAGCTGCCCAAAAACGCGGCGATAACGCCCACGCCCTGATATAGAGCCAGATGCTCATTGAGCAGGAAATAAGAGACGATGATGGCGAAGAATGGGGACATTTTATTGAGCATGGAGGCGTCCGAGAGATTGAGATGATCCACGGCATAGAAGTTGCACAGCAGACCCAGCGTGCCGAAGGCAGCCCGGGCAAACAGCAAAGGCCAATGCTTTTTCTCCGGGGGATGAAAAGGAATGCGATGCTTTATCATAATACAAAAGGAAAAAATCACCGCTACAAAATTGCGGAAGAAAGCCTTCTGCATGGAGGGGACGTCTCCTGCCAGCCGGACAAAGGTGCTCATGGTGGCAAAGGACAGCGCGGCTAAAAGAATACAAATAATGCCCTTGGTGCGATTAGACACGGTAGCGCCTCCTTACGACCAGTTTCCTACAACGCCGGCGGCTGCCTCCTGATATTCCGTGGAGGACAGACGGCTCATGTCCTGAGGGGAGCCATAGCGGCCCAGCTCCAGGATCAGATAGCTGCACAGCAGGTTTAGGGCCACCTGATCGTGCTCGTAGGGCAGATCAAACAGCTCGCTGATGCGGCCCAGCCGGTACAGCAAAGTGTTCCGGTGGATGCAGAGGGCAGCGGCGGTACGGTCCTTATTGTGCATATTGAAGGAGAACAGCCGCATGGTCTCGTCGTAGGCGGTGCCGTTTTCCTGGTCATAGGCCCGCATTTTAAAGATGGCGGGATGGATAAAGGTCTCCGGGGTATCCTTCTCCAGCACCGAAAGAAAGATCGGCAGCGGCATGAGATCGGAAAAGGTGGTGGAGGTGTCCCGGCCCAGCTTCAGTGCCAGCCGAGCGGTCAGCAGGGCCTGGCGGTAGTGGCAGCGGGTTTCTTTGGGATCTGTAAAACTGTCGGACAAACCGCAGATCATGTCGTGGCTGCCGAAAAAGGAGAACAAACGGTCCGCCATGGAGGTCTTAGGCATGGGTGTGCCGGATCCGTGGGGGTCTGTGCCGCCATAGAGGGTGACGATGGTGTTGTCGTAAATCAGGCAGATCACGTTCCGGTAGAGCTGCTGGAGCTCGTGGACAGCGTATTCCGCAAAGGCCTTCTGGGAGGCCAGGGCGCCAATGGTGGCCACACAAATGGTGTATTCTGGCTGCATGGTCCGGGATATGGCCTCACAGGCCAGCCGTTCCAAATGGGGCGGTGTGTTGGGGGCCAGCAGATCCTCCAGCTTGGTGGACAGAGCCAGGTTCCAGCTGCCCATGGATTTGATCCGGCTGGCGATTCGGAGGCAAATGGCGTCCATCACCAGACCGATGATCTCAAAATCCTCGTCAGTGGGGGGATCGCCGTCCCAAAATACAATGATATGCCCATGGACCGTATTGTCCTGGACCACCTCTGCAAAGATTCTGGGGGAGTTGGCGCAGGAACCGGTATTGGCGAAAAAGGGCTGATAGAAGGCCTTTTTGCCGGAGAGAAACTCGTCCAGCGTGCTGAAGATCTGTTCCCGATTCATAGCCTTGTTTTTGTAGATATCATCCCATTCAGGGTCGCCAATTGGGGCTGAGGGGTGCATGGATACCACATGAAAATACTCGTCCACAAACAGAACCGGTTTGCCGAAAATCTCATAGGTGGCAGCCACCACATTGTTCATATTTTGATTGCAGACGGCTTTATAGAGCTTTTCGTATACCGTTGCCATACGAGCAGATGACATGGAAAATACCTCCGATACAGCGGGATTGTCAAAACGCACAGAAAGTATGCGAAATTAAGTATATTATAACGAATCCCCACGGAGATTGCAACACCTACAGGGACCGTGGGATCCGCAGCTTATGGATTTACAATTGACAGGAACCATGTTATACTATAACGTATGTAAAATTGCCTCCTGATAGGAGGTGGGTGGAGGAAAGAACTTTGTCTGGAGATATGACCAAAGGGAGTCCGTGGCGTATGATCCTGCTGTTTTCCCTTCCGATTATGGCGGGAAATCTGCTGCAGCAGCTCTATAATACAGCGGACAGCGTGATTGTAGGACAGTTTGTGTCCCAGGAGGCCCTGGGAGCAGTGGGGACCTGTGCCCCACTGACGATTTTGTTTATTGCTTTGGCGCTGGGTTTGTCCACCGGTGCAAGCATTCTGGTGAGTCAGCTCTATGGGGCAAGACAGCTGGAGGAAATGCGGAAAAGCGTTTCCACTGCTCTGATTCTGCTGACCATTTTAGGCGTCATTATGACGGTGCTGGGGGTACTGGTGGCAAAACCGCTTTTGAAATATGCTCTGAGCGTGCCGGATTCCGTTCTGGATATGGCGGCGCTCTATCTGCGGATCTATGCCCTGGGACTGGTATTCCAGTTTGTCTATAATATTGTGGCGGCGATCCTCCGGTCAGTGGGCGATAGCCGTGCAACCCTCTATTTCCTGCTGATCTCCAGCCTGGTCAACATTGTGCTGGATCTGATCTTCGTGGCGGTGTTCCACTGGAATGTGGCGGGAGCTGCGGTGGCTACGGTAATCTCTCAGGGGTGCTCAGCCGTGGTTAGCGTGATCTATATGTTCCGGAAGTACGAAATGCTGCGATTTCGTCGAGGGGAATTTCTATTCTCCAGAGATTACTGCCTGACCACATTGAAGCTGGGTATTCCCGTGGCCTTGCAGCAGTGCGTGATTTCCATGGGGCAGCTGTTTGTGCAGCGGTTGGTCAACCACTATGGCACCAACATGATGAGTGCCTTTACCGCCGCCAACCGGATGGAAAACTATGTGATGATTCCCATTTTTGGATTTAATGCCGGACTCAATGTCTATGTGGGCCAGAATGTGGGAGCGGGAAATCCGGAGCGGGTCCGACGGGGCTTTCGACAGACCGTGGCCATGAGCGCAGTGTTCTGCGTGATTTTGTCCCTGGTGATGCTGACGCTGGGCGGACAGATCGTTCGGATCTTTGGTATTTCCGGAGAAGCGCTGGATTTGGGACGGCAATATGTCCGCTGCGAGGCCCCCTTCTTTATTGTATTTGCCGTCTATCAAGTGGCGGCTGCTACCCTGCAGGGGGCAGGAGACGTCAGCTTTGCCACCTTCTGCACCCTGGAAAGCCTGGTGGTGCGGATTGTACTGAGCTATGTTCTGGCCTATTATACCCCCATGAGTTATACCGCCATCTGGTGGAGTATGTTCATCGGCTGGGGTGTGGCGCTGATTCCGGCCTATATTCGCTATTTCAGCGGCGCCTGGAAAAAGAAAAGCCTGGTTGCCTAGTGTGTTTGTATTTTGGAAAGGAGCGCTTTCAATATGGAAGTAACTGACCTCACCCGTCTCGACCAACCGGAGAGCAGAGATAAGCTGGAGTCCGGTCACGAGGGATATTCCTTTTATGCCTATCTGTCCCGGATGCGCTATATCTCCCGCTGGGGGCTGATGCGGAATTCTTGCCCGGAGAACATTCAGGAGCATAGTCACATGGTGGCAGTGCTGGCCCATGCTCTGGCGCTGATCTCCCAGAAAATCTATGGAAATAAAAACGTGTCCCCGGATAAATGTGCATCGGCAGCCCTGTTCCACGATGCAGGAGAAATCATTACCGGGGATCTGCCCACACCAGTGAAGTATTTCAATCCGGAGATCCGGGAGGCCTATCGCCAGGTGGAGGATGTGGCTGCGGAAAGATTATTGGAGATGCTGCCCGAAATTCTGCGGGAGAGCTATGCGCCGCTGCTCCATGAGACGGATCCAGAGACCCGCCGGATCGTCAAGGCTGCCGACAAGCTTGCAGCCCATATCAAGTGCCTGGAGGAACTGAAAGCCTCCAACCATGAGTTTATTCTGGCGGCCCGGCAGACCCGGCAGGCTTTGGACGATATGGATATGCCGGAGGTGCGGTATTTCATTGAGAATTTCCTGGACAGCTTTACGCTGACCCTGGATGAGCTGAAGTAATTGTGAATTGGCCTGCCATGCGGGCATAGAATACTGAGGAGGAACAAACTATGAGAGCAATCGTTACCGTCACCGGCAAGGACGCCGTGGGCATCATTTCCGGGGTTTGTACGGAACTGGCAAATCTGGAGGTCAATATTCTGGACATCAGCCAGACCGTCATGGACGGCTTCTTTGCCATGAATATGCTGGTGGATCTGTCCACCTCCAGCAAGAGCTATGACCTGGTGCGGGACGCCCTGGACGAAAAGGGCATCCGCATGGGATTGACCATCCGCATCCAGCGGGAGGACATCTTCGACGCCATGCACAGGATTTGAGGTGAAACCATGCTGAGACAGAACGAAATCATGCAGACGCTGGATATGATCGATCACCAGCATCTGGACATCCGGACCATCACCATGGGCATCTCTCTGCGGGACTGCTGCGGACCCGACCCCAAAAAGACGGCCCAGAAGATCTATGACAAAATCACCTCCTGTGCGGAAAAACTGGTGCCCACCGGCGAGGCCATCGAACGGGAATTGGGTATCCCCATTGTTAACAAGCGGATCTCCGTGACGCCCATAGCGTTGGTGGCGGAATCCTGCGAGACGGACGACTATGTCCCCTTCGCTGTAGCCATGGACAAGGCTGCGGCAGCCTGCGGCGTCAATCTGATCGGCGGCTTTTCGGCCCTGGTCCACAAGGGTATGACCGTGGGCGACCGGAAGCTGATTTTGTCCATTCCGGCGGCGCTGGCCGCCACCAATAATGTCTGTTCCTCCGTCAATGTGGCCACCACTCGTGCGGGCATCAACATGGATGCTGTGACCCTGATGGGGAAAATTATTAAGGAAACGGCGGAAAAGTCTCCCGAGGGAGAGGGGCAGGCCTGTATGAAGCTGGTGGTGTTTGCCAACGCCGTGGAGGATAATCCCTTTATGGCGGGCGCATTCCACGGCGTGGGAGAGCCGGAGTGTGAGATCAACGTGGGCGTGTCTGGTCCCGGTGTGGTCTATCATGCCCTGCAGAGCGTCAAGGGACAGCCCTTCGATGTGGTGGCGGAGACCATCAAAAAGACCGCCTTCCAGATCACCAGAATGGGCCAGTTGGTGGCCCAAGAGGCTGCCCGTCGGTTGGGGGTTCCCTATGGTATTGTGGACCTCAGCTTGGCACCGACGCCGGCCAAGGGAGATTCCGTGGCCCGCATTTTGGAGGAAATCGGCGTGGATGTGTGCGGCACCCATGGAACCACGGCGGCCCTGGCCATGCTCAACGATGCAGTGAAAAAGGGCGGCGTTATGGCATCTGGCCATGTGGGCGGCCTTTCCGGAGCCTTTATTCCGGTCAGCGAGGATGAGGGCATGATCGCTGCCGCCAAATGCGGCACTTTGACGCTGGACAAGCTGGAGGCTATGACCTGTGTGTGCTCTGTGGGTCTGGATATGATCGCCATTCCCGGCAACACCTCTGCCGACACCATCTCCGCCATCATTGCCGACGAAGCTGCCATCGGTGTGGTCAACAATAAGACCACCGCAGTCCGGGTGATTCCGGCCTTGGGCAAAGAGGTGGGAGATGAGGTGGAGTTTGGCGGCTTGTTTGGTTCGGCTCCGGTGATGCCTGTCCACGATAAAAGCGCGGAACGCTTTGTGGCCCGGGGCGGACGAATCCCGGCACCACTGCACAGCTTGAAAAACTGAGAACAAGATTTGAGGCGTCCCAAAGGCAGGTGGATGGGATGGAAATACCGGAAAAACCGGCGGCGGTACTCCGCCGGCTGGCGGAGCATGGCCATGAGGCCTATGCGGTGGGAGGCTGTGTGCGGGATACCCTGCTGGGCAGAATCCCCGGGGACTGGGACATCTGCACCGCTGCCCTGCCTGAAGAAACGGAACGGTGTTTTTCCGATTGCCGGGTGGTGGAAACGGGATTAAAGCACGGAACGGTGACGGTACTGTGGGAGGGGGAACCCTTTGAGATCACAACCTTTCGCCGGGACGGAACCTACCGGGACCATCGAAGCCCGGAGCAGGTGGCCTTTGTGGATTCTCTGGAGGAGGATCTTGCCCGCCGGGACTTTACTATCAACGCTATGGCGGTGGGACTGGACGGGATGCTGCGGGATCCCTTTGGGGGGCGGCAGGATCTGAGAGAGAAGCGGATTCGCTGTGTGGGAACACCGGACCAGCGGTTTGCGGAGGACGCGCTGCGGATTCTCCGGGGACTGCGGTTCGCAGCGCAGTTGGAGTTTTCCATAGAGTTGGATACGGCTGCGGCCATGGAACGAAACCGGGAATTACTGAAGTATGTCAGCGGCGAGCGATTGTATGCGGAACTGACCAAACTGCTGATGGGACCAGGCGTGACGGGAATTTTGACGCAGTATGGCGCAGTGCTGGAGACGGTACTGCCGGAGATTGGCTCTGCCCGAGGTTTTTTGCAGCACAGCCCTCATCATGACAGCGATGTGTGGACCCATACTGCTATGGCTGTGGGCTATGGCCTGCAGGAACCTGCGGTGCGTTGGGCGCTGCTGTTCCACGACTTGGGAAAGCCCTGCTGTATGACCAGGGACGCTGACGGAACGGCCCATTTTTACGGACATGCCGGCCGAAGCGCGGAACTGGCGGAAGCGATCCTCCGGCGGCTCCATGGAGAAAAAGCATTTATGGAGCGGGTCTGTACCCTGGTGCGAAAGCATGACCGGGGAATGGAGGTCAACCGAAAAACGGTCCGGCGATGGATCAGCCGGTTTGGACAGGAGCAGCTGTTTCAGCTGCTGGCGGTGATGGAAGCGGATTGCCTGGCTCATGTGCAGACGCCTTTGATACAGGCCAGATACCAAGCCGTTCTGGATTTTACAGCATTGGCGCGGCAAGTCCTGGCGGAGGAACAGTGCTTTACGCTGCGGGATCTGGCCGTAAACGGTAGGGATATACTAGCCCTGGGTGTAAGTCCAGGGCCCAGCGTGGGGGAGTTGCTTCAAGGGCTGCTGACAGAGGTGCTGGAGGATCGCTGCGCCAACGAGAAGGGGGCGCTGCTGGAGCGTCTGCTGGAACTTATGGCCACGGAGAAAGGACAAAGCCATGCTGATTGATTTGATTTTGCTTTTGATACTGGTGGCCTGCATATTGTCGGGATACCGCAAGGGCCTGCTCATGAGTTTGCTGAGCCTTTTAATTGTGGTGCTCTGCTGCTTTGGGGCGTCTGCGGCCCAACATGCCCTGACGCCAAAGGCGGTGGAATATCTGGAGCCCAGGTTGGCGGAGCAGATACAGGCCGGCATTCAGGATCGGATTGACCAGGATACCCAACAGGCTTTGGATGAAGCTGGAGATCAGGAACTGGAGATCGGTGGGCAATCCATGGATCTGTCTGAAATTACGAACTTCTTGCAGCAGTTTGGTCTGGATGTGGAGGAAACCGTAACGGAGGGAACGACCACGGCCCTGGAACCCGTGGCCCAGGCGGCAGCGCAAGCGGCTGCCCATGCCATTGCCCAGCAGATCGCCGGGGCTGTGATTTTCTTTGCTGCGTTCCTGGTGCTGTATTTGATTCTGCGCAGTGTGGCGCTGGTCATCAATGTGGTGGATCGCCTGCCGGTGATCCATACCCTCAATCGGGCTGGAGGCGCTGTGGCGGGACTTGTGGGAGGACTGCTGGTTATGGTGGTGGCTGCCGCGGTGCTGCGGCAAGCAGGCTTACAGGAGGATGCCCTGGGTCCCCTGGGGCAGAGCTTGATTACGCTGGCGGATCGTCTGCTGTAAAGAATGAGAAGTGGAAATGTTACACGAATGTTACTGGGAATTTTATAGAAAGTTCATAGAAACCGGGTAGTTCCCGTAATATCTACCGTGTATTATATAAGCATAACAATTCTTTTTCATTTCTCCTTCTTCCTGATAAGGTACGCAGATGGGCTGGTCCCCTGTCTGCGTGCCTTTCTTTTTTTGATTACGTAATGAAAGAAGATGGAAACGTGCTTGGCACAAAAGGAAGCCTGTTTTCCAGGCAGGATTTGCTGAAACTGCTCCTCCCTCTGGTGGTGGAGCAGGTCTTTACTGCCCTGATGGGAACGGCAGACACCATGATGGTGGCACGGGTGGGCGATGCGGCGGTGTCCGCCGTGAGCCTAGTGGATTCCCTGAATAATCTGATGCTGATGTTGTTTACCGCCACAGCCACCGGCGGTACCATTGCCTGCGCGCAGTTTTTAGGGGGACATGACTCCGAGGGGGCAAACCGGGCGGCTCGGCAGGTGCTGCTCTGTGTCACGGTCATTTCCCTCCTGTGCTGTCTGGTGTGCGTGACGCTGCGGCAGCCTCTGCTGCACGGTGTGTTCGGCAATGTGGAGCAGGCTGTCATGGATGCGGCGCTGATCTATTTCCTGGTGACGGCTCTGTCCTATCCCTTTATTGGGATTTATAACGCCAGTGCGGCATTATATCGAGCTGCCGGTAACTCCAGACTTCCTATGGCGGTTTCCGCTGTGGGAAACGTTCTGAATATTATCGGCAACGCAGTGTTTATTTTTGTCTTTCACTGGGGTGTTTTTGGCGCGGCTCTCAGCACGACCCTATCCCGGGTACTGCAATGCGTGGCGATTCTGCTGTTCCATCGCAGACCCGGCCAGATGATCGTACTGGATCACTATCTCCGGATCCGTCCTGATTGGAAGCTCATCAAAACGGTTCTGCGGGTGGGGATCCCCACCGGGGTGGAAAACGGTATGTTTCAGCTGGGAAAGTTGATGGTACAGAGTACAGTGGCCACTTTGACTACAGCGGAAATCGCGGCCCAAGCAATCATCAACACCATGGAATACTTTACTTCTATGCCTTCCATGGCTATTGGCCTTGGCCTGGTGACGGTGGCTGGGCAGTGTATGGGGGCCGGAAAACCGGAGGAAGCAAAATACTATTCCCTGAAATTGACCATCTATTCAGAGATCCTGGTTTTAGTTACGGGCGCTCTGATCCTTGTCTCTGCGGATGCGATCTGTGCACGCAGCGGATTGGGGGCTGAGAGCACAGCCATCGTCACCCAGATGATGCTCATTATCACCCTGGTCAAACCCTTTGTCTGGCCCCTGGCCTTTACGCTGCCCAACGGGATGCGTGCCGCAGGAGACGTAAAATTCAGCATGCTGGTCTCTGCCGGATCCATGTGGGTATTCCGGGTGGCCCTCTGCGTGGTGCTGATTCGGTTCCTAGGCTTCGGCGTACTGGGAGTCTGGATCGCCATGTTTGTGGACTGGTTTAACCGGGATATTTGGTATACGGTTCGTTTTTTCCGGGGAAAGTGGATGCATAAGCATGTTTTGGACTGATATTTGTAAATAATTCTAAAACATCGCGGAAAAAACCGCGGGAAGCTTGCAAGTCTGTGGTATAATAAAATGAAAAATTTTGCGGAGAAGGTTTCGCAGGAAAATATAGAAGGTGTTACGATGACGAAGATTGACATTTTTTCCGGGTTCCTGGGAGCAGGAAAAACCACGCTGATCAAAAAGCTGCTGCAGGAGGTCTACAGCGGTCAAAAGCTGGTGTTGATCGAAAACGAATTTGGTGAAATCGGTATCGACGGTGGATTTCTTCAGGAGGCCGGAATCCAGATCACGGAAATGAATTCCGGATGCATCTGCTGCTCTTTGGTGGGAGACTTTGGGGAAGCACTGAAAAAGGTGATGCAGGAGTATCATCCCGACAGAATCCTGATTGAACCCTCCGGCGTGGGCAAGCTCAGCGATGTGGCCCAAGCTGTGGAGCGGGCGGAAACTGAGGATATGGAGATTGGCTGTCTGGTCACAGTGGCGGACGCCACCAAATGCAAGATCTACATGAAGAACTTTGGGGAGTTTTATAACAATCAGATCGAAAATGCGGGAACCATCATTCTTTCCCGTACGTCTGATATGAAGGAAGAGAAACTTCAGAACGCGGTGCAGCTGCTGCGGGAGAAGAACCCTGATGCGGTGATCGTCACGACACCCTGGGATCAGCTTACGGGCCAGCAGCTGGTGGAAGCTATGGAGCAGAAGGACTCCCTGCAGGCTGCGTTGGCGGCACTTTCTGCCCATGGCGAAGAGGAGTGCGATGATCCCGAATGCAGCTGCCACCATCATCACCATGACCACGAACATCATCATGAGGATGGTCACGCTCACGAGCATGCTCATGACCATGCGCATCACGACCACGAACATCACCATGACCACGAGCATCATCACCATCATGCGGACGAGGTGTTCACCTCCTGGGGGATGGAAACGCCCAAAACCTACACCCGGCAGCGGATTGAGGAGTGCCTCCGTGCCCTGGAAGATGCTGATACCTACGGCATGATTCTCCGGGCCAAGGGTATAGTACCGGGAGAGGACGGCCAGTGGATCCACTTTGACTATGTGCCCGGGGAACCGGACATTCGTACGGGTGCCGCGGGGATCACGGGACGGCTCTGCGTCATTGGCTCCAAAATCCAGGAAGAGGCCCTGGCGGCGCTCTTTGCAGAATAAAGGGGGGCATCCTATGGCCATACCCGTCTATGTGTTTACCGGTTTTTTGGATTCCGGAAAGACCAAGTTTATCCAGGGAACCCTGGAGGATGAACGCTTTAACGCGGGAGAAAAGACCCTGCTGCTGATCTGCGAGGAGGGAGAGGAGGAATACGATCCCTCTGCCTTCGCTGCGCCCAACGTATATTTGGAGATCGTGGAGGACCAGGAGGACCTGGACGAGGCCCAGCTGGAGGCCCTGCGAAAAAAGTACCGGGCGGAGCGTGTGTGCGTAGAGCTCAACGGGATGCAGACCGTCAGCGATTTCTACGCCAAGCTGCCGAAAAATTGGGTGGTCTATCAGGAGATTATGTTTGCAGAAGCGGCCACATTTCCCCTCTATAACGCCAATATGCGGTCCCTGGTGGTGGACAAGGTGGGCGGCTGCGAAATGGTGGTCTTTAACCGGGTGAAGAAGGACACCGACAAGATGGAGCTTCACAAGATTGTTCGGGCCATCAACCGCCGCTGTGACATTCTCTACGAGGATATGGACGGCGAGGTGGAATTTGACGAGATCGAAGATCCCTTGCCCTTCGACATTGACGCCGACGTCATCGAAATCAAAGACGAGGACTACGGGGTCTGGTACCGGGATATTACAGAGGATATGAAGAAGTATTCCGGCAAAACAGTGAAGTTCAAAGCCCAGGTGGCGCATCTCAAGAAAAAGGAGAAGGACGCGTTTGTACCCGGTCGGTTTATTATGACCTGCTGTGTAGAGGATATCCAGTTCATGGGCTTTGTGTGTACTTGGCCTGGAGCGGAGAAGCTTTCCCAGCGGGATTGGGTCTGGGTAACAGCCAAGATCTCTCTGCGTTATCATAAAATGTATCAGGACATGGGACCCGTACTGACGGCCCTGGAGGTGACTCCGGCAGAAAAGGCACTGGAAGACGTGGTCACGTTCTAAAAGGAGCAGGTATGGCAAATCAAGGAAATTATAACGGGAATCCGAAAAACGGAGGACAGTTTGATTCCCGACGGGATCTGGACGAGACCAGAGTCTACCGCAACGGTTTTCCCGGTGTGTCAGGCGGACAGACGGGACAGCAACCCGGAGGTCAAAATGGGTACGTAGATCCCTATGGTAATTACAATGGAGGCCAGGACCCTTATTATGGCGGCCAGACGCAAAATGGGGCCTATTATGGCAGCGGCCAGGGAAATGGAGTCTATTACAGCAACGGTCAGGGAAATGGTAGCTATCCCGGTAACGGTCAGGGTGGCGGCTACTATGACGACAGTCAGGGCTATTTTGATGACGACCAAGGCTATGACCAGGGCTACTATGACGACGACTACTACGATGACGGCCAGGGGTATGGCTATGCCGACGACGAATATGATTACGATGAGGACTATGAGGGCAGGATGTCCATGGCAGCTCGAGCAGCTGGCAAGCGGAATCCGGATCCCTACAGCCGGTCCCGGCAGCGAGCGTCGGCACAGCAGGCCCGGCAGCGGTCCCGCCAGCAGGCTCGCAGAATGGCGGATCGGTCCGAGGGGTACGATTATGATACCTATGACCACGCGCCTCGGCGGAAACGTCGGAAAAAGCGTCATGGCTTCCGGAATTTTTTGATTTTCCTTCTAATTCTGGCGGGAATTCTGGCAGCAGTGTATTTCCTGTTGTTCCGGGCGCCGGATCAGTATCAGGATGGAATCCACACCAGGAAATCTAGCTTCTTTAATATCCTGATCTGTGCCACGGATGAGGAGGAGACGCGGACAGATACCATGATGATTGCCACATTGGATGAGAAAAATGGTACCATCTCCCTGACCAGTTTGCCCCGGGATACCATCGTGGACAACGGCGAGGCAGTGCCCAAGCTCAATGGCGTCTATGGCATTGCCGGAGGCGGAGAGGAAGGTGCAGAGGCGCTGATGGATCAAGTAAAAACCCTGCTGGGATTCCGGCCAGACGGCTATGTGATCATCAATTATCAGGTGTTTAAGGATGCGGTAGACGCCATGGGCGGTGTGACCTTTGACGTACCCATGGATATGTCGGTGGATAATCCGGACACCGGGGAAACCATTGAGCTCACGGCTGGAGAACAGATGCTGGACGGCGATCAGGCCCTGGCTGTTTGCCGGTACCGTTATGGATACCTGATGGCGGATATCCAGCGACAGTATGTGCAGCAGAGCTTCCTGAAAGCCATGATCCAGCAGTGCATGGCGCCCTCCAAATGGCTGAAGCTGCCGGCGGTGTATCAGGCGGTAAAGGACAATATGATTACCGACCTGGACGACGCCAATATCCGGTATCTGGCACTCCACGTGCTTTTGGCAGGCATGGACGATATTCAGCAGAATACCCTGCCGGGAGAAGGCGTGGATTACAACGGCGCATCCTGCTATGGTCTGTATGGACAGTCTGTGGTGGATATGGTCAACGAGGTGATGAATCCCTTTGAGGAGGACATTACCATTGACGACGTCTATATTTTGACGGTGTCGGAGGGGACCCTGGTGGAGAGCACTTGGAGTGGAACCGCCTTTGACGCCAGCACCTACGAGTACGACTAACGGGATGAAATCTGACGAAAACAAATGACAAAACACGCTGTACATGGCCCCCGACTTGGGAATGTACGGCGTGCTTTTGTGTCTGTAGGACCTAAACTACGCATACCTTCTGCAAAGCAGAATACCAGCTTGCATTCCCAGGATACCTCTGCTATACTAGCTGTAAAAATGCGCCAAAGGGGGCGGGGAAATGCTGGACCTGAACAACCTGAGCCGCTATCAGGAGAACAACCGGATCGAAGCGAAAAAAGCCTTGGGTGGGCTGCCCCACAGCATCTGGGAGACCTACTCCGCCTTTGCCAATACTTTGGGAGGCGTGATCCTGCTGGGGGTAGAAGAGTTTCGAGACCATTCCCTGCATACGGTGGATTTGCCGGATCCCCAACGGCTGGTACAGGAGTTTTGGGCCCTGGTGAACAATCCGGAAAAGGTCAGCGCCAACATCCTGTCACGAGAGCAAGTGACGGTGGAGGTGGTGGACGGAGACCATATCATTGTCATTGTCGTGCCAAGAGCCCGGCGATACGACAGGCCAGTCTATGTGGGGGGAAATCCCCTTACAGGGTCCTATCGCCGTAACGGAGAAGGGGACTATCGATGCACCCGGGAGGAAGTCCAGGGCATGCAGCGAGATGCCGCCGTTAAAACCCAGGATACCCGGCTGCTGGAGCATCTGGATCTGAATGTTCTGGATGGTTCCAGCCTGAGACGGTACCGCCAGCGGATGGTGGCGTGTCGGCCGGAGCATGTCTGGAACGCATTGGAGAACACGGAATTCTTGCATCGCATTGGGGCGGCGGATCAGAATGCCAGGGGAAAACTTTGTCCGACAATAGCAGGGCTTTTGATGTTTGGACAGGAGCATGAAATCATTAAGGAATTTCCAAACTACTTTCTGGACTACCGGGAACTGGGGGCCCCAGGAATCCTGGAGACGGAGTTAGATCCCTGGCGAGGCAATCTCTTTGATTTCTACTTTTTGGTGCTTCAGCGGCTAGGAGACTGTGTAATGTCTGCCATGCCGGAGCAGGCGTCTCCGCTTTTGGAGGCGTTGGGAGAGGCACTGGTCAACTGCCTGGTGAATGCTGACTACCAGGGCGAAGGTGGCGTGGTGGTGTCCCTGGAGGAAAACCGGATCGAGATCTCCAACCCCGGCAGCTTTCGGATGGAGGTGGCAGACGCCATCAGCGGCGGTGTATCCGATCCGAGAAATGCGGCTTTGCTCCGGATTTTCAGCCAGATTGAACTTGGTGCAGGTGTGGGCAGCGGTATCCCTAATATCTTTCGGGTTTGGCGTCAGTGCGGATGGGGGACGCCGGAGCTGTTGGAGGAATTTTCTCCGGAACGGATTGTCCTGGTGCTCCCCCTGGGGAAGCGTTGGGCAGAAGTGCCTGCTGGAGACAATCAAAAACGGCCCATACGGACAGAAACGCTGAAGGCAATCCTGATCGAATATCTCACGGACCACATTTCCGCCACTGGCGTTGAACTGGCTGCCGTACTGGGACTGAAAAAAGACAGCCTGCGCCGGATGCTAAAGAGTTTGGAGGCGGAACAGATCGTGGTGGCGGAGGAATTGAACGGGGAAAGGATTTATCGCCTCAAACGATAAGAGGTACAAGCGCAGCGGCCTTCCCATCCACAGCACTGTGAAAAAAAGTAAAAAAGAGGGTTGACATTATTTCTTTAATGTGCTAAAATGCAGGAAATCGTTGATGAGGTGTGAGTACACCGGAACAACCTCCTTTCAGAGAGCGCCGGATGCTGGGAACGGCGCAGGAGACTTCGGATGGAATGGGCCTCAGAGAGCAAGCTGAATGAAAAGTAGGTACGCCGGAGCTCCGCTTCGTTATCAAACGGCGGCATATGTTAGTATGCCATAAGTGGATGCATTGCATCAATTTGGGTGGCACCGCAGGAGTTTTACGCTCTTGTCCCAACACAATTTGTGTATGGGACAGGAGCGATTTTTTGTTCCTTCCCATCGAATCTGATGAAACGGAGGAACACATCATGGAAAACAAGAACATCCCCTACAAAATCTACCTCAGTGAAGAGCAGCTGCCCAAGGCATGGTATAACGTCCGGGCGGACATGAAGGTAAAGCCCGCCCCGCTGTTAAATCCAGGGACGCTGCAGCCCATGACAAAGGAAGAACTGGGCGCCGTGTTCTGCGAGGAACTGGTGGATCAGGAGCTCAACGACTATGACGCCTACATTCCGATTCCGGAGGAGATCCAGGACTACTATAAGACCTACCGGCCCTCTCCACTGGTTCGGGCCTATAATCTGGAGAAAAAGCTGGGTACCCCAGCCAAGATCTATTACAAGTTTGAAGGCAACAACACCAGCGGCAGCCATAAGCTCAATTCCGCCATTGCCCAGGCCTATTACGCCAAGAAGCAGGGCCTGAAGGGGGTTACCACGGAGACCGGAGCTGGTCAGTGGGGTACCGCATTGTCCATGGCCTGCGCCTATTTTGACCTGGACTGCAAGGTCTTTATGGTCAAGGTGTCCTATGAACAAAAGCCCTTCCGCCGGGAGGTCATGCGGACTTATGGGGCGTCCGTAACGCCGTCTCCCTCCATGGAAACGGCAGTGGGCAGAAAGATTCTGGAAGCCCATCCCGGGACCACCGGTTCCCTGGGCTGTGCCATTTCGGAGGCGGTGGAAGTGGCCACGGCCAATCCCGGCTACCGGTATGTGTTGGGCAGCGTGCTCAATCAGGTGCTGCTGCATCAGTCCGTCATAGGCCTGGAAGCAAAGGCTGCGCTGGATCAGTATGGCATCGTGCCGGACATTATCATCGGTTGTGCCGGCGGCGGCTCCAACCTGGGCGGATTGATCTCCCCATTCATGGGAGAAAAGCTTCGGGGCGAGCGGGATTACCGGATCATTGCTGTGGAGCCGGCCTCCTGCCCCAGCTTTACCAGAGGCAAATTCCTCTATGACTTCTGCGATACGGGAATGGTGTGCCCCCTGGCAAAGATGTATACTCTGGGCAGCGGATTTATTCCCTCTGCCAATCATGCCGGCGGACTGCGGTTCCATGGCATGAGTTCCATCCTGTCTCAGCTGTATCACGACGGCTATATGGAGGCAATGGCCGTGGAGCAGACGGCGGTGTTTGAGGCGGCAGAGTACTTTGCCAAGGCGGAAGGCATTCTGCCGGCTCCGGAGAGCAGCCACGCCATCCGTGCAGCCATAGACGAGGCGCTGAAATGCAAGGAAACCGGGGAGGAAAAGACCATCCTCTTTGGCCTCACTGGTACCGGCTATTTTGATATGCTGGCCTATGAGCAGTATAACGATGGAAAAATGAACGACTATATCCCCACGGATGCGGATTTGCAGCCCGGATTTGACGCGATCCCCAAATTCCCCGGAAACGAATAAGGACATGGCAATGCCCCGGCCTGTGTTGCAGCACAGACCGGGGCAATTTGCTTTGATGTGGCTTATTTGGTTTGATCGCCCACCTTGCGTTCCTTGCAGAAGGATGCTACGCAGGTGTACAGCTCGTCGCCTTGGGGGATCATGTTGATGCTCTTGCAGCGACCGCAGTAGCTGTAGGCCAGAGAAGCCTTCAGGGGGAACTGACCGTTGCCCTTGATGTAGACGTGCTTGTCAGGAGAGACCTCCGGAATCACCTCGTCGGGCAGCTTTTCAATGTCGTAATTGTGGGGCCCATTGACGGCAGGCTTGCTGGGATCATCAGCCATATAGTCGATATAGACGTGATCCCCTTCCTCCCGAACGGTGAACTTGATGTCGCCCTTGGGATTGTCTTTGCCCATGGGAAGCCGCAGGACCTTAAAATCCTTGCCGATGGCGGGGATGGAATAGATAGCCTCCTCGGGATAAGCCACGCAGGCCATGGCGCCGATCACGGCTTCGTTGCCCACGCCGGTAATCACATGGAGGGCACCCTTCTTGACCTTTTCGCTGGCATAGATCACAGCGTTGCGCAGATAGGTTGCATTCCAGTTGGACTTGGCACCGCCGGGACCACCAGGACCACCGGGACCGCCGGGACCACCAGGACCACCGGGACCACCGGGACCACCAGGACCTCCCTTGCCTGCCGGAGCGCCGCCAGGACCACCAGGGCCGCCCTTGCCTTCCGGAGCACCGCCAGGACCGCCGGAGCCACCTTTCCCTTCCGGTGCGCCACCGGGTGCGCCCTTTCCACCGCCAGGTGCGCCGCCAGGCCCGCCCATGGGCATGGGGATCTCCACAGCGCCCACGATCTTACCAAACCGGTCAATGTTCAAGCTGACCTTGAGCTGGGCTTTCTTGGTGTAGGTGTTGTCGTCATCCATGGTCTTGTAGGGAACCGGGAAGGGAACCGAGTTCTGGACTAGCTGCACCGGCGTATAGTCGGAGTGCAGGGGACCCTTATCCTGGAGCCAAAGGCCCGTTCCGGACTCGGGAGGATCCAGCAGCGGTTCTGCGGCAGCACCTCCGGGAGGAGGACCGCCAGGACCGGCCTGGGGATTGGCCAACTGCTCATATTTCTGCTGGGCAGTATTAGCCTCGTCGAAGGAACCACCCATATCCGGGCAGACCTGCTCGTGGAGATATTTCCACTCTCCGTCCTCGAAGATGAAGTCGGAACCGTAACGCTCCCACAAGGTCATGCAGCGGCACTTGAGATTGGCGTTCAGAGTAGAGAACAGTACGCCGGGGGTCAGGAAAGAAGCTCTGGCAGTCTGTCCGTCGTCGGCTACCTCTACGATGTCTGTGGCCAGAGTGTGCATGGCCACCTCCCGGCAGGCCCGGGCATCAAAGTGACCGATCTCCGGCAGCAGATTCAGCATACTCTGATAGTTCCGCTGACCGCCGCAGTTGTAGGTGGTTACGTTGTTGTAGTATACGCTGTCATAGCCGCGCATCCGTCCAAAGGAATGGGCCCAGGAGGTGTCGTCGCTGTGGGACCAGACCTGCCCCCACTCCTCGTCGCCAAAGGCCTTGGCGTGCAGAAATGCGTGTCTGGCATGGAGTGTTTCCGCAGCCTGAGAACCCTCAGCGTTGTGGATTCTGGCCTCCAGACTCAAATAACTTTTTCTCATGTTGCCGCCTCCTTAGCCTTGATAGTTGGGGTGCCCTTCCGGGCCGTAGCTGATCTCGTCGGTGAAGGTCTCATAGGGATCGTTCAGCGGCGGATAGTTGTCGCACCAGGAATAGCTGGGATTGTGGGCCAGCATGGGAATGGTGGGCTCGCCAAAGTCGATCTCGTCCCGGCCGGTGCCGCGAATGTAAACGGACTGGAGCTCGCTGACGGGATGGCCCGTCTTGATCATAAAGTCGTTGGAAAAGACCACATGCCAGATCTTCCAGCCGCCGGGCTCTTTGATAAAGTCAGCGCAGATCTTTTGGCAGTTCCAGTTGCAGTCGCCGGTGCCGTCGGGGTTGGGATAGCAGTCGGCGCCAATGGAATACCAGGTGCCCTGGGCAGTTTTGCCGTCCTCGGCTAGGTTGACATTGGGGGTGGACAGGGGATGGAACATAAAGCGTCCGTAACCCAGAGCTTCCTCCGCCACTGCGGGATTTACCGCAGCCACGGCGTCCTTCTCTGCCTGCTGCTTTTGGTTGTAATCTGTCACATAATAGCGCTTGATCTCTTCCATGCCCACATAATAGCCCCAGTTCCGACCAAAAGAGGCGGTTTTCTGGTTTTCCGGAACCTGGACCCAGAGCTCATCCAGCTCCTCCTGATGCTGGCCGTTGCAGTCATATACGGTGCGGCGGCTCATCAGATCCTTGACCTGCTCAATGTCCCATACCCGGACTATGCGTTCCTCATTGGAACGAATGATTTTCTTTTTCGCCATAGTGAACCGCCTCCTTAAATTCCGTAGCTGAAGGTCTCAGCAAAGGTGGTATAGGGTACCGGCAGTTTGGGCAGCGGTGTGGCAGAACGGCTGCCGGTATAGCGCTGCCGCAGCACGCAGGGCTTGTTGGGTGCAGGAGGCGTCAGACCTTTGAGCTCGGCAAATTCGGACAGCTCAGGGAATGCTTTCTCCTCTTTGGCGCCCCAGTCGCTGCCGGCAGGCTTGTTGATGTCCTCCAGGTACTGCATGTGCCAGATCTTCCATTGATCGTTTTCATACACAAAATCTGCCACCACGGTGCCCAGAATCCAGTTGGAGATGGGGCCCCGCTGATCCACAGTGGTGTTGTAGCCAAAGACACAGCAGAAGGCCTTGGCAGTTTCGCCGTCCTCGGCCACTTCAATGACATAGTTGCTGATGGATTTGAGTTCCATCAGGCCGATGCCGAAGATCTCCTCGTCGGTTTTCCCCTCCAGCTTGTCGGGAAATTTGGCCTTAAGGCAGGCAGCTACCTTGGCAGTATAGCCGGGGAACCAGCCAAAGTAGTCCCGGATGGCCTCCGGTCCCACATACCAACCCTCGTTGGTACCGTAGGCCACATCCTCCCGGGTGGACCACAGGTCATCAAAGAGCTTTGCCTCCTGCTTGAGCAGCAGGTAGTGGACGAACTTGCCGAGCTGGTTCTTGACGTCGCGCCGGTCCTCCCAGCGTTCCACCAGATGCTCAATCTGTAGATTTGTCATAGGTTCCTCCTTATACGGTGATGTATTTACTGCTCCAGATACCGGTCATAAGCGGCCTGTTGGGCATCCAGGGCGGATTGTAGGTTCATACCCTCGATGTTTGCAACATACTGGGCATAGCTGTCCTCGTTGAGGGGCTCGACGCCGGTGACGAATTTCAAGGCCATTTCCGACACATAGGTGTTGATGTCGCTCATGGCTGTGGATACGGCGCTGGCCTGATCTACGTCCATCTTGGCACCACCAGGAACCTGAGAGGTCGTTACGGTGGATTCATCCTTGGCTGCGTTGATCCAGGCGGTATAGGCCTCCAACTGGAGATCGGTGTACTCCAGATCGTACTTGTGCAGATCATAGATGAAGCCGCCGCTGGTGCAGAGATACACACCGTTGGACATTTTGAGGGAGGGCAGTCCCAGGTCGTTGTCAATGATGCAGCCGCTCAGAACAGGATTGCCGTCCTCGTCGTATTCAAAGGTGATGCCCTCATATCCGTAGTTGATGAACTGGGTTAGATCGGGGTTATACCACATGTCACACCAAGAAAGGGCCAGTTCCACATCGGAGCAGGATTCCGATACGGAGAAGCCGCCGGTTCCGCCAATGACCCGGGTCGTAGCAATATAACCGGTTTTTTCGTCGTCAATACCGGGGTCGTTCATGAGAGAAAGCTTGGCGTTGGGGTTCACTGAGGCCAGCAGATCCTGATACGTCTTGATGTAGGACAGGTCGGAGAACCAGATGCCAGTCTGCTCGGTGGAAATCAGCGATTCGTCGGGCAGATTGGACTGGTAGGAGGTAAAGTCGCTGGAAATCAGCCCTTCACTGTACCAATCCCGGAACATGGACAGGTAGTCATAATAGGCGTCGGAGGCAGTGGACAGCTTGATTTCATCGGTTTCCAGGTCCACATAGAAGTTGTTGGCATTGGCGGTGGCGGTGATGCCATAGCCGCCGGCCATCAGACCCCAGGGAGACAGCACCTGATATGGCATCACATAGGGATCGGACAGATCGTACTTGTTTTTAAAGGCAGTAATGACCTCGTGCATGGCGTCGTAGCTCTGAGGTACCTCCAGACCCAGCTCATCCAGCCAGTCTTGACGGATCAGGAAGCCAGCATCGGCGGTCTGGGCAATGGGCATATCAATGCGGGGCATGTTCAAAATGCGGCCTTCCAGCGTCAGCAGGTCGGACTTGATTTCCGGATATTCCTCCAAGAGAGCCAGGAAGTTGGGAACACTGTCCGCGTGCTCCAGCAGGTCTACGGCAATGCCGTCCTCATAGGCCTGGTCGGCGGTGTCGTAGTAGTTCAGTGCGTCGTTGATGATGTCGCAGTAGTCGCCGGAACTGATCATCAGGGTGAAGTTGGTGGAAGCGTCCATCATGTTGACCATGGTGAATTCAATGTGGACGTTGGTGATCTCCTCAAACTTCTGGTACAGATAACTCATGTCGTTGGGGGAATCCATTACGGAAGCCAGCATGGGGGGCTGAGTATAGAACATGGTCAACGTGGTGGGTTCCTCAGTCAGTGGTTCAAACACGGACCAGTCAAAGTCCTCGTCACCAGCCACAGGACCGTCGGCAACTTCTTCTGCCGGTTCTTCCACAGAACTCTCTATCGTGGACGGTTCCTCGACGGAGGAAACTTCTGTGGGTTCCTGGGTTGCTTCCGTGGTGGGAGCGACAGATTCGGGAGCACTGGATGTGGCGGATTCCATGCTGGAAGCGGGGGTTCCGCAGCCGGAAAGCAGGCCAAAGGCCATAGCGATGGCCAGCAGCAGGCCAATCCATTTACGATTCTTTTTCATTGTTGTCATCTTCCTTTCTATCGTAATATAATCCAGCCTCATTTTACCGGGAAACGGGACCCGGAACAAATGCTTAAAAATCATAAGCCATAACTGGAAGTTATTCTCCATGCCATAAGGGCCAACAATCAGCCTTCCCCAGCAGGGAAGGCTGTAATAGCCAGAGCAAAAATAGCCGACGCCCTTCGTAAGGTAAGGCGTCGACTATGTTACAAATGCGGTTCTATGTCGTTTTCCAGCGCACCGGATTGCAGGCTGGGTGTAATAAAGTGGGTATAGGAGTAGTCCCAAAGAGTTTTGGAGCCAGTAGCAGTGTTTTGGTTGCGCTTTAAAACCTGACTCAGACGATTTTTTCGCTGGGCCCATGCCTTTCCGCCGGTGGCGGCGTTTAGCATGGTGGGCTGAAGATTGTCCATGGTATGGGCAAATCTGGCCTCTGGAGTCGTTCCGGCCTCAAACTCTTCCCAGAGGGCTCGGAGGGACTGGGCCTGATCCTCTGGCAGCAGAGAAAAGATTCTGTCCGCTGCGGCGGTTTCCCGCTGCAGCTTTGTCTTTTGACCCTCTGTGTCATAGGCGTAGGTGTCGCCAGCGTCGATTTCCACCAAGTCATGGATCAGAAGCATGGTCACGGTTTTCAGCAGGTCCAACTCCTCGTTGGCGTATTCTTGCAGCAATATGGCCATGATGGCAAGATGCCAGGCGTGCTCTGCGTCGTTTTCCTTCCGCTGGCTGTTGGAGAGGTAGGTCTGCCGTCCGATCAGCTTTTGCTTGTCGATTTCCAAGCAGAAGGCCATCTGACGGTCCAGTCTGTCTTGTTCTTTCATGATGTGACCTCCGATGTCCACTGGATGGGCTTGCTACCCTGAGCGGTAAGAAACGCGTTGATTTTGGAGAAGGGACGACTCCCCCAAAAGCCCCGGTAAGCAGACAGCGGACTGGGATGGGGGGAAGTCAGAATCAGCCGCGGCGCTTCTGTATGGATCAGGGTCGCTTTTTGAATGGCGTAATTGCCCCACAGCAAAAAGGCGATGGGCTGGGGCAGCTGGTTGGTGGCGGAAATGACCCCGTCGGTAAAGCGTTCCCAGCCGAAGGACCGGTGACTGCCAGCCTGATGAGGGGCCACAGTGAGGACGGAATTGAGCAGAAATACACCCTGCCGAGCCCAGGGAATCAGGGAACCGCTTTTTGGCGACACAGTGTCTAAATCAGAAGAAAGCTCTCGGTATATGTTTTGGAGGGACTTCGGCAGCGGTGTACCGTCGGGAACAGAAAAGCTCAGTCCGTGGGCTTGGCCGGGTTCATGATAGGGGTCCTGACCCAAAATTACCACCCGGACTTGTTCCGGTGGTGTCAGACGAAAGGCAGAAAAAAGATCTTCCCGTGGGGGATATGCATTGCCGGATTCATAGGCGTCCTCCACCCGTTGACACAGGGAGGGCCAATAAGCTTTGTGGGGTTCCTCCATCAGATATGCCGCCCAGCGGCCGGTTTCCTTCAGTTCCATGGATATTCCTCCTTTGGGGCTATGGTATCATATCCGCGAAAAAAAGTCGATGCAAAAAAGCATCTTGCGAATTCATAATGATGTGAGTAAAATAGAATTAAGAATTTGGGAGGGGCGGTGTCACGTGAAACGACTGATGGCATACATACGGCCCCATATGGGGATCATGGGGATCGGCCTGATCATCAAGTTTTTTGCCTCTATGATGGATCTGGTCATCCCGTCTATTCTGGAGCGGATTATTGATGATATCGTGCCGCTGAAAAACGTCAGACTGATCTTTCTATGGGGCGGTATTATGGTGATTTGCGCTATTTTTTCTATTACCAGCAATATTACAGCCAACCGGATGGCGGCAACCTCGGCAGGAAAGGTCACCAAGGCCCTGCGGCATGATCTGTTCTCCAAGGTGTCACATCTCTCCGCGGCCCAGACCGATGGATTTACAATTCCATCCCTGGTGTCCCGATTGACCTCGGATACCTACAATGTCAATGAGATGGTTTCCAGAGTGCAGCGGTTGGGGGTTCGGGGGCCGATCCTGTTGATCGGCGGAATCCTGATTACCCTGACCATGGATCCGATACTGACTCTGGTGCTGGTGGGGACGCTGCCGTTTATCTTTCTGGTGGTGTATCTGGTGACTCGGGTCTCCGTACCCATGTATACCTTCTGCCAGTCGGTGCTGGACCGGATGGTACGGACGGTGCAGGAAAATGTTACCGGGGTCCGGGTTATTAAGGCCCTGAGCAAAACGGCCTATGAGAAGGATCGGTTCGATGGGGTCAACGAATCCCTCAGCAATGCCGAACAGCGGGCCAGCGCTGTGATGGCGGTGACCAATCCCACCACCACACTGATTCTGAACCTGGGCCTCTGTGCCGTAGTGCTGGTGGGGGCGGTGCGGGTGAACGGCGGGACCACCCAGCCGGGGGCTATCATCGCGTTTCTCAGCTATTTTACGATCATCCTCAATGCCATGCTGGGCATTACCAGAATTTTTACCCTCTGCGCCAAAGGCGTGGCGTCTGCGGGACGGATCCAGGAGGTGCTGGATACGCCGGAGGAGATGCTACCGGAGGAACTGCCAACATTGGACACCACGGCGAAAGTGGTCTTTGATCATGTTTCGTTTTCCTATCATAAAACCGAGGATAATCTAACCGATGTAAGCTTTACGCTGTTGCCGGGACAGACTCTGGGCATCCTGGGGACCACAGGCAGCGGCAAGAGCACCTTGATACAATTGCTGATCCGGTTTTACGATCCGGATACGGGGAATATATATCTGGACGGACAGAACATCCGCAGCCTGGAGCGGGAGGATCTGTGCCGGAAGTTTGGCATGGCCTTTCAAAATGACTTCTGGATGGCAGACACCATCCGGGCCAACGTGGACTTTGGCCGGGGATTGCCCGACGAGGAAATCCGGCGGGCCCTGGAGGACGCCCAGGCGGCTGAATTTGTGGACGGATTCCCCGAGGGCTGGGATCACCGGCTGACCGTCCGGGGCACCAATCTCTCCGGTGGCCAGAAGCAGCGGCTGCTCATTGCACGGGCTTTGGCGGGCAACCCGGAGATCCTGATCCTGGATGACTCCTCCAGCGCTCTGGACTATAAGACAGATGCGGCCCTGCGCCGGTGCCTGCGGCGGCGGTATCCGGATACCACGAAGGTGTTGATCGCCCAGCGGATTTCCGCCATTCGCCATGCGGAGCTGATCCTGGTGCTGGATGACGGAAAGGTGGTGGGACAGGGGACCCATGAAAGCCTTTTGAAAACCTGTCCCATGTATGCCCTGGTGGCGGAGAATCAGATGGGGGAATTGGAGCATGCGTAGTAACTTTGGCCCGCAAAAGGGCCCCCGGATGAATGATATGACTGGCGACCGCAGAGTGCAGGGCAAAACGCCGGTCCATAAGAAGTATATTTTCACCAGATTGTGGACCTATTTGTGCCAGCATAAAGCCATGCTGCTCCTTGCGGCGATTCTGGCGGTGCTCAGCAATCTGCTGGGCCTGCTGGGCCCCAGCCTCAGCGGTAAGGCCATCGATGCCATTGGCGTGGGGCCGGGAGAAACGGATTTCCAGCGGGTAGTTCTGCTGACGGTGTTGATGGTGATCTGTTATCTGGCCTCGGCGGTTTTGGGCTATGGGCTTCAGTTCCTGATGGTACGGCTCACCAGAAAGGTGGTCTGCCAGATGCGGCAGGACGTGTTCTACAGCCTCAGCGGGCTGCCGGTCCGATTTTTTGACCAGCATCAGACCGGCGATATCATCTCCGTGATTTCCTATGATATTGATACGGTCAACGCGTCCCTGTCCTCGGACTTTTTACAGGTGGTGCAAAGTGTGATCACCGTGGTGGGCAGCTTTGTGATGATGCTGCTGATCGCACCGGAGCTGGTACTGATTTTCGCAGTAACAGTGCCCTGCTCGGTGCTGCTGACGGGCTTTATCACCAAAAAGGTCCGGCCTCTGTTCCGAAAGCGGTCAGCCTCTCTGGGAGAGCTCAATGGCTATGTGGAGGAGATGCTTTCTGGTCAGAAGACCACCCGGGCCTATCATCAGGAGGAGACGGTGATTGCTGGCTTTGACCGCATGAACGAGGCAGCGGTGAACGCCTATACCAGAGCCGAATACTATGGCACCATGAACGGTCCCTCCATCAACTTTATCAACAACATTTCCTTGGCCATGATCAGCGTGTTTGGCGCACTGTTGTATCTGCGGGGCGGTATCGGACTGGGCGACATTTCTGCCTTTGTGCTCTATTCCCGGAAATTCTCCGGGCCCATCAATGAAACGGCCAACATCATCGGAGAACTGCAGTCCGCTATGGCTGCAGCGGAACGGGTGTTCCGGCTCATTGACGAGACCCCGGAAACGCCGGATGCACCCGATGCGGAGAAGCTGGAGAACGTAACCGGGGCAGTGGAACTGCAGCATGTGAATTTTGGCTACACCCCGGAAAAACAGATTTTAAAGGATTTCTCCCTGAACGCACCCAGCGGCAGTCTAATTGCCATAGTAGGACCTACCGGTGCGGGAAAGACCACCATCATCAACCTGCTGATGCGCTTTTACGATGTGGACACCGGGGCAATCACGGTGGATGGAAAGGAAATCCGGGGCTTAACCCGGGATTCTCTGCGGCGGGCCTATACCATGGTGCTCCAGGATACCTGGCTGTTCTACGGTACCATCTATGAAAACATTGCTTACGGCAGGCCCGGCGTCACCCGGGAGGACGTGGAACGTGCGGCCAAGGCGGCGCAGATCCATTCCTTCATTATGCGGTTGCCTCAGGGCTATGATACGGTGCTCACCGGCTCAGACAGCGGTATTTCCGCAGGTCAGAAGCAGCTGCTCACCATTGCCCGGGCCATGCTGCAAGAGGGGGCCATGCTGATTTTGGACGAGGCCACCTCCAACGTGGATACCCAGACGGAGATTCGCATTCAGCAGGCCATGCGGGAACTGATGAAGGATCGAACCTGTTTTGTAATTGCCCACCGGCTCAGCACTATCCGCCGGGCGGACAATATCCTGGTGGTACGGGATGGGGCTGTGGTGGAGCAGGGTACCCATGAAGTACTGATGGAGCAAAACGGGTTCTATGCGGAGCTGTATCGGACCCAATTTGAATCGGCCTGAACGGGGAAGGAGACAAGAAAATGGAAAATCTGGCCTTTTTCAAAGGCTTTGTACGGATGTGCCAGGATGGGTGGCTGATGGGCTGGCATGAACGCAATGGAGGCAATCTGTCCTATCGGATGACAGAACAGGAGGTGGCAGATGCCAGCGGCTGGTTCATGCCGGAGGCAGAGTGGCATCCCCTGGGCGTCACGGTAGAGAATCTAGGAAACGCCTGCTTTTTGGTGACGGGCAGCGGACGTTTTATGCGGAATGTGCCCGAGTCGCCGGCGGAAAACCTGTGCATTTTGCAGCTGGACGAAACGGGAACCCGATGGAAAAAGCTCTGGGGTCTGGTTTCCGGCGGCGTTCCCACCTCAGAGCTGGCGGCCCATATGTGCAATCACAGCGTAAAGATGGAGGCTGCGGCGGGGAAGAATCGAGTGGTCTACCATGCGCATCCGGCCAATGTCATTGCCATGACCTATATTCTGCCGCTGACGGACCGGGATTTTACCAGGGCGCTGTGGCAGAGTGAAACGGAATGCCCTGTGGTGTTCCCTCAGGGGGTGGGCGTTGTACCCTGCATGGTGCCTGGCAGTTGGGAAATCGCCCAGGCCACAGCGGAAAAAATGACGGATTATGACGGGGTGATCTGGGCCCAGCATGGGATGTTTGCCGTGGGACCGGACTTTGACACAGCCTTTGGACTGATGCACACAGTAGAAAAGGCAGCGGAAATCTACATGAAAGTGGTTTCTTCCGGACAGCCGGTTTTGAATACCATATCCGATCAGATGTTGGAGCAGATTGCGGAAGCCTATCATGTGAAACTGAATCCTGCGTTTTTGTAAACGGACAAAAAAGCCCCGGTGGATTTCAAAACCACCGGGGCAAAACTGTATTTACCAGATCATGAGCCGCTGTGCCTCGCGCCGCAATTCCTCCCGGAAGTCTGGGTGGGCAATGCGGATCAGCTCTTCCACGCGGCGGTGAATGGGCAGGTGACGCAGATGGGCGATGCCGTATTCTGTGACCACATAGTCTACCAGATTTCTCTGGATCGAAACCACAGCACCAGGAGTCAATCCAGGAACAATCCGGGATATCGTGCCATTTTTCGCGGTGGAGGTCAGGGCAATAATGCCCTTGCCGCCCTTGGAATGAAACGCGCCATAGGCGTAGTCAGTGGCTCCGCCAGTGCCGGAGAACTGGGAGAAGCCCAAAGATTCCGAGCAGATTTGACCGGTCAGATCAATTTGCAGGGCGGAGTTCACGGAAACCATGTTGTCATTGGCCATGATAGTGTTGGGGTTATTGGTGTAGCTTACAGGCATGACCTGAATGGCGGGGTTGTAGTCGATAAACCGGTTAAAGGATTCATCGCCCCAACAGAAGGCGCAGATGGCTTTGCCCCGGTGGATCGATTTCCGGTCGTTGGTGACGACGCCGGCCTCCATCAGGTGGTAAAGGGAGTTGGAGAACATCTCCGTGTGGACGCCCAGATCGTGCTTGTCCATCAGGTTTTCCGCCACGGCATGGGGCAGCCCGCCGAAACCCAGCTGAATGGTGTCTCCGTCGTTGATGAGGGAGGCCACATGCTCGGCAATGGTCCAAAGCTCCTTGGAAATGGGATAATCCGGTGCGGCGGAAACGGGACTGTCGGCCTTGACAAAATACTCCACCTTTTCAATGGGAATCCGGGTGGAACCGAAGGTGTGGGGCAGATTTTCGTTGATTTCAAAAATATGCAGGTCACAAACGTCAAACATCTCGTATTCCGTCTGCTGGCTCATGGACATGTACACATAGCCATACTCATCGGGAGGCGTGACGGAGGCCAAAAAGACGTTGGGCTTTTTGCAGTCGCACATACATTCTACTGCAGAATGGATATTGTGAGGAGCGTAGTGTACCCGGCCGCTCTTGTGGATCTTCCGCAGAATGGGACCGTAGAACACGGTCATGATGTCGATTTTGCCTTTGAGGGAATCATCCATCAAAAAGGGATACTCCTCAGCGGGATTGGTGCACCATACGGTAACATCCTCCACGCGGTCTGCAATGGTGTGAAGCTTTCGGAGCATATTTCGGGGTTCATTGCCGTAAAAGCCCAGGGTAATGGTGTCGCCGGATTGAATCATATCCAGCGCCTGGTCCAAGGAAATAAACTTGGACTGATACAGTTCCTCTTTGGTCATTTTCTACTCTCCTCAATACAGGTGGCGTAACAAGTTACATTTCTTAATATTATAGAGCAGTTTTGTACATTAAGCAAGTGAATTTTCAAAGGTTACGCAACAATATGTGTTTTTTGTGAAGAAATCCGATGAAATGAAGTGTTATTACAAGATCATTTACAAAAAATACAGCCACAGCGGGACTTTGGAAATCTCGCTGCGGCTATATCGGCTAGTCGGAAAAGAAGATGGAAGCTAACGGCGTGTAGACCAGCCGTCCTTCCTGGCGATCTGACAGCATCAGAGAAACCGAGGTTATCTCCGCATGAATGGCCGGGAAGGAAGGCGCCGAAAAGCTCAGATTTGCATAGGTCCTGGCATTGCGGATCAGCGTCACATGGGGTATAAAGGGCCTGGATTCCAGAAAGAATCCCTGCTGCTCCAAAGCGGTTCGGAGTTTTTGCTCCAAAGCGAAAAGAATGGGAGATGACTGCGGTGCCAGATAGAGCACGGGCTGTTTCCCGCCAAAGGTGCCGATCCGGTCAAAGCAGAGGGAAAAGGCAGGCGTCTGCTGCAATTCCTTGCGGATGCCACGCAAAGCAGGGACGTGACTGGGTGCAACATCGCCCAAAAAGGCAAGGGTCAGATGGAGATTCTCCCGCTGGGTCGGACGGCCGCGTTCCAATTGAGGAAGCAGTTGGGATTGCAGTGCTTCCATATCGTGTCGTGTTTTTTGGGCAAAAGGCAGGGCGTAAAATAGCCTCATAGGATTCCGCCTCGTTTCAACGTCTCAAGTTGCACCTCCGTCATACGCCAAACCCAATTGCCCTCAGGAACGCCGGGGGTATTGATCCTGGCCTCATCTCCCAGACCCAGCACGTCCTGCACCGGCAGGATCACAGCGGCAGCCGGACAGGCCAGAAGATCCCGAAGGATCTCCCGGGAATCCCGGGTATCTCCCGAAGTGGTGAGAAAGCCCTGCAGCGTCTGGTTGTCGTGGGTGCCGGAGAAAAAGACCCGATGAGCAGCAGCTTCCGGCGGCATATGGATCATTGCGTCCTGGGAGAACTGCCACACGTCCATGCCGGAAAGGCCGGTGTGATGGAGGAGAACCGTGAGTTCGCTGTCTGTCTCCCCCAGATCCTCCGCCACAATGGGAAGACAGCCAAATTCCCGCGCCATTTCCCGGAAGAAGGCCACCCCTGCCCCCTTCATCCAGTAGCCATTGTGGGCGGATTCACCAGCGGGAATGGCATAGTAGGCGGCAAAGGAACGGAAGTGATCCAGTCGTACATAGTCGTAGCACCGAAAGGCCTGACGGAGGCGTTGTTTCCACCAGGTGTAGCTATCCTGTTCCATGGCAGGCCAGCGGTACAGGGGGTTGCCCCAGTCCTGCCCGTCGGGCGAGAAATAGTCGGGGGGACAGCCGGACCGGAGGGTGGTATGGCCGGTGGAATCCAACATGAACTGGGTTGGATTGGCCCAGGTTTCCGCACTGTCCAGAGCGGCATAGATGGGCAGATCCCCAATGAGCGTGATACCCAATTCCCGGGCCCTGCGGTGGAACATCTCCCACTGGGCAAAAAAGCGGTATTGCTGCTCCTCAATGGCACGGATCTCCCGGGCGTATCGTTTCCGCAATGCCGGAAGGTCCGTCCGATCCCGTTCCGGCTGAGGCCACTGCTGCCAGGCACAGCCAAATACCTGGTGGAGCACTGCAAACAATGCGTAATCCTCCAGCCAGGCTGCGTTTTCCTCCCGGAAAGCGTCAAAGCCTGCCATGTCCACCGCCAGATCCGGCGCAATGAGCCGGGGGTCTCCTGCAAAGAGGCAGGAGCTGGAATAGGGGGAATTCCCAGGACCAGGAGGACAAATGGGCAGCAGCATCCAAAGCTGGAAGCCCAGGGCTTTGACCACAGGCAAAAAGGCTATGGCGTCCTTGAGATTGCCCACAGGACTTTTGCCGGGCAGGGAAAACACCGGGCAGAGCAAACCATGGCCCGAAGGGGTAGAAACCGCAGCGGGAAGGGGCGAAAAAGCGCCCGGGTCAGTGCCTTCCCGATAGAGAACGACGGCAGACATGGGTTCCAGGGAAATCAACTCAGATTGGGCGTGAATTTCGCCGGTGAGCAGATCCAGCCAGGTTTGAAGGGAAAGGGAAACAGGCTGTTTTTCAGTGGAGCGGTTGACATAAATTCTGACCTGCTGGTCATCCAATGTTCGGGTCATGCAGAAAACGTCCTGGTTTTCAAAACTATAGGTGGTATTGCCTTGCACCAGTACCGGATATTCCCGACGCAAATCGGAAAGCATCCGGACCCAATAGGTGAGAGACGTGTCGGCAGAGTCCCAGGGGAAGGGCCCCCGGTTGTAGGGATCGGCATAGCCCTCCATGCCGGCTTCGTCGCCATAATAGACACAGGGCACGCCGGGGGAGGTAAATTGGAGGACCTGCAGCAGCTTCAGGCGACGGATTCCCAGGGCCCGCTGCTGGGGCGGAAGCCGGTAGGTTTCCCTTTGCTGTGGTGGCAGATCTTCAGGGGCTTCTCCCAGCATGGTGAGAATCCGGGGGGTATCGTGGGAACCTACCAGATTCAGCGCGCCATAGAGGGCGGAAGGAGGATAGTTTTCCCGAATGGTATCCAGGGCTTCCGCCAGATCTGCGGCGGAGATCCGGCCCAGAAGAAACTCCAGAACGCCGGTGCGGAAGGGATAGTGCATGGTACAGTCCAGTTCATCCCCCAGCAGGTAGGGCCGCAGCACATCATAGCTGACCTTGTTGCTGGCGTCCTCCCAGACCTCCCCCAACAGCAGGGCGTCGGATTTTTCCGCCTGACCGGCAGCCCGAATCTTTTGAATAAAGCTGTCCGGCAGTTCATCCGCCACATCCAGCCGCCATCCGGAAGCACCCAGACGGAGCCATTTCCGAATGACGCCGTTTTCTCCGCAGATGAAGGCCTGATAGTCCGGATTGGTTTCCTCCACGTCCGGCAGGGAATCCACCCCCCACCAGCATTCATAGCCGCTGGGATGCTGGCTGCCAAAGCGATACCAGCTGTCATAGGGGCTTTCCTCCGTGGAATAGGCGCCGGGATCGGGATAGTTGCCCCATCGGTTAAAGTAGATGCTGTCGTCTCCGGTGTGACTGAATACGCCGTCAAGGATGATGCGGATCCCCAAGGCCTTTGCTTCCTCACAGAGCCGGGAAAAGCTCTCCTCATCCCCAAAGCCGGGGTCAATGGAAAGGTAGTCGGCGGTGTCATATTTGTGATTGCTGGAGGCGGTGAAAATGGGGTTGAGATACAGGACCCCAATGCCCAGGGCTTTTAGATACAGCAGCTTCTCCCGAATCCCCTCCAGAGTACCGCCGAAAAAGGGCCAACGGGTGACGCGGCCCTCGGCGTCCTTGCAGTAAAAAGGGGTGTCGTCCCAGTCCTGGACCACCAGCCGGCGGGTACCTTTCCAGCCTGCCGGATGGGCGGCGTTATGTTGCCGCTGAACCCAATCCTGTCCCCGGTGAAATCGGTCGGGAAAGATCTGATAGGCCACGGAGCTGCCATACCAGTCCGGCAGTTCCATGGGGCAATAGACCGTGATCTGCCAGGAATCCGGAGGTGTCTGGCTCATCTTGCCGTTGCCGCCTTGAAGCTCTGGTGATTTCCCATAATATAGGGTGCCGTCGGGCGTCTTAGCTACAAAATAGTACCACAACAGACCGGGCTCCTGCGGCAGCGTAAATGTAGCGCTTTGCCGACCGGTTTCGTCAGGGCGCATGGGCAAAAGCGTTTCGCCATCCTGCCACAGACGCAGAAAAATATGGCTCCCCTCGGGTAGGCGGGCGTCGATGGAAAGGGTTACGGTGGAACCCACGGGGGCCGCGCCAAAGGGGGAACGGTAGGCGGATTGTCGGGAGTTGTGATACAGATACATGAGAAACCTCCGGGTTTTTTATGACGCGCCCAAAGAGGCGTCGTGATGTGGCGACAGCTGGAAAAAACAGGGGTAGTATATAAAACCGGCATGGCCCCTCGGCAGTTTCGCCGAGGGGCTGCTGGAAAAGCAACTTATTTTGTGATCTTGCGGTAAATTGCCATATACTGTTTTGCGCTGGCCTTCCAGCCAAAATCCTGTGCCATGGCCTGCTTTTGTAGTGCGGTCCAGGCCGGTTTATCCTCTCGGTAGAGGGCTGCGGCAGAGAGAATGCATTGCTCCAGCTCCTGGGGATTGGGGTTGCGGAAGCCGAAGCCGTTGCCAATGCCGGTGAATTTGTTGTAGGGAATTACGCTGTCCCGGAGACCGCCGGTCTCCCGGACCACAGGCAGGGTGCCGTAGGCCATGGCGATCATCTGATTGAGTCCACAGGGCTCAAACAGAGACGGCATCAAGAGCATATCCGCGCCCGCGTACATCCGCTGGGACAGGGCCTCGTCAAAAGTGAACCGGACGGCCATTTTATCGGGTGCCATAGATGCGGCGCCCCCCAGCATATGCTCATAGTGGGCCTCGCCGGTCCCCAGAATGGCCAGCTGAATGTCCTGACTGAGGAGCTGGCCCAGACAACCAGCCAGCAAATCCAGACCCTTCTGGTCTGTGAGCCGGGAGATCAGAACCGCCAGGGGCACATCGGACCGCACGGGCAGACCCAGTTCCTCCTGCAGTGCCGCCTTGCAGGCTGCTTTGCCGGACAGATCCTCGGCGGAGAAGGGGAAGGGGGCAGTTTTCGGGGTATATTTCCCGGTGTCAATGCCGTTGAGAATGCCCTGGAGCCGATCCTTCCGCTGGTTTAGTACATGGTCTAGACCTTCACCATAATCCCAAGTGCAGATTTCCTCTGCGTAGGACGGACTGACGGTGGTGATGTAGTCGGAATAGTACAGCGCACTCTGCATAAAGTTGATGGCGTCATGGCCCCACTGGAGCTGATCGGCAGCATTTTTGCAGTCATGGAGACCCAACAGATCCCCCAGGAAGAACTTCCAGCAGATGCCTTGGAATTTCAGATTGTGGATGGTGAACACTGTGCGGATGCTGTGATAGGCATCCAGCCCCTGATATTGCTCCCGGAGAAATACAGGAATCAGAGAGGTATGCCAGTCGTTGGCATGAATGACATCCGGGAAAAAGTCGGGGAGATACTGCAGGCACTCCAGCACCGCTTTGGAGAAGTATGCCACCCGCTCGCAGTCATCGCCGTAGCCATAGATGTTGTCCCGATAGAAGTAGAATTCGTTGTCTACAAAATAGTATTGGATCTTGCCCAGCTTCAGGGTCAGGATCCCGCAGTACTGATTCCGCCAGCCCAGGGGTACGGTGAAGGTGGTGACCAGTTCCATCTTGTCCTGGTATTCCTGAGGAATCTGCCGGAATTTCGGCAGGATCACCCGAATGTCGCAATACCGGCTCTTGAGAGCACTGGGCAGGCTCCCGGCCACGTCTCCCAGACCGCCGGTTTTGACAAAGGGCGCAGCCTCGAAGGCGGCAAACAGCACGTTCAATTTTTTTGTTGCCATGATAGAAGACTCCTTTGTATAATGCAGCGCAGGACGCTCAGAGCGTCTGCTGCTTGCCGATGACGAAGGGATTGGTCTCGCTGCCCGAGAGCTTGACGTCCGGGCTGATGGTCACATATTTGTCGCAGATCAGATTTTCCACCACTGCGCCGGGACTGATGGTGCAATGCTGCATGAGAATGCAGTTGCGCACAATGGCCCCCTTGCCAATCTCCACGTTTCGGAACAGAATGCTGTTTTCCACGGTCCCTTCCAGGATGCAGCTGGCAGCTACAATGGAATTTTGAACTTTGGCGCCGGGCAGATATTTAGCCGGCGGAGAATCCTGGGTCTTGGTGTAGATGGGGCGATCCTCCTGGAACAGTTCCGCCTGCACCTCAGGCCGCAGCAGATCCAAACTGACCCGCATATAATCCTTGGAGTGGTCCACGGCGTGTTCGTATCCGGTGTAGCGCCAGGTATCCACCTGGATCTGCCCCAGGTTGGTGGCCAGAATATCCATGATGTCGATGTAGCCCAGATTCTGATAACACTCAATGAAGTCCAGCACCAGCTTCCGCTGGATCAGCATACAATCCAGGAAGCAGTTTGCCTCGCCCACGGCGGAATCCGCGATGCCGGAGACTTGGCCCGAGGGACTGATGGTGAGGAACAGGCCCTTGGAGGTCTCCCCATGGTGGACTGTCTTATAGATCAGGGTGACGGCAGCGCCAGATTTGGCGTGCTGCTGCATCACAGGGCGGAAGTCCATATTGTAGACCCGGTTGGCAGCGCAGATCAGCACGGTTTCTTCGTCGGCCCGCAGGAAAAACTGACGGTTCAAAATGATGTCCCGCAAGCTGAACCGTGCGTGCATATCCTTCAGACCATGGACTGCGCCGGGGAGCATAAACATACCGCCCTGTTTTTTGTTCAGGCCCCATTCCCGACCCATGTTCAGATGGTCTGCCAAAGAACGGTAGTTGCTGGGGGTGATAACGCCAACGGTATCGATGCCGGAGTTCACCATGGAGGACAGGGAGAAATCTATGAGACGATACCGGCCGCCAAAGGGAACGGAAGCCACAGGACGATCCTCGATGAGCTTGCCATATTTTTCGCCGGTGTAGTTGGTGGAAAGCAGTCCAATCACATTACCCATGACAATACCTCCTTAGCTGTTTTGCATATCGTCGCCCAGCAGTGAGATGGGGGCGGATTCGTCGTCCTTGCCGAAGGTGGTGCCAGCCAGAATGGTGGCCCGTTCTGCCACGATGGCCCGATAGACTTTGGCCCCGGGCTCTACCACCGCACCGGGGAGCAATATGGAGTCCTTGACCAAAGCATCCTCGCCGACTACGACATTGGAGCCTAAAACACTGTGCTCCACGGTGCCGTAGATTTTGCAGCCGTTGCTGACGATGCTTCGTTCCACGCTTCCCGTGGGACCAACGAAATGGGGCGGAAAAATATTGGAGTTGGAGAAGATGCGGGTCTTCCCATAGAGATCCAGAGCGGGTTCTGCCTCTAAGAGCTCCATATTGGCGGAATAATAGCTGTCAATGGTGCCCACGTCCTTCCAGTAACCGGAGAACTGGTAGACGAACAGCCGCTTTTCCGTAGCAAGCATGGTTGGGATAATGTTTTTGCCGAAATCATGGGCGGAGGCTTTGTCCTCATGATCCTCCATAAGAGCCTGCCGCAGTACCGGCCAGGTGAAGATGTAAATGCCCATAGAAGCCAGATTGCTGGCGGGCTTGGGGGGCTTTTCCACAAATTTGGTAATACGGCCTGCATCATCGGCTTCCATAATGCCAAAACGGCTGGCTTCCTCCCAGGGGACCGTCATGACCGATACGGTGAGATCCGCCTGATTCTGTTTATGCTCTGCCAGCATTTTGCTGTAGTCCATCATATAGAGATGGTCGCCGGAGAGGATCAGCACATAGTCGGGGTTGTAGGTGTCGATAAAGTCGATGTTGTGGTAGATGGCGTCGGCAGTGCCGAGATACCAGGAGCCGCCGGTCTCGGTTTCATAAGGGGGCAGCACATGAACGCCGCCGTGATTGCAGTCCAGATCCCAGGCTTCGCCGTTGCCCAGATAGGCGTTGAGGATCATTGGCTTATACTGGGTCAGAACGCCTACGGTGTCGATGCCGGAGGAAACGCAGTTGCTGAGGCTAAAATCAATGATCCGGTACTTGCCACCAAAGGAGACTGCAGGCTTTGCGTTTTTCTTGGTCAATGCCCGCAGCCGGCTGCCTTGGCCTCCGGCCAAAAGCATGGCAATACACTCTTTTTTACGCATAGGAACCCTCCTTTTCTGATGTGAGAAATTGCTAAGGGCAACGGGGGGAAATTTCCCCCGTGCCTCGAAATTCCGTTATTTCAGTTTATCACAGGGGGCGTGCCAGATTTCGTCGCAATACTGACGAATGGTGCGGTCAGAGGTGAATTCTCCGGCCATGGCGATGTTGGTCAGGCTCATCTTGCCCCAGCGAATGGGATCCTGATAAATATCCGATAGACTGGTAAAGGCCTTCAGATAGGCGTCAAAATCCTTGAGTACGAAGTATTCATCGTTGGCCTTCAGCAGTGCATCGTGGATGCCATAGAAGTTTTTGCCCATGGGCAGGAAGGTGCCGTCTATCAGTTGGTTGCAGATTCGCACCAATCTTGGGTCGGACTGACAGGCGTCATAGGCGATATAGCCTCCGTGGAGGTAGTAATTCATCACCTCTTCTGCGGTGAGACCAAAGATGCAGATGTTTTCATCGCCCACCTGATTCCGGATTTCCACATTGGCGCCGTCCAGGGTTCCCAAGGTGATGGCACCGTTAAACATAAATTTCATGTTGCCGGTTCCACTGGCCTCCTTGCCGGCGGTGGAGATCTGCTCGGAAATGTCGGCGGCTGGATAGATCAGCTGGGCCGAGGAGACGTTGAAGTTCTCCAGGAAAATGACCCGCAGCTTCTTGCTGACCTGGGGATCGGCATTCACCAGGTCGGCGATAGAGCAGATATATTTGACCACTTCCTTGGCAAAGGCGTAGCCTGCGGCGGCCTTGCCTGCAAAGATGAAGGTGTGGGGTTTGATGTCGGCGTCAGGATTTTCCTTCAGAACATTGTATAGATGTATGATCTTGAAGGCTGCCAAAAGCTGCCGCTTATAGGCGTGGATCCGTTTGACCTGGATGTCGAAGATGGAATCCGGGTCCACGGCGATGCCCATGGTTTTGGCAATATAGTTGCCAAGCCGGACCTTGTTCTGCCGCTTGATTTGGCGAAGTGCTGTCAAGAAGGCAGCATCCTCCCGATAGGGCAGGAGCTTTTGCAGCTCCAGGGCGTTACCCATCCAGTCGGGACCGATGGTGTTGGTGATGAGGCTCCGAAGTCCCGGATTGGCTTCCGCCAGGAACCGGCGGTGGGTGACGCCATTGGTCTTGTTGTTGAATTTCTCTGGTGTCAGGGTATAGAAATCCCGTAGCACAGAAGTTTTCAGAATCTCCGTATGCAGTGCAGCAACACCATTGACGCTGTAAGCGCCGATGATGGAGAGGTTGGCCATGCGCACCTGCCCACCCCAGAGAATGGCGGTGTTCCGCAGTCGCTCCTGCCAGTCCGGCTGGCTTCGATCAAAGGCGGCACAGTACCGGCGGTCGATCTCCTCGATGATCTGTTAGATCCGGGGCAGTAAAGATCGCATCAGGTCGATGGACCATTTTTCCAGTGCCTCCGGCATAATGGTGTGGTTGGTATAGGAGATGGTCTTGCAGGTAATGTCCCAAGCCTCCTCCCAGCTGAGAGCTTCTTCGTCGATGAGCAGCCGCATCAGCTCTGGGACGCACAGGGCGGGATGGGTGTCGTTGGTGTGAATCCCGATCTTTTCCGGGAAAATGGCCCAATCAGGACCGTAGTTCTTTTTAAAGTTCTTGACGATGTCCGCCACACCGGCGGCAACAAAGAAGTATTCCTGCTTGAGCCGCAGGGCACGGCCCGCCTCGGTGCTGTCGTCGGGATAGAGAATGCAGGTGATGGCCTCAATCTCATTCCGTTCCCGCATGGCCCCGGAATAATCGCCGTGGTTAAAGGCGGCCAGATCCAGTTTTTCCACCACCGGTTCTGCGCTCCAGAGCCGGAGGACGTTGACGGTTTTTCCGCCGTAGCCCACGATGGGTACGTCATAGGGCACCGCCAGAATGGTTTGAGCGTCCTTGGTCACATAGCGCTCCTGACCGTCCTCGTCCGTAATCCGATCCACATATCCGCCAAACTGGACGGCAATGGCCTCGTCGGACTTCTTGGTTTCCCAGGGGTAGCCATTTTCCAGCCAGCTATCGGGCTCCTCCGTCTGGTAGCCATTGACAATCCGCTGCCGGAACAATCCGAACCGATAGCGGATCCCCATGCCCACGCCGGGGACGCCCAAATAGGCCATGGAATCCAAGAAACAGGCTGCCAGACGGCCCAAGCCGCCGTTGCCCAGACCGGGATCCTTTTCGCACTGGCACAGTTCGTCTAGGTCGATGCCGAAGTCCTTCAGTCCGTCCTGCACCAAATCGTCAATCTGCAGATTGATGAGATAGTTTTTCAGTAGGCGGCCAATGAGAAACTCCATGGAGAAGTAATGGATCTTTTTCTGCTGGAGGCGGATATGCCGCTGAGAGGTCTGGGTGCGGACTTTGCTGGTGTTGCTGGAGATGAGGTAGACAAGAAGCTCGTACCGCTCAAAGGTGGAGCATTCTGAAATGGGTTTGGCAAAGGTCTCCAGTGCTTTGGCCTCATAGGCAACCTTAAAATCTTCTTTTCCTGCGAACAAATGGAATCGCTCCCTTATTTTTTATTGGTGGCGAGCCGCTGCAAAATCAGCCCGCCAATGGGTGGGACCTCCACCGCAACGGAATATTTTTCCCCATGACAGGGGATGGGCTCTGCCTGGATCGGCTCAGGGTTGCCCTTGCCGCTGCCGCCAAAGGCGGTCCGGTCCGAGCAGAAGATTTCCTGATATTGCCCAGGATAGGGGACACCGATACGGAAGCCGGAATAGACAGCCGGCTGGAAATTCAAAAGAACGGTGACAGCCTGGGTCTTCCGTTTGCCGGTGCGGCGATAGAGCAGAATGCTTTGGGCTGCGTCGTTGGCGTCCAGCCAGTGGAAGCCCTCCCAAGTCTGATCGTCTTGCCAGAGGGCAGGGGTGTTTTTGTAGAGATGATTCAGCGCGGCGGTATAGCTCTGATGCATTTTATGGGATGGATAGTCCAAAAGGAACCATTCCAGGGATTCATATTCCCGCCATTCAATGAAAGGCCCATATTCAGTTGACATAAAACTGAGTTTTCCGCCGGGATGGGTGATCTGGTACAGTGCCAGCAGCCGCAGTCCTGCGAACTGCCGCCAGTAGTCGCCTGGCATCCGGCCCATGAGACTTTTCTTCCCATGGACCACCTCGTCGTGGCTCAGCGGAAGAATGAACCGTTCGGAGAAATTGTAGGCCATGGAAAACGTCAACTTGTTATGACAGCCGGGACGATAGGGGAAGTCGGTTTTGCAGTATTCCAGCGTATCGTTCATCCAGCCCATGTCCCACTTATAATCAAATCCCAGTCCGCCGGAATCGGTGGAGCCGGTGACGTGGGGCCAGGCGGAACTCTCCTCCGCGATGGTAATGGCCCCCGGGGCATAGCTGTGCACCACGTTGTTCAGGTGTCGCAGAAAATCAATGGCCGGAAGATTTTCCTCGCCGCCATATTGATTCAGCTGCTTTTCCGCCCAATCCGGCAGCCCGAAATTCAGATAGAGCATACTGGTGACGCCGTCCACCCGCAGGCCATCGGCGTGGTACACCAGCAGCCAGTACAGGGCGGAGGAGAGCAAAAAACCGGAGACCTCGCTGCGGGCAAAGTCAAATTTGTAGGTGCCCCATTCCGGGTGATCCGCGGCTTCATAGAGCATCTGGCCGTTGAACCGGCCAAGCCCCTGAGCGTCCCGGCAGAAATGCCCCGGGACCCAGTCCAGAATAACGCCCAATCCGTTTTGATGGGCCTTGTCCACAAAGTACATAAAATCCTTGGGATCGCCATAGCGGCTGGTGGGGGCGAAAAATCCCGTGACCTGATAACCCCAGGAGCCGTCAAAGGGAAATTCCATTACGGGCATTAGCTCCAGATGGGTATAGCCCATGTCACGGGCATAGGGGATCAGCTGATCTGCCAGCTCCCGATAGGTGAGGAAAGGATAGTCCGGGTCGGCGGGAGCCTCCTGCTGTTTCCAGGAACCCAGATGAACCTCGTAGATATTCATGGGGCCAGCACTTTTTTTTGCCTTTTGGGCAGCGCGCCAACGACCGTCGCCCCATTTATAACCGTCCAAAAACGCAATTTTAGAGGCGGTTCCGGGGCGGACTTGGGCGGAAAAGGCAAAGGGATCGGCCTTGTCGATCTGCTCGCCGCTGTGGGTGATAATACGGTATTTATAGAGTTGTCCCTCCTGGGCTTCCGGGATAACACCGGTGTAAATACCGGTGGAACCCTGGTGGGTAAGGGGCGTAGATTCCCAATGGTTGAAGTCTCCGATGACAGAAACTGAGGCTACGTCAGGACACCAGACGGTGAAGCGAATGCCGCCGGGAACCGGGTGGGCTCCAAAGAGACGGTAGCTGTGATAATAGGTTCCCTGATTAAAAAGATAAAGCTTTTCAGGGGTAAGCTTGGGGTCGGTAATACGCATGATTGGCACCTCGTCTTTCCGGGAAAAATCCCTGTGTCGTGCTGCCTGAATACAAGAAAAGTATCTATAAGTATTTTACAGTCGTAAGGGCCAGGTGTCAAGCAAAGCAGACAGATTGACAGGTAGTATATAATAAAAATGCACAAATAAAGGGGGATTATCCATGACTTTTTTGGAACAGATGGTGTTTACCAACCGGGAAAACCGGTTTATGCGGCACTGCGGCATTCGAGTCACTGCACTGGAAGAGGAAGTGTGCCGAGCGGAGCTGCAGGTGGCGGAGTATTGTAAAAATACGGGAGAAACCGTTCATGGTGGACTGCTGTATACCATGGCGGATTGTGTGGTTTCCGCCTACAGCCGGGCGTTGGGTGGAACGTGCGTAACGCTGGATGGCAACTTTCGATATTTGCGGAATGTGACGGAAGGAACGATCGTGGCGGAGGCCAGGCCAGTGAAGCTGGGGAGAACCATTCTGGTGTTCCAGGTCCAGGTAAAAGCGGGGGAAACGCTGCTGGGGGAAGGAAGTTTTTCTTGCTACCGGAAGGAAACGTGATCGCACTTAATTATATAGAAAAAGCACCGCAGTTTAAACCTGCGGTGCTGCCGTTTATTTGTCGATCATCAGCTTGCGGCGTTTCCATGCGCCGGTGAGATAATAGAAATCTCCAATGATGGTGCTGATATAACCTGCCAGAGCGTTGCCCCAGAAATAACCCCATACGCCCATGCCCATGGGTCCGGCCATCAGAACACAGAGGCCGATACGGACAATGACGCCGTCCAGCAAAGCGGTGATCAGACTGAGGCTACCGTTGCCGATGCCGTTGATCAGTGCGATGCCGGCGGTCATGGTGGCAAATCCGGAGAACATGACTACTAGTGTGACCATAAACTGATCGGCCTGGGCAATGACTTCTGCGTCCTGGGTGAACAGCCGGAAAATGGGGCCGGGGATCACCAGACACACAATGGCTACCACGACAAAAAAGATGATGCAGTAGAGGTTGCCGAACCAAAAGATCTTTTTGACGCGGTCAAACTTGGCGGCGCCCAGGTTTTGGCCGAACATGGAGGCGCTGGCGGTGGAGATGGAGTTGGTGATAATAAACATGATGGACTGAAGTTTTCCGCCAATGCCATAAACGGAAGCATAAACCAGACCGTAGGTGTTGATGCCGGCGGAGACGAACAACATGGAAATATTGATGGCGGTGGTCTGCACCGTCAGAGGCAGGCCCAGAAAAGAGAGTGATTTGAAGGTACGGCCATCTACGGCGAAGCTTTTCAGCTTAAAGTCAAAGCCGAAGCTTTCGCGACGAATGTAGAGGTAGATGATGGAGACGATGAAACTGACGGCCTGAGAGATAATGGTGGCCAGAGCAGCACCTGCGCTCTCCATGCCGAAAGGTCCGACGAAGATCACATCCAAAATCACATTGAGGATAGCAGCAATGGCGATGAACAAAAAGGGGCGAGTGGAGTCGCCCATACCACGGAGCACGGCAGAAACCGTATTATATCCGTAGACGAAGAACATGCCGAAGGAACAGATCACTACATAATCCTTGGCCTGTTCCATGGATTCTGCTGGTGTGTTGAGTAGCGCCAGCAGGGGCACATGGAAAATAATGCCGAGGATCGTAAACAAAACGGAAAAGGCGGCGATTACGGTGAATAGGGTGCCGATGGTCCGGCGGATTCCGGCGTGATCGCCTGCACCTACCAGTTGGGAAATAAAGATCTGTCCTCCGGAGGCATAACCGATGGCCAAGCAGCACAAAAGCCAGACGATCTGACCGCCGATGGATACGGCAGACAAGCCACTGGCACCCACAAACTGTCCCACTACCACCATATCTACCAGGTTGTAAACCGTCTGTAGGGCGTTGGACAACATAAATGGGAAAGAGAATCGCAGCAATTCCTTTCCAACGCTGCCAGTGGTCAGATCCTTGATCATTGTTTTTTCCATAAAACCTCTATAGCTCCTTGTCGTCAAATGATTCGATATAAAAACAATTTTACGGCAAAAGCATTATACCACAATATAATATATACTGCAAGCCAAGGTTTCCTGGGAAAAAAGCAGAGTTTTTGTGAAAAATTAGCAGGACATAAAGTGCATGCAGCAGAAATAAAAAACTACCGTGTATGATCACAAACCTGAAATCATACACGGTAGCTACTGCTGGGTGGGATCAATCATACCCCTCTCATCCTTTCGATAATATTAAATTATGAAATTATTTCTGAACATGATCTGTTCATGGGACATCCTTTGTAACTGGTCATTCTAATCAGCTGGGCGTTTCCCATTGCACGTTCACAGGACTGAGCTTCCATGAATCCTTATAGATTGTTTATTTGAATCAATAATCTGTCAATACGTTGGTTTCCGCATGATCGTTTTGGCTGTCAATCCATTTTTACGTTTTGGATAAACGGACAATTGTTCATGGGATATTTCCTCGGTAAAGGAACATTTATCAAATCAAACTACGGATTTTCTTCCAATGTTTCGGTATTTTGCCGCTGCTATGGATATTCCATTGTCACGGTTCTCGATGCTTTGGACCATGATCCATATTGCGGCTTTGCCACGAATGGATTTCAGCCAATGCTGCGATGGTTCCGTTTCGTTGGTTTCTTACCATTGCTCACGGTTACTTGCCGCTGTACTGGATTTTCCCTTGCTACGGGTATTTGCCGGTTCTTACGGATTCTTGTTGCGTTGCTACGGGTTCTTCTTCGTCAGTCTGGATGGTTACACTACTACGGGCATTTACCGCTGCAATGATCGTTCCTTGCTGCGAATTCTCTTCCGCGTTTTCGGATCTTCCGATCCAAGGCCTCTGCCGTGGTAACGGAGTTTCCTACATCACGGGGTTCCGTTGCTGCGAATGATTCCGTTTTTTCGGATTATCCGTTGCTGTCAGGGTTACCGTTGATACATTCATGGGCTTTTTGTCTCATTCGAACTGCGACTGAATTCTAATGACACGGTTCAATGGATTTGTCCACTGATGCTCGATTGAGCACCCATTGTGAAGATAAATCTTAATCAGAAATCTGAGCCAGGAATCACTTGTTCTTTTGACTGTCCTCTGTGAAATCAAACGTGTATCTTCTCAATCAAATACGAATTGCGGATTAGCCGCTTACCTTTTCATGGGACCCGAGCCTCCGAATAAATGGTTTCTGGACGAATGACTGATCAGTACATGGGACCTATCCTCCTGAATCTGTAGTATCTATTTTTAACCGGCTTTGCCGGAATCAAAAAGAAATGGGTTTATCAAATCCTTTCAAAAATAAATACTGCAAGATAACACACTGCAAGACGTCATAACTTCCGACCAGTTCTCTCGCTGAACCGCCGTGCTCTAACTCTTCATTGGAATCACCCCTTGTTCTTTGTGTCTACAATATACAATAAACAGGCTGATTTGTCAATAGGTTTTATAGAAAAAGTGCAAAAAATTTTGAAATCAACTTTGCAAGAAAAACTGCGTTGACGGATGAAAGTGAAAGATATTCATCACTAGTTTGTGAGGCGGACAGGTGTACGCTGGAGAAGAACAAAATATACAAAAAACGTCCGCAATTTCTGGAAAAGGTTGTGAAAATGTGGCGGCGGCTTTCTCTTGACAAAAGGAAATGGGTCGGATATAGTATAAACAATCAAAAAAGCTTGAAATGTGATGACGAAGAGAGTAGGCAGAAGGTAAAATCTCCAGCGAGCCGGGAAGGGTGTAAGCCCGGTGAAAGTAGCCCTTTGCTGAAAATCACTTCTGAACTGCAGCCTGAAAGTTGAGTAGGAGCTGCCGGTACCCCACCGTTATGCTGGGGATGCATATGTTGGTATGCAGTAACGGGTGGTATAGCGAAAACGTCAGTTCTCGTCCCTTTACGGACGGGGGCTATTTTTATACCCTGCTGCAACCGGAACAGGGAGGTCTGTGTATGAACAATCAGAATATGGTAGAGATCCGCTGGCATGGCAGAGGCGGCCAAGGTGCTAAGACGGCGTGCCTGCTGCTGGCGGATGCAGCGTTTTCCTCCGGGAAATACGTCCAGGGGTTTCCGGAATATGGCCCGGAACGAAGTGGAGCGCCCATTACCGCTTACAATCGAATTAGCACAGAGCGATGCAGCATCCACTCCAATATCTACGAGCCGGACTATGTAGTAGTGGTGGACGAGGGCCTGATCTCCTGTGTGGACGTGACGGCAGGGCTGAAAAAGTCCGGGGCCATTATCATCAATTCCAGCCGGTCCCCGGAGGAGCTGCGGCCGCTGCTCAAAGGCTATGAGGGCCGGGTCTGCACCATTGACGCCAACCGGATCTCCAAGGAGATCCTGGGGCAGGTGTTCCCCAATACGCCCATGCTGGCAGCTACGGTCAAGGTTAGTAACGTGGTGGATCCGGAGAAGTTTACCAAGGACATGGAGGAGTCCTTTCACCACAAGTTCTCCTCCAAGCCTCAAGTGATTGAAGGCAATATGCGGGTGCTGCGGCAGTCCATGGAGGAGGTACAGGGATGATTTACGCAAAGGATATTCATGAAAATACCCCCTGGCAAAAGCTGACGCCCGGCGGAGAGATCTATGAGCCGGCCACGTCGTTGCAGTTTAATACGGGGGATTGGCGGACCAAGACGCCGGTGTTCTTGGAGGACAAATGCAAGCAGTGTCTGCTCTGTGTTCCCTATTGCCCTGACAGCGCCATCCCGGTAAAGGATGGCAAGCGGGGAGAGTTTGATTTGATGCACTGCAAGGGCTGCGGAATCTGCATCACTGCATGTCCCTTTGACGCAATTGTCTGGAAGGAGGAGGAATAATGGCACATCTTGACCGGCTTTCCGGCAATGAGGCCGTGGCGGTGGCCATGCGGCAGATCGACCCGGATGTCATGGGTGCGTTCCCAATTACGCCTTCCACAGAAATTCCCCAGTATTTTGCCCAATATGTGGCGGATGGCAGCGTCCATACAGAACTTGTTACAGTGGAATCCGAGCACAGCTCCATGAGCGTTTGCATGGGTGCTGCGGCAGCGGGTGGAAGGGCCATCAGTGCTACCTCCTCTTGCGGCCTGGCACTGATGTATGAGATGCTCTATGTGACGGCATCCAGCCGGCTGCCCATCGTTTTGGCGGTGTCCACCCGGGCTTTGTCCGGTCCCATCAATATCAACAACGACCACTCCGACGCCATGGGCGCCAGAGATACCGGCTGGATTCAGATTTATGCAGAGAATAACCAGGAGGTCTACGATAACTATGTCCAGGCATTCCCCATTGCGGAAACGGCAGATGTGCGGCTGCCGGTAATGATCTGCATGGACGGCTTTATCACCTCCCATGCGGTGGAGAATATCGAACTGCTGGAGGATCGGGAGGTCAAGGCCTTTGTGGGAGAATACAACCCCGAGCATTATCTGCTCAACAGCCGGGAGCCTCTGGCGGTGGGCCCCTATGATGTCACCCACTATTATATGGAGCACAAGAAGCAGGAGGCCGAGGCCATGAAGAATGCCATAAAGGCGATTCTGGAGCAGGCTGAACGCTTTGCGGCCATGACCGGCCGGAAATATGGCTTCTTTGAGGAATACCGGATGGAGGATGCCGAAACGGCACTGGTGCTCATTGGTTCCACCGCCGGAACCGCCAAAGCGGCAGTGGATACCCTGAGAAGTCAGGGAAAAAAAGTGGGCCTTGTCAAGATTCGCGTGTTCCGTCCGTTCCCGGCAGAGGAACTGGCTCAGGCGCTGGCGCATTGTAAGGCGGTGGCAGTGATGGATAAGTCCGAGGGCTTTTCCGGCTGTGGCGGACCGCTGTTTGCGGAAACTCGAAGCGCTCTGTATGATTTGGAATCTCGGCCCAAGCTCATCAATGTGGTCTACGGACTGGGTGGCCGGGACGTCTCCACCGACGATATTGCAGCTCTGTACCAGCGACTGGAGCAGATCGCGGAAACCGGCAAGACCGGAGAAATCTATACCCATATGGGCGTCAGGGAGGAATAAGATATGGCATATCA
>CASEPH010000006.1 GCA_949289625.1 uncultured Clostridia bacterium | reverse complement strand
CCAAGCTCCTGCTCCAGGGCTTTCAGCTGTGTAGACAGGGTCGGCTGAGAAAGATGCAGCGACTCCGCCGCAGAGGAAATATTCTGTTCTCTGGCCACCGCAAGAAAATACTGCAATACACGTAGTTCCATAGTCGCCTACCTCCTGTATAAAAGCATATCACGGATGTGCATAGCTTTCAACTATTAAAATGTATTATTTATAAGTATTTGATATATTCTATTCAAACGCTATAATAAGTGCAGAAGGACAAAGGCCTTAAGGAGGGCTTTACTATGGAAAGAGAAATGCTGAAAGGAAAGGTTGCCGTCATTACCGGGGCCAGCTATGGCATGGGTCAGACCATGGCTGAGCTGTTTGCCCAGGAAGGCGCTGCCGTAGTGCTTACCGCCAGAGGTCAGGAACAGCTGGACCGGGTGGTGGAAGGGATCAGGGCAAAGGGCGGCCGTGCAGTGGGCGTGACCGCAGACGTCTGTTCCACTGAGGACACCAGGCGGGTGTTTGAAACCGCTCTGCGAGAGTTTGGGGATGTGGACATTCTCATCAACAACGCCGGTATCGGGGAGCAGAAGATGATCGACGAGACCGACGACGACTGGATGCTTCACGTCATGAACACCAACCTGGGTGGGCCCATGCGGTATATCCGGGAAGCGCTCAAAATCTTTATGCCCAAGAATGACGGGGTCATCATCAACATTTCCTCCGTCAACGGAGAACGGCCCTTCTGCGGAGCAAGCTACACGGCCACTAAGGGGGCGCTGAACACTCTGACAAAGAATGTCGCCATGCGGCTGATAGACACCAACATTCGCTGCAATGCCGTGGCTCCCGGAGCGACGGTCACACCGGCCCATATCGCCAACAAAGCCGGGGAGCAGCCCGGCGGGGCAAAGATGCTGGAGCACAGCGGACATTTTGTCTACTTCCCCGGCCCGGAGTGCGACCCAATAGACCAGGCCTATGCCTGCCTGTTCCTTGCCAGCAAAATGGGCCGCCATGTAAAGGGGCAGGTAATCCAGGTTTGCAACGGCGCATTCCTGTAAGGCAGCGGGAGAGCAAAGCTACATGGTACAAACTATCGGGGAGCAGGAGCTGATCCTGAATTTAAAGGCCGCGGGTTTTGACGGGGCATTGATACAGCAGTTTCTCCACTGTTGGAAAGCGGGGCTGAGGGCAGAGCAGCTGCGTATACTGTCCCAAAAGCGGGCCGATCTTCTGCATCAGGTCCATCAGGAGGAAAAGCAAATCAATTGCCTGGACTATCTGGTATACCGTATCGAGAAAGTGAAAGAGCTTTGATAAATCTTTTTACCGGATAGTACGGGAAACAACTATCAAGTTTAAAAAAGGAGGATTAAAGCACATGATTAAACAGACTGCGGGAAGGAACGGTCTGGGGGATTTGGCCCCCAAGTTCGCTCAGCTCAACGATGACGTCTTGTTTGGAGAGGTATGGTCAAGAGAAGATAAATTGCCCTTGCGGGACAGATGTATGATCACGGTGGTTGCCCTCATTTCCAAGGGGATCACGGACAGTTCTCTGAAGTATCACATTCAGAACGCCAAAAATTACGGCATTACCAAAACGGAGATGGTGGAGATTATCACCCACATCGCCTTTTATGTGGGCTGGCCTAACGCCTGGGCAGTGTTTCCCATGGTGCGGGAGATCTACGCAGAGGAGAGACAGGCTCCCTCAGACTCCTTGTTTGGTCTGGGTGAACCCAACACGGCTTTTGCCCGGTATTTCATCGGCAACAGCTATCTGAAGCCTCTGAATACAAGCGGCATAGGTATATACAACGTGAGCTTTGAGCCTAAGTGCCGCAACAACTGGCACATACACCACAAGGGCGGGCAGATCCTGCTCTGCACCGACGGTGAAGGCTGGTACCAGGAATGGGAGAAACCGGCGAGAAAACTGCATCCCGGGGATGTGGTATACATTCCGCCGGAGGTGAAGCACTGGCACGGCGCAGGAAGTGACGAATGGTTTACCCACGTCGCAATCGAAATTCCGGCGGAAGGGGCGTCCAATGAATGGCTGGAGCCCGTGGACGATTCACAGTATCTTGCCCTTGGCAAATGAAAGGAGAAAAACTATGAGCGATTATATTTGTGCACTGAGTGACAAAGTAGAAAG
>CASEPH010000005.1 GCA_949289625.1 uncultured Clostridia bacterium | reverse complement strand
CGGGAAATTACACCGTTGAGAATCAAAATTCAATATGTTATACTATATGTCAATGGGCAACACAGGAAAGGAGGGGAGAGCCTTGGCGAAGCGAGCGGTCGAAAAACCGGTGTCCACGCAGGCAAAGCCTGTTTTAAAGTGGGCAGGGGGCAAAACTCAGCTGCTGGATGCTCTTTTGCCGAAGGTGCCCGCCTCCTATGGCCGGTATATTGAGCCGTTTTTCGGGGGAGGCGCGCTGTACTTTGCGCTGCGGCCGGAGAAGGCGATTATCTCAGACAGCAACCCCGAATTGATCAACATGTACCAGCAGATCGCAGATTCTGTGGATGATGTGATCCGGCTTTTGAAGCTGTATGAAAATACCCCCGAGATGTTCTATGCGGTGCGGGCTCAGGACTGGACAAAACTCCCCGGGGAGGAGGCCGCCGCCCGGACAATTTTTTTGAATAAAACCTGCTTCAATGGCCTGTATCGCGTCAATCGAAGGGGACAGTTCAATGTTCCGTATGGGAAATACAAAAATCCGAAAATCTGTGATGAAGAGGGGCTGAGAGCTGCCTCTGAAGTCCTGAAGAAGGCGAAAATCCTCTGCGGCGATTATGCTTCCGTGCTGGACAGCCATGCGCGGCCAAACGATTTTATCTTTTTGGATCCCCCCTATCTTCCTGTGTCGGAATACGCAGATTTTAAACGTTATACCAAAGAACAATTTTATGAAGAGGACCATGTTAAGCTGGCAAATCTGGTGATGCGCCTGCAGGAACGCGGCTGTCATCTCCTGTTGACCAACTCCAACCACCCCCTGGTACACCAGCTGTACGCCCCCTTTTCCATGGATGTGGTGCAGACGAAGCGCCATATTTCCTGCAACGGAAACAGCAGGAAGGGAGAGGATGTGATTGTAACCATCCCGCCCAAACGGCAGCCGGTGATTAAAGTTGTGTCCCAGCCCCTGCCCAAGCAGGTATCGGCCTATCCGCCCACCCGCTTTATGGGTTCGAAAAGCAAGCTCCTGCCTGAGATCTGGTCGGTGGCATCCCAGTTTAAGGTGGATTCGGTTGTGGATTTGTTTTCCGGCTCGGGAATTGTGGGGTACATGTTCAAGGCACAGGGGAAATCTGTGACCAGCAACGACTACATGGCCATGTCGGCGACCTTTACCAAGGCCATGGTGGAGAACAATACGGTTACGCTGCCGCTGGAGAAAGCGCGGGAACTGCTTGTTCCCCATGCGGAATCAGATCACTTTGTGTCAAATACATTCCGCGGATTATATTATACGGACGAAGAGAACGACCTGATTGATACCCTTCGCGCCAACATTGCGGCAATTCCGGATCAGTACCAGCATGCGATTGCAATGACGGCGCTTATCCGGGCGTGTACAAAAAAACGGCCCCGCGGCATCTTTACCTATACGGGCCAGAGATATAACGACGGGCGCAGGGATTTGCAGAAGACGCTTTCCCAGCAGTTTTTGGAGGCGGTCAGCGCGGTCAACAACGCCGTGTTTGACAACGGAAAGAACAATGTTTCCAGACAGGGAGACGCCATGGATCTGAGCATAGATCAGGCGGATCTGGTGTACATCGACCCGCCCTACTACTCTCCGCTCTCAGACAACGAATATGTCAGGCGGTATCATTTTGTGGAGGGGCTGGCGCGCGACTGGAGGGGTGTGGAAATTCAGGAACACACCCAGACCAAAAAATTCAAATCCTATCCCACCCCGTTTTCTACCCGCAAAGGAGCGGCGGATGCCTTTGACCGACTGTTTCAAAAGTTTGCCGGCAGCATCCTGATTGTCTCCTACTCCTCCAACAGCCTGCCCGCCCGGGATGAAATGATCGCCCTGATTGGGAAGTATAAGCGGCACGTGGATGTTGTCCCGGTGAGCTATCGATATTCCTTCGGGAATCAAAATGATGATAAGACCAATCGGAATTCCGTGCAGGAATATCTTTTTGTCGGATACTGACGGGGAGGCCGCTCTGTGGGAAGAAAGATTGAGATATGGCTGGTGGGAAATACCGGGCTGCGCAATCCCGGCCGGATCCAAGAGGGGTTCTCGGTATTTGCGGCATCTCCCTTTGTGGGCAATCTGCGTGGCCGAGAAAATGAAATTGGGTTTATGAAGCTGCTGAACGAGCGCGGCGTAATTCAGAATCAGGAGGGAAAGGACTCGTCCGGCAGCCATGCCCGGAAATGGCGGCTCATGTTTGCGAAAAACGGCTTGATCTATCCGCAGCTCAAACGGAATGAAGGCCGTCAGGAATCGCTGGGCGCGGTGGACGATATCACGCCCTTTGGCAGGATATTTTTAAAAGCGGATACCTATCAGGCGGTGCAGGAGTGCTTCCTTCGCGCCATGAGTGTGGAGCAGTTTCCTTTGCATGGCGGGAAGCGGCATTTTTCTCCGCTGCGCTGGATTTTGGCGATTCTGCTGGAGCTGGAGCGGCGGACCGGATCCTCTGAAATCAGCAGAATTGAGTTTGCCCTGTGGGGGCACACCACCAATCCCGACGATGATCTGAACGAGGTTGTGGACCATATTCTCGACCTGCGGGCCAGAAGAGGTGCGGCAGCGGCAAAACGTGCGTTTGACAAAGGGGAGATCGCAGAGCGCAGCCAGGACTATGACAAAAAGGCGGATAATTTCCTGGATTACAGCGATATGAATATGCGGTATCTCCGCATTTCAGGCGTGCTGCAGCGCAAGGGCAGGGGACTTATGATTGCGCCGGCCAAACATGTGCTGGTTGAAAAGCTGGCGAAAAGCACAGCCAGCGACAGGCCTCTGCTGGAGCAATATCAGGCACTCTGCAGCGGGGCGCCGCTTCCGACGGATGATATCAGCGTCGCAAAGGACCTGCTGGACGACGTGATGAAGCAGATGAAAGAGCGGCATATCGCCTTCAGCCTTGCTGGGATGTCGCTGGCGTCTCCGGCAGAAATCAATATTGCCCGGCAGCATCTGGAAAATATCATGGCGCAGACGGATGAAGCTGCATACGCCCGCCGCCAGTGTTGTCAGTGGAGGGAAATTGCGGATTATATGTCCCTCCTCATGCGGGGCGGAGGAAAACACGTATACGACGAAGACAACGCCATTGAAGTACCCAAGGATGAAACGCCGGTTTACCTGGAGTGGACGATTTGGCGGGCGATGCTGGCGATTAATCACCTTATGAACCAGCCCTATGAGGTGCGGGGGTTTAAACTGGACTCCGATTTTATGCCGGTTTCCGCCGCGGGCGGAGGAAGAGGAGATTTGTACTGTGAATTTCAGGATTTTACCATTCTGACTGAGGTGACCATGTCAACCTCCTCCAGACAGGAGGCCATGGAGGGGGAGCCGGTCAGGCGGCATGTATCTGACGCGGTCCAAAAATATAGCAAGCCTGTTTACGGCATGTTTATTGCCATAAGAATTGATACGAATCCGGCGGAAACCTTCAGACACGGCGTTTGGTATACAAGAGAGGACGAGAAGCAGCGGCTGGACATTGTCCCGCTGACCCTGGAGCAGTTTCAAAAAATTTTTGTCGCCCTGTTCCAGGCGGGTGTGGCAGGGCCTGAGAGAATTCGGGATCTGATTCTGGGCTGTGTTTCAGCCAGAGACGGTCTGGAGGCGCCTGACTGGAAGCAATATATTGACCGGACCGTCGAAAACGAGGTCCTTTATATTACGGCGGGATCGTGCCCGGAAAACGGCGGATAAGGGCCGCCGCAGAAATGGAGAGCGACCTGGAGGCGCCCCGCAGGCAGAGTGTCTGCGGGGCGCTTTTGTGAGAGCGGCCGCGATATGCGGCGGGTGAGAGCATGGGGAAGGAACAGTCCGGTACAGGTTTGTACTTGATGCAGGACAATGGCTGCCGGAGCTGCACAGCCCAAGTCAGGAAAGTGAGTGGTGACAGATGCAGGAAAAAACAGAGGGGCCAAAGGCGATTCAAGTCCGGGGCGCCCGGGTACATAATCTGAAGAATCTCAATGTAGACGTGCCTCTGAACCAGATCGTGGGGG
>CASEPH010000004.1 GCA_949289625.1 uncultured Clostridia bacterium | reverse complement strand
CGTAAGGACTTTATCCAATGATGAAGCCTGGGACATGAAAGCACAGGATGGCCCTGGCGGCGATGAAATTTGGGGAGAAATTTATTATTTACAATCCGGCGATATTGGAAAAGCCCGCATTGTCTGTTGGAGACATATTAGGACCAAAAAGAATACGGTATCTGAAAATTATATTTTTAATATTAAAAGAAACAAGGATGGCCTTTATCTTGCTGAATAGCTGATAAAACAAAAAATCCCGCCCACCTGTTGGCGCAGGTAGACGGGACAAGCAACCGGCTCCCCTCAAAGAGGATCATCGCACAGTCTGGAACACTGTGATTATACCTCTTTTGGGCGGGGTCTGTCAAACCATACCCAAAGGAGGTTTTCGTGATGGCGAAGAAGAAGCGCCGGGCCGACGGCCGGATGGAGATCAAGCGGAAGATGCCGGACGGCAGCGTCCGCCACTTTCTGGGTAAGACGGCAGCCGAGTGCGAGAAAAAGTATCGGGATGCCCTGGTGAACTTTGAGGCCCAGAAGAAGGCGGCGGCCGAAGGACCCTTGTTTGAGGAGGTGGCCGCAGCCTGGTGGTTTCAGGCCCAGCCGGCCTTGAAGCCTGGTACCATGCGCAGCTACAAGGCCAGCTATCAGGCGGCGGTGGAGTACTTCGGAGGCCGGCGGATGGCGGAGATCAAGCCCCAGGACGTGGCGGCCTGGCTGAAAAAGCTGAAGACCCAGGGCCTGGCCCAGGCCACCATGCGGAACCGGCACAGCGTGCTGAACCTGATTTTCTCCTATTGGTGTACCGACATGGGCGGGGAGGCTAATCCCAGCCTGTTGGTGCGCAACTTAAAAGGAAAGAAGGTAGAGCGCACTCCGCCGGCGGATGATGCCATAAAGACAATCAAGGCCAACCTGTCCGGGAAGATGGGGCTGCTGGCCGCGGTGGCTATGTACACTGGGCTGCGGCTGGGGGAGATTATGGCCCTCACCTGGGGGGACATCGACCTGGAAAACCGGGTGCTGTCGGTGACCAAGTCCATTTCCTGGGGAAATAACCGGCCGGTAATTTCCACCCCGAAAACCAAAAATGCCATCCGCCAGGTGCCGATCCTGGAGCCGCTGGCGGTCCGCATGGCCGAAGAGGGCAGCCGGCCTGCTGGGGAGTACCTGATCAGCGGCACCTTTGAGCCTCTCACCGCCAGCCAGCACCGGAAGCGGTGGCTGGCCTACTGCAAAGAGCTGGGCCTGGCCCGTGAGGCAGGGGAGTACAAGCCCTGCAACGGCAAACGCCAGGCCCACTGGCAGGTGGACGTCACTGCTCACCAGCTGCGCCACTACTGCGCCACTCTGCTGGATCAGGCCGATGTACCCATGAAGGCCCGCCAGCTCTGGATGGGCCATGCCGACATCCACACCACCATGCAGATCTACACCCATCCGTTCACCGAGGAAATGCAGCTGGCCAGAGCACAGATGGACAAAGTCGTCAATCGGTCTGCAAAATAAAAGATACAACGTGGATGCGATGGAAAAACAAACTTCAAATCCCGCTGCTCCGACCAAAG
>CASEPH010000003.1 GCA_949289625.1 uncultured Clostridia bacterium | reverse complement strand
GCTCCACCGTGGCCTGGTCATCCACCTGGACGGCCGCGGCGGTGATTTTCCCCTCCCAGGGACCATATTCCAGGGGCAGGGTCACATTGGACACCTGGCCCAGATTGTCCTCCAATGTCTCCAGGGCCTGTTCCCGGGTCAATCCACCCACCGGCACACCGGCCACAGACACTCCGTTCAAAATATGGGCAGAGCTGCCCACCCAGGCACACAGGCCCAGATATCCTCCCAAAAGGACCGCTGCCACACAGCCGGCAGCAATCAGCGCCGTCCGCTTCCCCTTGCCAGGGGAATTTGCAATCCGCTTTGGCGTATGCACTTCTCCCATGTTTTCCCTCCACATCCCTTCCCGCACCCAGGGACTTTGGTTTTCTCTATCTCCCTGCGGGTGGAGGCCGGTACCTGCTCCTTACGATACCATGGTACGTACGGCAGTTTGCTTTCATGCCTCCAGGTCCGGCTTTCATGCCCAGCGTCTTCCCTTGTCACTTGATTTACAAGTACTCCAGGCAATTGCCTAACAGATGTTATTATAGCACTCTCTCCCTGCCGGTACAATTACAGAACAGTTACAAGTCCCCTGAAAATTCCCCCAGAGCCGTTTACATTTTCCCTGCCGCGCGGTATAATCAAGTGAATACCTGGCCGGCCGTTTGCAGGCCTGGTACACGCTTTTATCAAATTTTAAGGGAAGTTCAATTCTATTTTCCCTTGCGTCTGATATGCTTATCCTATGGAAATCATACGCGGCTGGAGGTCATATATTATGGCAAATCAATCCTACAATTACGGCTACGACTCCGGGGGCAGTTCCCAGCGGGGCGGAAGGCGCCCGGACTGGGGTTTTTGGATTCTGGCGCTGTTCTTTCTCTTTATGCTCCCCCCTGTGGGTATTTTGATGATTGTCATTAAGCTGGCCGGTGGCGGCCGGAAGAAGTCCAGACCCCGTGGCCGGCACCCCTACTATATGCAGAAGGAGCAGGAACAGATGGGCTCCCGCACTGTTCAGATGGGCAGCCAAGCGCAAGCCGGCCGCTCCCCCAATCCCGGCACGGTTCCCCCTGTCAATACCCTCCTGTCCCAGATGGCCGCGAAAGCAAAGAAAATGACCACAGTGGGGATAGTTCTCACTGCCGTTTTCGGATTCATCTCCGCAGCAGTGGTCTCTGAATCTCTGTTTTGGCTGTTTGAAGGGGACTTGGCTTGGTTTTTGGAGGATACCATCCCCATGCTGTGCTGCCTGGGCGGCGGCCTGGGCTGCCTGTGGGCCGGTCTGCGCCGTCAGAAGCAGGTGCGCACCTTCCGCAGCTATATGGCTATGATCGGCAATCGGACCACGGTCTCCATCTCCGCCTTGTCCTCCGCCATGGGCGTCTCCCCCGCCAAGGTACGGGACACCCTGGAGGATATGCTGGACGACGGCTTCTTCCCTCTGGGTTATTTGGACTACGGCAATGACCGGCTTGTGCTCACCAGCGACGGCATCCCCGACCCTCCCCCCAAGGAGGAGGAAAAGCCCGTCCAGGAACCTCCCCAGGAAGATCCCCAGAATGCTGTCCTAGAGGAAATTCGCGCCATTAATGCAGATATCGACAACCCCAAGCTGAACCAGCAAATCGACCGCATCGGCGCGATCACGGCAAAAGTATTCGAGTATCAGCGCAGCCACCCGCAGAAGTCCAACCAGCTCCACAGCTTTTTAAGCTACTACTTACCCACTACCCTAAAAATTCTCCGCGCTTACGCCCAGTTGGAGGATCAAGAGGTGGACGGTGAAAATATTACCGCCGCCATGGAACGTATTGAGGGAATGATGGACAAGGTGGTTGACGGCTTTGAGAAGCAGCTGGATCAGCTTTTCCAGGGGGAGGCCCTGGATATTACGGCGGATGTGGAGGTATTGGAGCGCATGCTGGCAAAAGACGGCCTGTCTTCCGGCGGCGATCTCCGCATGGGCGGCTGATCAAATTTTCTTCTTTGATACACTGATACACAAATGGGAGCAGCTCCAGATGGCGCTGCTCCCATATTTTTCTGCCCCATGGCCTCACAGTTCTTCAATCAAACCATGTACGGAACCCCCAAATGTACCACAGGCGGGAGGGCCCAATTGTTTTTCTGCTTTGCCGTCCGCATTCAGGCTTCTGGCTTTTCCAATTTCACCGGGCCGGTACAGCCGTATCCCGCCTTCTCTACCTTACCCCGGATCACCCCATCTTCTATTGGTTCTGAATATGCAACAACCAGCAGTCCTTTCCTCCAATCCGCTCGGCCTGCTGCCCCATGAATATCATTGACAGCCTCTTCTACCCGAACCTTACAGTGCTCACAGTGCATTCCTTCTACCTGAAAGGTCTTTTTCTCCACCACATGGGACAGTTTTTTCTTCCGTGGCCGATAGCCTCCACCGCCACAGCAGCCGCCTTCTCCCTTGAAATGGCGGATCGTGTACCAGATCCCCACAGCAACTGCGGCTGCCAAGAAGACAACAAGAATGAAATTTTCCATTACTGTGTAAACTCCTCCCCTGCGCGGAGGGGGATGCGGCCCAAAGGCGCACATCCCCTCTCCGGTTTCTCATCATTTACTTTTTACCCTGCGGCTATGTCCGGCACAGGCTCCGCTGCCGCACTGCTTGGCATAAGGGCATCCAATGCAGGTCTCGCCCCGCTTTTTCGCGCGGTACAGGTAAAAGAGGATCCCGCCGATGATGGCCAACAAAATAGCCGCAACAACCAGATCAATCATTGCTGTTTACCGAGTGGCGGCCGTGTTGGGGGCGTCCAGGCGGTACTCCTCCTGAATGTTCCGGTTGGCACGGCGGGCCAAAATGACCACAACAGAAATCATGACAACAATACCGACCAGGCCGCCGATGGCAGCGCTGACATTCAGCAGGGCAGGGGCGGTAATCAGCGTGCCGATGGTATACACCAAATAAGCTACCGTATAGCCAGTGCACAGCTGCAGCCCAATGCCGCCCAACAGCCATTTGCCGCTCTTCATCTCGGAGTTCATGGCGCCGATGGCTGCGAAGCAGGGGGGCGTATATAGGTTAAACATGAGGTATGCCAGAGCCGCCACCTTGGTAATGGCGATGATGCCGGCTACATCCGAACCGGCTCCCTCCATCATGGCCAGCTCGTCGGTGTCAATGAAGTTCTCCAGTCCCACAAAGCATACGGCCAGGGTACCTACCACATTCTCCTTGGCGATGAAGCCGGTGACGGCGGCGGCGGCTAACTGCCAGCTGAGCACACCCACAATGGGTACCAGCAGGACGGCGAAGGGGGATGCAATGGAGGCCAGGATGGAGGAGTCGGCCGTCTCAGCCACCTGGAAGCTCCAGTCGAAGGTCTGCATAATCTGCACCACGGTGTTGCACAGCAGGATGATGGTGGCGGCCTTCACAATATAGGCCCAGCCACGGCTGCACATGGACTTGAAGGCAAACCACAGGGAGGGTACCTTGTACTCCGGCAGCTCAATGATAAAGAAGGACTTGCGGACCTTGTAGCCAGTCACCACATTTACCAGCAGAGCGCCCAGGAAGATCAGAACGATTCCGGTAACATACATCAGGAAGCTGACCCAGCCTGCGTTGTCGAAGAACGCGCCGGCGATCAGGGTAATGACGGGGATCTTGGCGCCGCAGGGCATAAAGGTGGTCAGCATGGCGGTAGCCCGGCGCTCCCGCTCATTGCGGATGGTGCGGCAGGCCATAACGCCGGGGATGCCGCAGCCAATGCCGATGACAAAGGGGATCACCGACTTACCGGACAGACCCACCTTTTTAAAGATGGGATCCAGTACCACAGCCACACGGGACATGTAGCCGCAGTCCTCCAGCAGGGCGATGAGGAAATACATCACCATGACCAGGGGCAGGAAGCCTACCACAGCGCCCACGCCGCCGATAATGCCATCTACCAGCAGGGCGGACAGCAGCGGGTTGGCATCGGCAAGCAGATCTCCAACCCAGCCCTGGAAGTCTTCGATCAGTGTTACCAGTCCAGGGATTGTGGTGCCATTTGCAAATTCATAGCCTTCTGCGATCCAAGGGCCCACCCACACCTGGGAGATCTGGAACACCAGGAACATGACCACGGCAAAAATGGGAATTCCCAGCCAGGGCTTGGTGAGAACGGCGTCAATGGAGTCGCCGCTGTTCTTGTCCTTGGTAAACACCTTCCGTTTCTCCACCTGGGCCACAATTCCGTTGACAAAATCAAAGCGTTTCCGGTCGGCGGCCTCCACAACCTTCTTATCTGTCAGGTCAATGTCCCCCTCCCGGTAGGGGGCCTCCTGCACCTGGCTGGCGTGAGCCACTGCGGTTTCCACCACGGCTTTCAGTCCCTCGTTGGAAGTTGACACGGTCTTGACCACGGGACAGCCCAGCTTGGCGGACAGAGTCTCTACATCGATCTTTGTCTCTTTCTTCTCATTGATATCGCTCTTGTTCAGCGCCACCACCACCGGGATACCCAGCTCCAGCAGCTGGGTGGTAAAAAACAGGCTGCGGCTCAAATTGGTGGCATCCACAATGTTGATAATAACATCCGGATGCTCCTTTTTTACATAGGAGCTGGTAATGCTCTCCTCGCTGGTAAAGGGGGACATGGAGTAAGCACCAGGCAAATCTACCGCGATCAGCTGTTCCTCTCCGCCGTAATATGTCTTTTTGATCGGATGTTCCTTCTTTTCAACCGTAACACCTGCCCAGTTGCCCACCCGTTCGTTTCTGCCTGTAAGCGCATTATACATGGTGGTCTTTCCAGAGTTCGGATTTCCGGTCAGAGCGATTCTCATTCAGATTCTCCTCCCTTGATAGTCATATGGATTTTGCTCCCTCTTTTGAATGTACCCGTTCAATAAATTAGCAAAGACTAACTCATGCCCACAAAAAAACAGCACACAGCTGTTCTTTTGCTTAGACGACAATCGCGTCGGCTAGCTGCTGATCGAAGTTGTACCTTGCGTCCTTAATTGCAACGATGCAGCCGCCTTTAATGTGGGAGATCACGGTAATTTTCTCCCCACTGTAGCAGCCTAAAGAAAACAAAAACGAGTTCATTTCCTCATCATCTGTTTCAATCTGACGGACAACGTACTCCTGCCCTTCTACTGCATCCCGTAATTTCATACTTTTATCACCGTTCACGATTTGATCAAGTTAGGAAACTGGTCCTTTGATTTACCATTGGCTAACTTGTCGGGCAAAATTTGAATTAGCCTTGGCTAATTCCGTTTGAAATTATACGTCTTCTCCCGTAGTTTGTCAACCCTAATCCAAAACTTTTATTTCCTGGATATCTCCCGGCTCCACCGGCCGTACATCTGTGAAAAAACGGAAGGTCCCGCCTGTTGTCTCTTGACTTTTCCGTCGCTTTTGTGTATCTTTAAAAATACAGCTTGCAAACCAATCGAAAATTGAACATGCGGGTATGGCGGAATTGGCAGACGCGCTGGATTTAGGTTCCAGTGGGCAACCGTGTGGGTTCGACTCCCACTACCCGTACCAAAATAAAAAGCAACTGCTTTCGCAGTTGCTTTTTATTTTGGGTTCCGGCCGCCGGAGGCGGCCTCCACCCTTCGATGATTGAAATGCTCAGGGTGGCAAGGTTTTCGCCTGCGGTGAAAGCGTTTGTACGGCGCAAAAGCGCCGCGGTCCAGGAGGGCTGTTGGGCGTCATTTCTGCAAACAGTTTCCAAGCGGATAATATCGATTTAACCTCCCCTTTCAAAATAAATGACTCTAGCTGATCTGAACAAAGGAATGTCAATGTTCAGTTCGGATAGGGCCATCAATATTCCAATTTGCATTAATGAAATATGGACTGAGAATAGGATCCCTCTGTTTATAATTTTGCTACGCATTTGGTTGTTCGAGAACTAAAACCTTTATTGTAGGAGCAGTATTCAAATGATATACTCAAATATGAATATATAATTGAATAGTCCAATTTAATGGAATATTTTTATTGTAAAATAGGTTTAAATTTAATAAAAGGGGGCTCCTTAGTGAAAATTGGTTTGCGCCAGATCTGGGCAAAAACGGAACCTTTCCAATCCATTCTGACCCACTCAGTTCTTTCCGGAATCGTTGCACAAGTGATTTTTCAAAAGATGGTTGTTCCGGGGATACGGCATCAATTATCGGAAGCACTGTTATGCACCGAAGATAAATTCATAAATTGGATTGGATATTTTGTGTCGCTCCATGATATCGGCAAGGTCGAGGGGCAGTTCCAGTACCGTTGGCTGCCTATGGCGGAAATGATGAAGCAGGAAAACCTAGCGCCGGGCTTTCCCGCCCACAATCCGGTTCGCCACGAAAAGACCACATGGCGATGCCTGCGAGAACGTATTTGGAAGGATGTTGAAGATCGCCGATCAGCGAAATTCTATGCCGATATTCTGAAAGCACATCACCAAGGGAAAAATGGTTCAGAAGGAGACCGGCAGAATCTATTTTGGAATCAACTTCAGGAGGAACTGGAGCTTCAGATGCGGCTTCATTTTTTCCATTCTAAGGAGTTATTTTTACCTCCCCTCGAAAAAAAAGATAGAGGCAGTATAGGCGCGTTACTCCTTGGAATCGTGATCCTGTCAGACTGGATTGCATCCAGCGACTATTTTGCCCAGGCGGAGGACTGGCTCCATCAGCCAGACGGAGAGGAGCAGGCAAAGCAACGCGCGGAGCAATTTTTGATGCTGAGTGGACTGACGGCGCAGGCCGCAGACTTTGGAGATGAATTCCATGATGTGTGGCCCAACATTCCAAAGGATGGAATGCGGGGGCTGCAAACGGAAATTGAGCTCTTGTTTCAGTCGGAGCAGGAGCGCATTTCGGTGGTATTGCTGGAGGCCCCCATGGGTGAAGGAAAGACGGAAGCCGGCATCTTTGCCGCAATCCAAATGGCCAAGCAGTGGGGAAAGTGCGGTTTCTATATTGGGTTGCCCACAGCTGCCACCTCCAATCAGATGGTTGGACGTATGCGGACGTTATTGAAGCTGCACCAACTTCCAAACTCGGTCCGTCTGCTCCATAGCATGGCCTGGCTGGTTGATAGAGACGATGCACAGCCATGGCCTAAATTTAAGACAGAGGAGGAGCGCTATGCCGCAAGCTGGCTCCTTCCAGTACGGCGTGGGCTGTTGAGTTCCTATACGGTCGGCACAGTGGACCAGGCAATGATGTCTGTCTTACTGGTAAAATACGGTGTCTTGAGACTGCTTGGTTTGGCGGAAAAAGCCTTGGTGATTGATGAGCTTCATTCCTACGACGTCTATATGAGTGAGATTCTCCAACGGCTTCTAGAGTGGTGTAAAGCGCTGGAGATCCCAGTGGTTCTGTTGTCTGCCACGCTTCCGCCGGAGAAAAAGACGCAAATGTTGTCCACCTATACCGATCGTCCGATCCAGCCATGCTACCCTTCGATTACTGCTGTAACAGAGTCAGGGAATGTAATCGTACGACCGGTCAGCCGGACAGAAAAACGGCAGACAGTATCCATTGAACTGTGCCCGATACTACATCAAACGGAGCAGATTGCCGAAACGGCGGTGAAGATGGTAAGAGATGGCGGATGTCTCTGTATCTTGCTCAATACCGTCCAGCAGGCCCAGGAGACCTATCAAGCGATCAAGGCCAAAGGATTTGACGGAGAATTGCTTCTATTCCATGCACGTTTTCCGGCTGGACAGCGGGAGCAAATTGAGCAACGCTGTATCCGCCTCTTTGGGAAAGAAAAAGCAGCGCGACCGCGGAAGGCTATCCTGGTGGCTACTCAAGTAGTGGAACAATCTTTGGACGTGGATTTTGATGTCATGATGACTTCAATCGCACCCATTGACCTTCTGCTCCAGCGTCTTGGACGGGAGTTTCGTCACGAAGATACGCCCCGGCCGCCTCATTTTACTGTCCCGCGATTCTATGTGCTGATCCCCAGTGAGATGGGAAAATTTGAGACAGACGGCTATGTCTACCCAGAGTGCCTTCTGCAGCAGAGCATTCATCTGCTGGAAGAGCGCAGTGAAATCCGGATTCCAGAGGACCTGCCCACCCTGGTGGAGCAAGGATACAATCCAGAAGCTGCACTCCCGGAAGAACTGGATTTCTGGATCAATCACCTGATGGAGGACCAAGTCAAGGCGGCAGCCAGCGGAATTTATATAATCAATATTCCTGAAAAAGGCTATACCCCAATTAATGAATCGGAAGAGATTCAATTTGATGATCTGGAGAACAACAGCTATCTCTCAGCCAAGACACGTTTGGGAGAGCCGACTGTTCGGATTGCATTGCTGCCGCCAGAGCAGTTTAACTTTTTTCGCAACAAGAGTCAACGGCTCGGGGACCGGCTATATCTATCAGAGGTGGCCAGAGAAGAGGCACAGGAAATTCTGAAGGCCAGCGTCTCTGTTCGGGCAAAACTGCTGCGGCCCAGAAAGGAAGATATTCTTGTTGGCAGAAAATTGCTGGAAGGGGTCAAAATTTATCCTGCCGCAGTAGATGGACATGGGAAAATGTGGTACACTCAAGAGGATGGAAGCCACATCTTCGCAGACTGTGAGTTGGGTATATATTTTGAGAAGGGGTGATGTGTGTGAAGGCATCGTTCAACGTTCTGATCCAGCCGTGGATTCCAGTAAAGGAGTTGGATGGGAGCATAAAAGAACTTGGCCTGTTGAAGACTTTGGAGACGGCCCATCTGATCAGCGGAATCCAGGATCCATCTCCCATGGTAGAATACAGTGTTTATCGGTTTTTGATCGTTTTTCTCATGGATATGCTGCGGCCAGAGGACGACGAGGCGCTGGAGGACTTGTTGGAGGAGGGTCAATTTTCTCCAGACATCATTCGTCGCTATGTAGACCAGTGCGAGCGCGAGGGGGTAAGCTTTGATCTCTTTGATCCGAAGCGGCCATTTTTGCAGACCAGTTACCGTAAAGATTGGGATCGGGACCCGAAACCGGTCTCCACATTGGATTATTCCATCCCGAACGGGAACAATCACATTCATTTCGATCACAAGCGGGATAAAATTGCATATACGCCCGGTAAAGCGCTGCGAATGATGTTTGCCGCACAGATTTTTTGTACCGCAGGGGCACAAGGATATCCCTCTAATGTGAATGGCGCACCGCCGTGGTTTACCCTGATTCGGGGAAAGAACCTGTTTCAGACTTTGGTGTTTGGAATGATTGGAACGGATCGAATCAATCTGCCCCTCGACCAGCCTCCGGTCTTGTGGCGCCATCCAGATGAGGCGGTGTCCAAACAAAAGGTGGCCAGGACATCGTGGCTATTTGGCATGTTTTTTCCGGCCAGACGAATTCATCTGATTCCAAGCGAGTCCAGCAACTGTGTTGAAGATGTATACTTCAGTCAGGGAATGAACTTTGAGGTAACGGATTCTTGGACAGATCCTCATGTTACATACCGATACAATAAGAAAGGGCGTTTTAACTGGAAACCGTCTGCGGATGAAACGATATGGCGTAATCTGACGGACCTGATTGACACAAAGGGAAAGCGTGCCCCCCAGATCATAGCACAGTATGAAAAACTGGGGGCTTCAGATCATCCGCTGTCTCTGGTGCTCTACGGCGTTCAAACCAATCAGGCCAACTATATGAGGGCACAGAGGCATGACCTGCAAATTCCAAAAAAGCTTCTGGGAAATGAGGATGCATTACGCTTTATTACCGAGTATGTCACTCAAGCGGAGCGGCTGGGTATGGCACTTTATCACGCGCTGACCCAGAAGGAAATCTCGGAAGAGAGCCGTGTCCAAGCCAGACAGAGGTACTACGCAGTCTGCGAGCAGGTCCTGTGGAGCCAATTTGACGCATTGGTACAGCCTGGATTTGATTATGCTTCCAACATGGCAGCGGTTATCAACCGGCAATGCAGGGCGGCAGCGGAATGTGTAGATTGGGCCTTGGAACAGCTGACTCTGCGTGGAAAAGCCATGCTCCAGGTTATGGAGCATCAGCAAAAGGTGCTTGGAAAAGAAATCGCGGCAATCAAGAAAGGGATGAAGATATGGCAGAAGTGAGTTGGAGCAGTTTCTTCCAGCAGCTCGATACTTTGCCGAGAGGAGAGCGTGTGTCCCTGAAGCGCGAAGCTGGGACCATGCTGAGTCAGGCGGACGGAAAAGCCATGCGTGTTTTCTATCAGTGTCTGCCCTTCTCCGGTCCGCAATGGCAGGAAGAGCGGGCATTTGCGGCAGCATGCCTGCACTGTCTCTGGGATACAGAGGAGAGCCATCGCCAACCGTTGGAGCAGATTTTCTATCAGCTAGGGCGAGACAAAGAGATGTCTGAGAGCACCGGGCACCGGCTGGAAGCGCTTCTGGATCTCCAATGGGACAAGGATGGATTCATGCTCACAAAGCTGTCCAGGCTGATCCGGTTTGTGCGCTCGAAGGGATATGCGGTAGACTGTCAGCGGCTGCTGGAGGATCTATTTTATTGGAATAGTGAGAAACAGAGTGTACAGTTGAGATGGGCTCGTGCCCTTTATATCAAGCCAGAAGAGATGCGAGAGGAATTGAAAGGAGAATGATCCATGCTATACGAAATCCACATACTGAAAAACTATCCCCCGGTCAATCTGAACCGGGATGAGTCCGGCGCTCCCAAGTCCTGTATGTTTGGCGGAACAACTCGCGGTCGCGTATCTAGTCAGTGTCTGAAGCGGAGCTGGAGACGTTCCCCACTACTCGCTCAGGCCATCGGTACGGAACATCTGGGCATCCGGACCCGTAGACTTCCCCAACTGGTGGCAGAAAAGCTGATAGAAATGGGAGTCAGCCAAGAGTACATTGACGCTGTGTTCCCGAAGATCAGCGGGTTTGGCAATAAAGATGGCACAGAAAATAAGGACGGCAGCTACACCGCACAAATTGTATTCTATGCGCCGGAGGATATTCAGGCGGTGGCGGAAACCATTTATGAAAAGCTGAAGGATTGCCCGTCCCTGAAAGAAGTCAAGGCACTGAAAGCAAAGGAACTGCAGGAGGCGGTCAAGGGAGCGGAGAGCCGCCCTGTTACCCTGGATATGGCGCTCTTCGGACGGATGGTGACCTCCAATGCGTTCCGGGATGTGGACGCCGCCATGCAGGTAGCCCACGCGATTTCTACCAACAAACTGAATATGGAGTCCGACTACTTCACCGCTATGGACGATCTGCTCTCCGGGGAGACGATGGAGGAGACAGGGTCCGCTATGATTGGAGATATCGATTACAATTCTGCATGCTATTACATCTATGCCTCCTTGGACACGGATATTTTGATGAAAAATCTAAAAGATACGCCGGATGCGGCGCAGCTGGTAAAAACCGCGATCCCGGCACTGATTCGCACCATGGCCCTCACCAACCCATCGGGGAAGCAGAACAGCTTTGCCGGCAATGTGCTTCCCAGTGCGATCTTGGTGGAGTGCAAGGAAGAGAAGGTCCCGGTCAGTATGGTCAACGCCTTCGTTCGGCCCATTCAGCCGGAACGGGACAATGATCACGACCTGGTCAAGGGCAGCATTCAGGCTCTGGCAAAGCAGGTGGACAGCATTCAAAACAGCTTCGGATTGAAGATAAGGCAGCGGCTGTGGCTCTGCCCCACGCCCTATTCCTCCATTGCACCTACTTGTGAGACGACGGTATGCAGCTCCCTTCCTGAATTAGTGGAACAGGTCGCCGCCGCTCTGGCATGAGGCAAACGGGATGGAAGAGAAAAAAACTTTTCTGATTTTACGGCTGGACGGGGCACTGCAGTCCTGGGGGGACCACTCCAAGTGGGATGTCCGGGACAGCGGGGACTTTCCCAGCAAATCCGGCGTAGTGGGACTTTTGTCCTGCGCTATGGGCCTGGAACGGGGCAATCCGGAGATTGCGGTCCTGTCCTCGGCGCTGCATATGGCAGTGCGGGCAGACCGGCCCGGCATCCGCATGCTGGATTTCCACACGGTGCAGGGGCACCCGCTTTATAACGCGGAGGGAAAACCCCGCTCAAGTAATACGGTTCTTTCCCCCCGCTGGTATCTCCAGGACGCCAGTTTTCTGGTGGTCCTGGACCTGCCGGATTCCTGGCGGGACCGAGTTGTGAACGCCCTGAAGCAACCGGTGTGGCCCATCTACCTGGGCCGGAAGAGCTGCGTCCCGTCCCGGCCTGTATTTGAAGAAGTCAGTGAGGAATACACCGACCTGATGGACGCCATTCGGCGCTATCCGGTCTGTGCGCGGGAGGGGGACGACCCGGCACCACTGACATTGTACTATGAGTGTGAGATCTCCAGAGATGGGTCGGGAAGTTATACCCGTCCTGATGAACGGCTCTCCGGAGGCCGAGAATTTGGCCTCCGAACCGTCTATCGGGGAGTTATCACCAGGGAGGTACAGTATGTATCTGACAAAAATTGACTTGTCGCCCCAGCGGCGAGAGATCCAACAGGCGTTGGGCAACTGCCAGCGGCTCCATCAAATGGTCATGGGGCTCTTTGAGAGTGACCGGAAGAGTGCGGGCGTACTTTATCGGGTCCGCGAGGACCGCCATACTCTGGCTGTGTATCTATACTCCAACCGCCCGGTGAACCGGGAGCACCTCCTGCCTGGGATGCATTTTTCCGGAGAGCGGGACCTGACGTTCTGGCTGGATACCATGCAAGACGGGCAGATCTGGCGATTTGATCTGCTGGCCTCCCCCACAAAAAAAGTGATGCAGAACAGCGGGAAAAACAGCCAGCGGCGGATCCTCCGCACCTTAGAGGAACGCTGTGTCTGGCTGACAAAGAAGGGAGAGCAGAATGGGTTTCGGCTGCTGAATTGTCAGGAGCTGGAGGGCGGCCAACTGACTGGACAGCACGTTCCGGAGCGGGGCGGACGAATGTATTTGGATCAATATCATTACCAGGGAACTCTTCAAATCACAGACGCAGAGCAATTCCGAAAAGCGGTCCGTGAGGGGATCGGTCCTGGAAAATCGTATGGGCTTGGGATGCTGCTGCTTAGTCATTGATTTTACTACAAATAAAATATGGAACATTTCGGCTTGCAAAAGGGCTTTTTCTAAGCCAATTCGCAAAAATTGCAATTTTGTTTCAGTGTAAACCCCACATGCGTGGGGATGAACCGCTAGTGTCAAGATGTTGAGGAGGTCTTCTGTAGTAAACCCCACATGCGTGGGGATGAACCGTTTTATTCTAATGGTGGTTTGGCTAATTCTGGGTAAACCCCACATGCGTGGGGATGAACCGTAAACGGGGCTTCAAGGTGAAACCTCGAATAAGTAAACCCCACATGCGTGGGGATGAACCGTCTACATCGTCTAAACCTATTATGTCTATTCCGTAAACCCCACATGCGTGGGGATGAACCGGGGAAATAACAATCCTGCCATGCGGTTCA
>CASEPH010000002.1 GCA_949289625.1 uncultured Clostridia bacterium | reverse complement strand
CAGGTACAGCATGACACCCACAGCCACCATGGGGATACTGCACAGCAAATACAGCAGCTGCACCCCATAACTGCCGGGAGCCGGCAGGAACGCCATCATTGCTGTGGCCAGGTTGACCATTTGCCCGAACAGAAAAGAGGCTGCCAGTTGCAGCAGCATCTTTGGCCGGAATTGCCGCCGCAGAATCAGGATTTCCGCCAAAATATACAGGCAGTACACCGCTGTTGTGCAGTTGCCGAGATTCACATAGGCCGGCAGCTGCTCTGCCAGGCCGATCTGGTAGAGCACGTTGGCCAGAGACCCCACCGGACTGACGCCCAGATCAGACGCAGCGGAAAATACCACGCCGATGGCCATGCAGTACAGGCCAAAGAGATAGACCAGCAGACGCTTCGCCCAAAGCGCCAGAAACTTGGATCCATTGTGTTTCAAGTTGTTCGCCCCTCAACGTGTAGTTCAGGCCAGTCGATCTGCCGGGACCAGCCTGTCCCATCCTCATGAACAATGGCAGCACCGCGGAGCCTTCCCTAATATGATATGCAGGTATGTGTGGAATGTCAATATTGTAATAGAAAAAATATATTAAATAATAGATTAAATTATTATATTGAACAGGCGTCTAATAAAAAGACTGTATTGCTTTCCTGTTTGGTAGCCACAAAAAGTTTTTTTACTGCCATGCATTTACGGGCAAAAATATTTCCATTTACAATGACGGAGGTGATTTGCTATAATGCGAACGCTGCGATCCGAGTTCGCTATAAAACGACGGAAATCGCAACAATACAAGTCAATAGAAATGGAGCAAAACGAATGAAACGCAGATTGCAACGAGGCGTGTCAGCCTTGCTGGCAACCATGATGTTGGGGCAGTTAGTCCCGACAGCACTAGCCGCACCGGTGGAGATCCCTAAGGATCAGACCGTGGCCGTGTCCCAAGAGAACGTGGCCATCACCGAGGCGGTGTTTCCCGACGCGGCTTTTCGGAGCTGGCTGGAAAATCCGTCCAACATCAACGGATACGGTGCCGACGGCGTGCTGACGGCGGAGGAACTGGCGAATATTCGATCCATTAACGTAGCCAATCAGAATCTGACGTCGCTGCAAGGGATAGAGGTCTTTTTTGCGCTGGAAACCCTGGACTGCAAGAACAATGCTCTGACTGCCCTGGACGTCCGTCAGAACACAGCGCTGAAACATCTGCACTGTGCCTTCAACCGGATCTCCACGCTGGATGTGTCCGGGCTGACATCCCTGATTTCCCTCAACTGCGAGCACAACGGTATGACGGAGCTGGATCTGACGGGGTGCGCGGCGCTGGAGGTCATTTATTGCCGTAACAACAATCTTTCTGCCGTGGACTTTTCGACCAACACCAACCTGAAATTTATCACGGTCTTTGATAACAGACTCACTGACGTGGATCTGTCCATGCTGTCGAAGCTGGAGTTTGTCCATATCAATCACAACCGGCTGACCCATTTGGATCTCAGCCATAATACCAATCTCAGCCCCATCGGCAGCGGGTTTGTGGCCCAGAACAACTGGCTGGAGACGCTGACACTGCCGGTGAGCAGTGGATTGGAGGTGGAGGCTTCGGTCTATGCCGAGCAGGATCCCAAGGTGGGCTATGAGCGCACGGCCTGGTATTTGGATCCGGACTTTTCCCAGTCGGTCCCCGAGAAGCTGACCGCCAATGGCCAGACGCTGTACGCCAAATGGCTGCCCAATGATTACACCATCTATTTCTCCGCCAATGGGGGAAGCGGCTCCATGGCATCCCAGGCTGCGGTGTGGGATACGGAGCTGAGCTTGCCGGACAACGGATTTTCCCGTGTGGGCTACCGGTTTACCGGCTGGGAAGACACCTACGGCGACGGAAAAACCTATGCCGCCCAGGAAACGGTGAAAAACCTGGCGGGAGAGATCCAAGGGGATCGGGTGACGCTGTATGCCCAGTGGCAGCCCATCGAGTTCCAAATCGCCTTTGACGAAAACGGTGGCAGCGGACAGATGGAAGCTGTAGAGGCGACTTATGACGAGACAAAATCCCTGCCGGAGTGTGGATTTACTCCGCCGGAGGATATGGAATTTGCAGGCTGGTCGCTGACCCCGGACGGAGCTGTACAATACAGGGATCTGGCCGCTGTCCGCAACCTGACGGCCCAGGAAGGTGAAACGGTAACGCTGTACGCGGTCTGGCGTGAGCCCATTGTGGATCAGTATTTGCAGCAGCTGGATCAGGCGTTTTCCGAGTATGTACCGGCCGATTACACATCCCGGGATTGGACAATCCTGACCGAGGGCTATGAAGCAGCGCGGACAGAGCTCATGACTGCGGAAGAGGAGCAGCTTGATGCCCTGCTTTCCCAGGCCAAGCAGGATATGGCCCAGGTGCCCACGTTGTCTGCACGGGTAGACCAGGTGGTACAGCTGTGGCGCAGCGCATATGGCGAGGTTATCGGACAGATCGATGGCCAGGCGATTTCCGAAGAGAACGCCGCGTCTGTCAACGATGGGGCGCAGCAGGCCATGGAAGGACTGACACCGGAATTTGTGGAAAATCAGACCGATCTGACGGAGGAGGAAGCTTGCCAGCAGGTGGCCGCTTCCGCCCAATCCCAGATCCAGGAAACCGTGGAAGGGCTCCAGCGGCTGCGGAAGGCGGCACAGTGGGCCGCCGGCCTGGAGGGCCTTTCCACCCGTGCCATGAGCCAGGTCACTGCCACATGGCTGTCGGTCTATGAAAGTGCTGTTACGGAAGCGCAGACCCATACCGCTCAGCTACAGACTGCCCTGCTCGACGCACTGGAACAGCGTGCCGAGCTGGCAGGGGAGAAGCAGGAATCCATCGCCCAGCTGTATTTGGATCGCAGCAGCTACGACCCGTCCCAGTACAGTGAAGAGGGAATCGGGCAGCTGGACAGCATTCTGCAAAATGGCATTGCTGCTGTGGAGCAGGCGGAATCCGTATCTGAAGTGGGCGAGCTGCTGAGCCAAGCCCAGGCGGATATGGCGGCGGTACCGGACTTGAGCGGCGTAGCGCCCACACCGCCGGAAGCAGAGGAGGACAGCGTTGTCCGACTGCCGGTTGCAGGAACCACGGAGGGCAAGGACTATACAGCGCAGCTGGATGCCGATCAGCTGAATAAGGCCGTGGAGACCGCACTTCAGGCTGCTCAGACCAACGGGACTGCTCCGACAGTCCATGTGGAGATCCCCTCGGATGCTGCCGAGACGGTGCAGCTGGAAATCCCGGCCCGTGGGCTTATGGAGCTGGGCGCCCATGAACAGGCTTCCTTTGTGATGGAAACGGCCATGGGATCCATTTCCCTGGATGCCGGGGCGCTGGTGGCCCTGGGAGATTTGGCCGAAGACCGGACGGTGACCATGCTGCTGACCGCAGTGGCTCAGACCCGCAATGCATCTGATTCCGATGGGCCCTTGTGGGCGTGGCAGCTGATGTGCGATGGGGAAGAAATTACCCAGCTGCAGAGTGGCCAGGCGGAGGTGCAGGTCCCCTATACCCTGGGAGACCAGCAGAACCCGGACGGCGTCGTGATTCACACCAGAAATACGGTGGGCATCTGGTCCGAGATGGAGACCAGCTATGACGTCCAGAGCCAAATGGCCGGATTTGTATCCGCGTCGCCCTGCGTGTTCACCGTGGGCTACGACGAGACGATGACCTGGACGGGCAGCTTTGCGGACGTCGACCAGCAGGCCTGGTATTATCCTGCGGTCCGGTATGTGTGCTTCCACGGCATGATGATGGGCACATCTGCGGACGCCTTCTTGCCAGATGGTGCGTTCTCTCGGGCACAGATGGCGCAGATCCTCTATAATCTGGAGGGCCGCCCCCAGGCTCCGGCGTCTGACTATACGGATGTTTCCCCGGATGCCTGGTTTGCGCCAGCCATCCATTGGGCGACCCAGGCTGGCGTGCTGACTGGCTACGGGGATGGCCGCGTGGGTCCGGACGATCTCATTACCCGGGAACAGCTGGCAACCATGCTCTATCGCTACGCAGAGCAAAAGGGCTATGATACATCTCTGCAGGGAGATCTGAGCGGCTTTGCCGATGCGGATGCCATCAGCGCCTATGCCCGTGATCCCATGCTTTGGGCTTACGGGTCGGGCATTGTGGTTGGAATGGATGAAAATACCCTGGTCCCTGGCGGAACGGCAACTCGGGCACAGGCTGCCACCATGATGATGCGTTTTCATAAAACATTTTGCCCTAACAGCATAACACCATAGACTGAAGCCTCAAGGTGAGTACACCTTGAGGCTTCCTCAGCTTGTCAAAAACCTTGCAGCGTTTCGCCGCAGCGGCGAAACAGGGAAAATCATGGTCCGCCGCTGCGCACGGCGGAATTTATGTCTCGTCCTTCCAGACCTCCTTGGCCATGCGGAACGCGGCCCAGGCTTTGGGCCAACCGGCGTAAAAGGCGGCATGGGTCAGGATCTCCGCAATCTCCTGCCGGGTAATGCCGTTTTGTCTGGCGGTGGTCAGATGATACTGGAAGGAGCTGTCCACCAGTCCCTGGGACATCAGGGATACGACTGTGACCAGGGACCGGTCCCGCAGAGAAAGCTGCGTTTCCCGGCTCCAGACCTGGCCGAACAATACATCGTCGTTGAGTTGGGCAAACTGGGGCGCGAACGTGCCCAAAGCGTCTCTGCCTGCTGTCTGTTTTACTGCCATATTAGAAGAACCTCCTATTCAAGAGAAAATGTGACCAAAACGGCGCCGGTTCCGCGGATGGGTTGTCCCGCGCCTCAAAGTTTGCCAAAATCCCTTCCTCCGGAACGGGATTATTGGAAATAGGCCTGGAAGAACTGCTGGATCCGGTCAAAGGGAATGATGTCCTTTCGGTCATAGAGATCTGTGTGGACTGCACCAGGGATGATCAGCAGCTCCTTGTTGTCGGTTTTTGGATTATCCCGGACCATGTCTGCAAAGGCATCTCGGCTGAAATAGCAGGAGTGGGCCTTCTCCCCGTGGATCATCAGGACAGCGCTGCGGATCTCGTTGCTGTACCGCAGGATGGGCATGTTGAGGAAGGAC
>CASEPH010000001.1 GCA_949289625.1 uncultured Clostridia bacterium | reverse complement strand
TGAGGATACACCAGATCATAGTCTGAGAGCATATCGCAGTGCGCCACTTTACCCACCACGTTCTGTACCTCTCGGATGATCAGACACCGGTCGGCCATTTCCTGTGCTGTATACTGTTTGCTCAAGCGGAATTCCTCCTTTATTTCACTGTGGATAAGGACGTAAAGCCCCTATACTTCTGATTCCAATGTATCACGGCACAGGGAAAGGTCAAGAACCCACATTTTCATGACAAAGGCATCTACCGGGCTTTTCGACGCATTTGAAAAGAATGAACGGGTATTGAAAAGCGTGATTTTATGCGCTGGAAAGAGGTACGACAGTTTTTTTCATCCCCGGGAACGCTCCGCACCTTCTGAACAAACGACGTGTTTTTCTCCTTCGTTCCCAATCATGCGTTGTAAATCCTACTGTCCTGTATTATACTGAAGACAGCGTTTGTTCCAGTTGCACTGGCGCACTTGACCAGGGTCCGCCGTTTTCAATGTACCGGAAGGGATGGGTGTTATGTTATATCAGCGGCTTCGTTGTTTTTTGGAGGTGGCCAACTGTCTGAGCTTCACCACCGCCGCCAAAAATCTCTACATCAGCCAGCAGGCAGTGAGCAAGCAGATTGACGCGCTGGAGGAGGAACTGGGTTTTCCGCTGTTCTACCGCACTACCCGGCAGGTGGTGCTGACCCCTGCCGGAAGCATTCTGCGGGACGACTTCTCCCACATCAACCGGCAGCTGAGCAGCAGCATTCGGCGAGCAAGGGACATCGCCCTGTCCGGCAAGGACCTGCTGCGCGTAGGCTTTTTGTCCGCGCTTTCCCGAAAAGACATTATTTTACCCATCACAGACTATTTATATCATATTTGTCCCAACACCAGAATCGACATTCGGCTGATGGATTTCGTAGCTCTGCGCAATCAGCTCATTGACAGCGAACTGGATTTCTGCGTTACCACCTCCAACGACTGGAATCTCTGGCCAGGCGTTCAAACCGTCGTACTGGAGCAAAAGCAATTTCAGGCAGTATACTCCGACCGATGTCCCTTATCGCAGCAGGAGCCTCTGGCCCTGGAGGATCTGGGCAGCTATACGCAATTGATTCTCCCCAACGACACCCTGATGGAGGGCGTTGAGCAATGGGGTAAAAAGATTCCGTACAATCAGGTGCTGCTTTGTCCGGACATCAGCACGCTACTGGTACATCTGGAATTGGGAGAAGGTTTTTCTCTGTTGACCAAGGTCTTTGACGGGCACGAAAGCCCACATCTTCGCTTCTGGGATATTCCCTTTCCAGAAGCACACGCAGAAGTGGTTTGTATTTGCAACGAAAAAGCAGCCGTCACCATCAAAGATCTGATGCACAGCATTCAAAAAGCCCATCTTCTGCGTCTATAGGCCACCTTACCTTGCATGGTATCGAACTTGTATTCTCCTCGCCCCCATTGTTTGACCCCCAGATACAATTTAAAGTCCATTACATATATGGTATACCTCCATTCTCCTTTGGCATTTGTATTTGACTTTTTTTATTGTTACCATATATGCGTAAACCACAAAAGGAGGATTTGCTTACCTTACCTCATTTCCTTCCCTTGTGCCAATGCTTGGCCCCCACCTTGACAGTCCTTTTCCTGTATCCTCATTTTCTTTTTGATTTCCAGCAGTTTTTTCTGTTGACTTCTGTCAGGGTGTTTCTTATGATAGGTGTGTAGACTGCTTCGCCCATTCGCTATCTATACACCTATCAAAATGACAATTGATTGGAGTGATCCTTATGAACCCCTACTATCCTAATTTGCTCAGTCCCATCAAAATTGGACCCGTCACCCTGAAAAACCGCATCTGTCTGGCTCCCATGAATCTTCGGGAGGTAGATCACAACGGCGGTTTTACCCATCGCACCATTGCATTCAATGAAAAATTCGCCAAGGGTGGCGTAGCCCTCATCACTATGGGAGAGGCCTGTGTATCCCGTGAAACCGGTTCCTCCGAGTCCTTTATGCTGCGCATTACAGATCCCGGCGCCTTTTTCTCCCTCTGCGATCTGGCGGAGGCCGTACATCGCTGGGGCGCCAAAATTTCCATAGAAATGAGCCATGCAGGAGCCCTCTGTATTCCGGAAAACAATTTCGGCAATCAGCCCATGAGTGCTTCGGCCTATGTCAAGCCCAGCGGCGTTGCCGTTCGGGAGATGACGGAGGAGGATATGCTCCAGGTGGCGGAGGATTTCGGCGACGCTGCTCTAGTCCTTAAAAACGCCGGCTTTGATATGGTGCAGTTCCATGCCGGCCACGGCTGGCTCATCCATCAGTTCCTGTCCCCCCGAACGAACCATCGGACGGACAAATACGGCGGAAGCCTGGAGAATCGCTGCCGTTTCCCCATTATGTGTCTGGAAAACATTCGGAAAAAGGTGGGCAAGAACTTCCCCATCGACATGCGTATGACCGGCGACGAAATTATTGAGGGCGGCTACCACATTGACGAGGGCAAGGAGATCGCCAAGATGCTGGCCCCCTATGTGGATATGATCCAAGTGTCCACCGGCGGTATTTTCCATCCCGACGCCACTGCCCGCATGTCTCCCGGCGTATTTATGGAGAAGGGCTGCAATGTGGACTTTGCCGCCGCCATCAAGTCGGTGGTGGACATTCCTGTCTCCACCGTGGCTGGCATCAACGAACCGGACATGATGGAAAAGACCATTGCCGACGGCAAAGCGGATCTGATTCTTATGGGCCGCGGCCTGATCTGTGAGCCGGAAATGCCCAACAAACTGGCCGCCGGCCGTTTTGACGACTGCAACCGCTGTCTCCGGTGCAATGAGTGCCACAACCGGCTCTTCGCTAAGAACTGGTTCCTGTGCACCCTGAACCCCGAGGTGGGCTTTGAGGATCGTCTGCCCCTTCCGGCAGCCCCAGAGAAAAAGAAAAACGTGCTGATCGTAGGCGGTGGTCCCGGTGGCATGATGGCAGCCTGGACTGCGGCCAAGCGTGGACATAAAGTAACCCTCTGTGAAAAAGGGAACGAACTGGGCGGCGCGATTCGTTTTGCCGATCATGTGTACTTCAAGCGGGATATGGCCTATTGGCGTCACCAGATGGAACGCCGTTTGGCGGAATCCACCGTGGAGGTCCGTTTGAACACCCAGGTCACAGCGGATTATGTAAACGAAATGAAGCCCGATGTATTGATCGTGGCCGTTGGTGCGGATCCGGCCCGCCCCCCTATTCCCGGTCTGGACAATCCCAAGGTCATCGTGGGCGCCACCATGCACTACGCAGAGCAAAACTACGGCGACAAGGTGGTTGTCATTGGTGGTGGTCTCATTGGCTGCGAGTCTGCTGCGGAATTGCAGATCGCCGGCAAGGACGTCACCGTGGTAGAGATGCTGCCCGGTATTGCCAATGGCTGCGGCCAGGCTCAGTCCAATGCGCTTCGGGTTGGTATGCAGGGCGTCAAGGTCATGACCTCCACCGCCTGCAAGCGGATCACTGACGAAGGTGTTTGGGTCCAGCCGGAGGGTCAGGAGGAAATGCTTCTTCCTGCGGACAGCGTGATCCTCTCCGCCGGCATGAAGCCCAGAACCGCATTGGTGAATGAACTTCAGAAATCAACTGTTCCAGAGTTCTATACCATCGGCGACTGTTCCGCTGCCCGGAAGATGGGTGACGCCATCCGGGAAGGCTACTATACCGCAATGAATCTGTAATAAAAAACATCAAGCCGCCTGACCCATTGTCAGGCGGCTTATTTAAAGTGATTATTTGACAAGCTGAACTGAGTCCTCCGGCCTCTTGCCGGAGGACTCAGTCTGTTTTTTAGCTATGGGTTTCCATATACCGATCGTAGGCCTGCTGATACAGCTCAATGCATCTCTGGATATTCATGGCTTCCTGTTGTCCGATGAACTCCGTCTCATAGTTGTCAAAGCTGAAATCACCAATGATGTACTTGATGATCGCTTCCTCCAGGAAGGTCTGAATGTCAGAATAGATGGATGCATACTCGGACTTTTCATCCACATTCAGCATTTCCTTGCTGGGCAGCGCCTGGAGTAATCCAGGTTGGCATCGGTCCAGTCGTCCCAGGAGGACAGCTGGAGATCCGTGTAACCGGAAGCACCACGGAGCGCATCATACACCGTGCCAGCACCGTCAATGACATGGAGGGCAACAGCATCTCTATATGCATATCCGTCCGGGTTGTTCATGATCAGATCTGTAAACTGCGGTTTTCCTTCGGCGTTGTATTCAAAGGTTACACCCTCAACACCATAGTTGGCCAAAAGAATGCCCTCTTCCGTGTACAGGTAGTCCGCCACTTGAATCATGATCTCAGGATCCTCACAGTTGGTGGTAATGCTCCAGCGGCAGTTATCCACATAGGTGGGGGTGAACTCCGTCATGTAAATGGGTTCCTCTTCGCTCTTCCCCACAGGGGCAATAGCACTGACCAGGAAATTCGGATCGTTTGCATACTCCGCATACGCGGTCATGGTACCAGTCTCGTTGTAATACAGCGCCACCTGACCAGAACCAATCATATCGGTACCATCAAACATAATCTCATTAGCATAGTTATAGAAGTCATTATACATCAGCCCCTCGGAGTACCACTGGTTCATGAGCTGGAGATATTCCTTGAAGCCCTCTTCCATGGGACCAAACTTAATGGTATCATCCTCCACATAGAAAGTTGCACCCACGCCAAATCCACCTAGCACAAAGTCGTTCGTTCCACTGACGGGCAGTACAAAGGCAGAGTCAGCGCCCTTTTCATCCTTAAAGGCAGTCAGCACATCATGCAGTTCATCATAGGTCTTGGGCATATCCATTCCCAGATCATCCAGCCAGTCCTGGCGAATCAGATAGCCTTTATCGCCCAGGCCATATTTGTCATAGTCGTACAGGCTGTAGAATCCCACCAGGTTGCCTTCGGGAGTAGCCACATCATCAAAGAGGCCCTCTCTGGAATTGATCAGCGCTTCATAGTGCGGCATATACTCCGCATAGTCCAGCAGATTGATGAAGATGTCTTCTTCCAGCGCCGCATCAGGACCTGCGCTGTATAGGGTGGCAGCACCATTCATTACAGCTGGGAAATCGCCGGATGCAGCCATCAAATTGAACTGATCCATCTGAGCAAAGAAGTTAGCCATCAAAAATGTAATTTTGACACCGGTGCGTTTCTGCAGTTCTGCGTAGGTCTCATTATCACTGGCCAGATCTTCCGCCTGGGATACGGTACCCGGAGCAGCCATCCAGATTTCATAGAGGGGCTCATCCTCCGAAATGGGCAGTTCCACCGGATCCATGTCCGCTAAAATCGAAGTCAGAGGCGTTTCCTCCCCTTCCACTGCTTCTATGGCGCTGTCCGCCGATTCTACTGCAGATTCTGCAGCCGTGGTATTTTCCTCAGCGTTTTCCGTTGTTGCTGTATTCGCAGCCGTGGTCTCCTGGGCCGAGGGCTCCGTGGAAACAGCGCTGCTGCTTTCCTCGGTTCCGCAAGCCACAAAAGAGAGCAGCATAACCGCAGAAAGCAGCAAAGCCAACAACTTTTTCATTTGCTTGTCCTCCTAATCATAGAAATTTGATCGGTTGCCTCCTCGCCATTCTGTTTGCCCGGCCAAGAAGGCGGTTCCTGTGCAGCGGCCTATTTGAGATCTGCCGCAAAGCATGTTATCATTATAGTGGAGGCAAAAGCGACTATCCAATGCCGTTTGTGCAATACTGCATACCCTTTGGAGCATAGTCCCACTTGCGCCAAGTTCAGAACCATGTTATGATAAAAGCAATACCACAGAAAAAGGCAGGAAATGCCCTATGGATCTCAACCAACTGCATCAGTTTATCACCGTTGCAGAAACGGAAAATATCACAAAAGCTTCCCACAAGCTATATATCACCCAGCCTGCCCTGAGCCGTTCCATCAGCAGACTGGAAGCAGAATTGGAAGTCAAGCTCTTTGATCGGAAATCCAACACCTTGATTCTTAATGAGAATGGCCAGATTTTTTTAAAATATGTTTCCGCCGGGCTG